>JAAFIC010000016.1 GCA_013298565.1 Alphaproteobacteria bacterium | reverse complement strand
GCCTGCCGGGGGCAGCGTACCAAGCGGGAGTTTTAGCGAGGCTCATCGGGCATCCAGTCGAGGTTAGGCCGTATGGTAGGCGATAATGCGGGCGAGCATAGGGGTATTTGCAGCGGGCGGCGGGGTGAGGCCGCCGATAATCCAGGCGACCAAATCGAGATCTTGTTCCGCCATAACGGCTTCCAGCGCGTCGAGATCGAGCACATCGAACCCGGCAAGATGGGCTTCCACGAAGCGGCCAATCAGCAAATCGGCCTCTTTCGTCCCCCGGTGCCGGGCTTGAAACAGAATGCGTTTGCGGCGCAGGGTTAGGTCTTCGGTCGTGTTTAACTTTTCGGTCACTGGAGCCTCGTTGGTTCGTGCTTGTCCGAAATCGGGGATGGATATAGACCGCTCCCCACCGCCTGTCAGCGGTGAAAGATAGGATACCCGGTTTGCGCCCCGAAATTCTCTTCCCGCTGTTCGCTGCATTGGAAGCGCTGCCCAAGGTTGGGCCGGCGCGGGCAAAGCTGTTGGCGAAGCTGGGGTTGAACTCGGTCGTCGATCTGCTGTGGCACCGCCCGGTCGGCCTGTCGGAGCATCGTCCGCGCGACTCGATTGCCGACGCAGTGCCGGGCGAGAGCGCGGCCCTGCGAGTAACGGTAGAAGATCACCGCGCGCCAGACAGCCCCCGCCACCCCTGGCGGGTGCGGGTGCGCGATGCGAGCGGTTTTTTGCATTTGATCTTCTTCCATGCCAAGGGCGACTATATCGCAAAGCTGCTGCCTTTGGGTGAAGAGCGGGTAATTGCTGGAAAAATCGAAGCCTTCGGCGTCGAAAAACAAATGGCGCACCCAGATTTCGTGGGCGGGTTAGAGAGTTTCACCCGCGCGACCGAGCCGCAACCGATCTACCCGATGACGGCAGGAATTACGCCCAAGGTGCTTGCAGCCCTGGTGGAGGCGGCCTTGTCGCGCGTGATGGACCTGCCGGAATGGGCCGATCCGCCGCTGGTGAAAGCGCGCGGCTGGCCGGTGTGGGCGGATGCTGTGCGCGCCCTGCATCACCCGCAGTCCGAAGCCGATCTTGCACCCGACAATCCCGCCCGGCAGCGCTTGGCCTATGATGAAATCCTCGCCAATCAAATGGCGCTTCTCCTATTACGCGAGCATCATAAGCGCCTGACGGGCCGGGCGCTGGCGGCAGCGGCGCAGAATGGCGGCATATTGCGGGCGGCGTTGCGGGCGGCCCTGCCCTTCTCCCTCACCAATAGCCAGGAACAGGCGCTGGCGGAAATTGATGCCGATCTCGCGTCGGACAAGCGCATGTTGCGCCTGCTTCAGGGCGATGTTGGCAGCGGCAAAACCGTGGTGGCGCTGCTCACTCTGGCCGTGGCGATCGAAGAGGGCGCACAAGGGGCGCTGATGGCCCCGACGGAAATTCTTGCGCGCCAGCACGCCGAAACCATCGGGCCGCTGGCCGACGCCGTAGGGCTACGGGTGGCGATCCTGACGGGCCGAGATAAGGGCAAACCACGCGAAGCGCTGCTGGCGCGGCTGGCAGCGGGGGAAATTGATCTTCTGATTGGCACCCACGCTGTGTTTCAAGAAGATGTTGTGTTTCAAGATTTAGCCGTCGCCGTGATTGACGAACAACACCGCTTCGGCGTGCATCAGCGTTTAGCCCTTGCCAGTAAGGGCCGGGGCGTTGACGTGCTGGTGATGACAGCAACGCCGATTCCGCGCAGTCTCGCCCTCACCGCCTACGGTGATCTCGATGTCTCGCGGCTGCTGGAAAAACCCCCTGGCCGCAAACCCATTGATACGCGCGCCCTGCCCCTGGAGCGGCTGGAGGAGGTTGTTTACGCCGTTGGCAGGGCTATCCAAAGCAACGCGCGGGTTTATTGGGTCTGCCCGCTGGTCGAGGAGTCGGAACTGGTCGATCTGGCGGCAACCACTGAACGCGCGGCGGCGCTGGAACAGGTTTTCGGGCCGGGAATCGTCGGCCTCGTGCATGGGCGCTTGAAGGCAGCGGAGAAAGACGCGGCTATCGGGGCGTTTGCGCGCGGCGATCTCAAAATTCTAGTCGCTACCACCGTCATCGAAGTCGGCATCAATGTGCCGGAGGCGACTATTATGGTGATCGAGCACGCCGAACGCTACGGCCTCGCCCAACTCCACCAGTTGCGGGGCCGCGTTGGGCGTGGGGGAGAGCGTTCCACCTGCCTGCTGCTCTATCAGGCCCCCTTGGGGGAGGTCGCCCGCGCCCGCCTGAAAATCCTGCGCGAGAGCGAAGACGGCTTCCGCATCGCCGAAGAAGACTTGCGCCTGCGCGGCTCCGGCGAAGTGCTGGGCACCAAGCAAAGCGGGTTGCCGGGGTTCAAGCTCTGTGATCCGATCCAACAGGAAGAACTGCTGCTGACGGCGCGGACGGATGCGCTGAACCTGTTGGGGAAAGACCCGGATTTGGTTTCCGAACGCGGTAAGGCGATGCGGATTCTGCTATACTTGTTCGAGCGCGATGCAGCAGCGCGGTTTTTGCGGGCGGGGTGAGGCTTCAGCCGCATACTCAATCATAACCCGAGCGATTGCATTTGTTTCCTTAAAAACCCATACTCAAGGTTACATGTCACGCCATGAAGAGGCCCTATCGTGCAAGTCGGAAAGTCTCGAGGCGGACCTGGAAAGGGAAAGGCTGCCAGCCCCTCTCGAGACAAGGTGCAAGCCTACCGGGACAGGATGCGCGCGCAGGGAATGCGCCCGCTCCAAATATGGGTTCCCGACACACGATCCGAGAGCTTCAAGGAGGAAGCCCGGCGGCAATGTCTTGCCGTGGCAAATAGTCCGCAGGAAAAGGACGATCTGGCCTTCATCGACTCCTTATTCGATGACGAATGGAACGATACCGAATGACGGATATCTCACCCAAGCGTGGAGAAGTCTGGACAGTTGCCGGAGGAAAGGACTACGCGGGAAAGCCTCGCCCCATCGTCATCGTTCAAAGTGATACTTTCAGCGGCGAATCGGTGACGTTCTGCGGTTTCACCAGCAACCTGACCGACGCTGAGATATTCCGAATTCCTATTGTACCATCGACGGAAAACGGTCTCGAAAAGCCATCGCAGATCATGATCGATAAGATCACAACAGTGAGCCGATCCAAGCTCGGGAAACGCATCGGTAAGCTCGAAGACAGCGAGATGATCCGCATCAACCGATCTATTGCAGTCTTCGTCGGTCTCGCCGATTAAGCCGATGTCTCCGCCGGCTTCGCCTCATGCGCGAGCGTCCACCCCCGGTCGCTCTGCTGATAATACTTCAACCAATGCCCCGCCGTCTTCGCCTCTTTATAGCGCAGGCGCGCGGCGGCCACTGCGAGTTCGTCGCGGCCATTGAAGATGTCGAGGATACGGGCGTAAGCGCCTGGATTGGCTAGGCTTACGCCTTCGGTTAATAGCGCCACGGTTGCGCTGTTCGGGTTTTCGTCCACAGCGGTGAGCCAGATGGGTTGGCGCGTTGCCATGCCCTCTTTCACGGTGCCGTGGGGGAGGAAGCTGGCGGGATCGTAGGTCCAGAGGTGGGCGTTCAGCGCCTCCACCCGTTCTTCCGACCCGCACAGCACAACCGCTCGCAGATTCGCCGCTATCACGCGCTCCAGCAGCTTCGGCAAAGCCTCCTCCAGCGATGCGCGCGTGAGGTGGTAGAAGCTCCAGTCGGTCATAGCGGCTAAAAACCCTTAGGCTTCGTAGTGGGTTTTCACTAACTGGTCGAGCAAGCGCACGCCCCAGCCGGAAGCGCCTTTCGGCACCACGCCCTTGTCCTTATTCGCCCAAGCCACGCCCGCGATGTCGAGATGCGCCCACGGCACCTCATTCACGAAGCGTTGCAAGAACACAGCGGCCACTGTGCTGCCCGCGCCGCCGTCGCCGATATTCTTCATGTCGGCGATGGGGGATTTCAGAAGACTGTCATAGGCTTCGCCGAGCGGCATGCGCCATAGGGTTTCGCCCGTATCTTTGCCTGCGGTCAGAATGGCGTCGGCCAGCGCGTCGTTATTGGCGAACAGCCCGGCGTGCTCATGGCCCAGGGCGGTGATGATCGCGCCGGTCAAGGTGGCAAGATTAATCATGGCGACGGGCTTGAAGCGGTCTTGCGTGTACCAAAGAATATCGGCCAGCACCAAACGGCCTTCGGCGTCGGTATTCAGCACTTCGATGGTCTGGCCGCTCATGCTGGTAACCACATCGCCGGGGCGCTGGGCATTGGCCGAGGGCATGTTTTCGACAAGGCCAACAATGCCAACGGCATTAACCTTCGCCTTACGGCCTGCAAGCGCCAGCAGCGTGCCGACGACGGCTGCCGAGCCGCCCATGTCCCACTTCATGTCTTCCATGCCCTTGGCGCTCTTCAGCGACAGGCCACCGCTATCGAAGGTTACGCCCTTACCCACGAACGCCACCGGGGCTGCGCCATCTTTCCCGCCGTTCCAGCACATAACGACAACGCGGGACTCCGACTTGGAGCCTTGGCCAACGCCAATCAGCGCGCCCATACCCAGCTTTTTCAGGTCTTTCAGGGTTAGAACGTCGATCTCAAGCCCGGCTTTTTCCAAATCCTTCAGCCGGTCGGCATAAGTTTCCGGGTTAAGCACATTGCCGGGTTCGGTCACGAGATCGCGGGCGTAGATAACGCCATCGGCGAGCTTATCGAAATCGGCATAGGCTTTTTTGGCGGCGCTATGGTCGGCCAACAGAACCGTGATTTTTTCCAAGGAAGGCTTATCTTCGGCCTTTTGCTTGGTCAGATATTTATCGAAGCGGTAGGCGCGCAAATGCGCCCCGTGAGCGAGGCGGGCGGCGAAGGTGGCCGTGCTGAGATCGCCCGTCAGCGGATCGAGCGCGACGGCCAGATGGGTTTCCGGCTGGCCCGAGACGGCGGCATAGGCCGTGGCCCCCAGGCTTTCCGCTTTGGCATCGGTCAATTCGGCGAGCTTACCCAACCCAAGAAGCAGAACCCGGCTCGCCTCGAGACCAACGGGGGCCAAAAGTTCTAACGTCTGGCCGAATTTGCCAGTAAAGCGGCTGGCGGCCATCGCGCGCGCTACCGCGCCTTGCGTGAGCGCATCCACCTGGGCGGCACTGGCGAGCAGGGCGCGATCTTCGGCAACGGTCACGACCAAGGTGCCTTTTTTGGCTAGGTCCAGATCGCTAAACGACATTTTCATGGGGGTGGGTCTTTCCAACTGCAAAAGCCTAACGGCAAAAAATCTCCGGCAGGTCATCCCTGCCCTTTCCGTCACCTTATCCGCCCGAAGCCTACTTGCCAATCGGTGCCGAAAGCGCGGGCGCGTGTGCAGCGTCTCTTGCCGCTGGGGCCAGAATGGGGCAAGGTCCGCTCAGAAATTCTGGTTAAGGAAATGGTCGGCGCTATGGCCCGCTTGGTGACATCCTCTCTTATGGCCGCGCTGCTAACGGTCGCCCCTCTCAGCCTTGAGCACGGGGTTCAGCCGAAACCGGCTCAGGCGCAAGAAATGCTTCGCATTGCTGCTGTGGTGAATGACGAGATTATTTCGATCTACGACATTCTCCAGCGCACAGATTTTCAAATTCTGATCGGCTTGGGTCAACAGGTGACGGACGAAAGCCGCAATCGGCTGTTCCCGATCATGCTTCGCACGATGATTGATGAAAAGCTGATGACTCAAGAGGCCAAGCGCCGGGGCATCATTGTTCAGGATGATGAAATAAAGGGCTATGTTGAAGCGCTCGAAGCCTCCAACAATCGCCCCAAAGGCTCTGTGTTGAAAGACATCGAGCGGGCTGGCCTGCGTGCCGATACGCTGATGGACCAGATTCGCGCGCGCTTGGGCTGGGATATTCTCAGCCGCCAGAAAGTACGCGCGTTCCGCCCGATTTCAGATGATGAGGTCGATCAGGTGATTGCCGAAGGCAAAACTTCCCAAGGCCAGCCGGAATATCTGGCGGCGGATATTTTTCTGTCCTTCGATTCGGCAGGCGGGGATGCGGCAGCACAGCGGTTGGTCGATGAAATCACGCGCCAATTGGCCGGTGGTGCCCGCTTCTCGGCAGTGGCCCAGCAGTATTCCAACTCCGCTTCGGCCACGACTGGCGGGGATCTCGGTTGGGTGCGGACGGGGCAGATAGATCCGGCCCTGCTCACAGCCCTAGAAGCCCTGCAACCAGGGCAGGTGAGCCAACCCGTTCGCACGGTTTCGGGGCTGCATCTCTTATTGCTCCGCGAAAAGCGCGCCGCGACCAGCTTGCCAACGCGCGATGAAGCCCGGCAGCGCCTGTTGGGCGAGCGGCTGGAGGCCGAAGGCCGCCGGAGTTTGCGCGACTTGCGCCAAGCCGCCACCATCGACATTCGCATCTGACCGTGATCGACGATCCGATTATCGCCGCCGTCGAGCGGCTGCCCGCGCTACGTGTTACGGTGGCAGCGGCAGGGCTAACGGCGGATAAACGCTTCGGTCAACATTTTCTGTTCGATCTCAACCTCACCCGCCGTATTGCCCGCGCGGGCGGGCCGCTTGAGCTTGGAACTGTGATCGAAGTCGGCCCAGGCCCCGGTGGGCTTACCCGTGCGCTGCTGCTGGAAGGCGCGGGGCATGTGGTGGCGATTGAGAAAGATCGGCGCATGGTGGCAGCCCTCGCAACCCTGGTGGAGCTTGCCGCAGGACGCCTGACCGTGATCGAGGCTGATGCGCTGGGGCTTGACCCCACGACTCTCGGCCCCGCGCCGTACCGAATTATCGCCAATCTGCCTTATAACGTCGGCACACCGCTGGTCATAGCGTGGCTGCGCGCTATTGATCAGTATGAATCGCTCACGCTGATGTTTCAAAAGGAAGTGGCGGATCGGCTTACAGCCGCGCCAGGCGATGAGGCTTACGGTCGCCTATCCGTCATCAGCGGCTATTTCGCGCAAAGCGGCGTGTTGTTCGATATTCCGCCCGAAGCCTTCACCCCGCCGCCGAAAGTGGTCTCTAGCATCGTCCAGATGCTTCCCCGCCAGGATCGGCCCGATTGCGGTTCGGTGTTGCGGCTTGAACAGGTAACGGCGGCGGCTTTTGGGCAACGCCGCAAAATGCTGCGCGCCTCGCTGAAAAGCCTGGGTGCCGATACCACGGCCCTACTGTCAGACGCGCAGATCGAGCCAACCGCTCGGGCGGAAGAACTCAGCGTGGCGGAGTTTTCGCGGCTGTCCCTCGCCCTCTGCGCTCAGATTGGTCCTGGTGTCGCGCGCGCTGAAAAAGAGACTGGCCGCGCGGGTTAAATGGCCTAATTCTGCTCCCATGACAATATTCGATCTTAAACCCTCGCGGGCGGCGGGCGTGGCCAAACTGGCGGCGTTTTTACCCGCCATGGGCCGCGCTTATAGCGATGGCAGAAACACTGATCTCGGCCCGGATCAACCAGGCTTTGTCTCGCGTCTATCCCCCTACCTGCGCCATCGGCTCATCACCGAGCAAGAGGTGATCGAGGCGCTGCTGACGCGCCATAGCCTTGGGTCCGCCAATTCATTCGTGTCTGAAGTATTCTGGAGAACCTATTGGAAAGGCTGGCTTAACAACCATCCAATAGTCTGGCTTCAGTATGAAGAAGATGTGCGCCTGCTCAACGCTCGTAAGGCCGACGACTCCGCTTTTCGGGAGAGCGTGGCGGCGGCAGAAGCAGGGAACACCGGCATCCGATGTTTCGATGCCTGGGCGCGGGAGTTGGTGCAAACCGGCTATCTGCACAATCATGCTCGCATGTGGTTCGCGAGCCTGTGGGTTTTTACGCTCAAACTCCCCTGGCAAGCGGGCGCGGACTTCTTTTTGCGGCATCTGTTGGATGGCGATTGCGCCGCAAACACTCTCTCCTGGCGCTGGGTTGCCGGGCTGCAAACGCGCGGAAAACAGTATATCGCTGACCCCGAGAATATCCGGCGGTTCACCCAAGGCCGTTTCGCCCCCACCGAGGCGTTTGCGCCAACAGGCTTTCCGGTTGCTGAAACCCTAGCGCCCCCGCTCTCGGCCCTACCCGTCCCGGCCCTTCCGATCGCACTCGACCCACAAAAGCCGACACTGCTGCTGCTTCATGAGGAGGATTTAGCCTGGGAAAGCTGGCAGTCCCTACTGCCCTCAAATCTGGCTATCGTCGGCGCGGTGGCGCTTGCCAGCCCGCGCGTCGCAACTCAGAACCCGTCTGCTCCGGTGCGGGACTTTGTTGTTGGGGCTTTGCACGATTCGCTCGGGCGTTGGCAACACAGCGGCAGGCAAGCCTGGGGTGTCGTGGCGCAGGCCGCGCTTCCCGAAACCTTGGCGATATCGGGCGCGGCGCAAATCGTAACTCCGGTTGCCCCTATCGGCCCAACCGCAACGGCGTTAGATGGATTGGCCGCAGCGGGGGTTCCCCTCCGCCGCCTCCAGCGCCCGTGGGATGCGCTGAGTTGGCCGTTTGCCACCAAGGGTTTTTTCCCGTTTCGGGAGAAGATTCCTAAAATTCTGCGCGAACTCGGCCTGCCGGTTTAGAGAAAATGCTCTAATCGCTCGGGGGCCGTTCAGTCTGAAGCGCCGACACGAACTCCGGCAGGCTAGTTTGGCGGTCGCGTTTAAGCCGTTCGGCCATCAGAATCGCGCGCACGCTCATAAGACTTGCTTCAATATCGTCATTGACCAGCACATAATCATACTCGCGCCAGTGCGATACATCGTCGTGGGCTTTGGCCATGCGACGCGCCACAACGTCGGCTGAGTCTTGCGCGCGCGTGCGTAAGCGCCGCTCTAACTCCGCCATCGACGGCGGCAAGATGAAAATGGTAACGAGATCGGGCCGGGCTTTCCGCATCATCTGCTGTGTGCCTTGCCAGTCGATATCGAACAGCACGTCCATCCCGTGCCCCAGCGCCTTCATCACGGGCGTTTTCGGTGTGCCGTAGAAATTGCCGTATACTTCGGCGTGTTCCAGCAAATCATCGCTGGCGGCGAGCCTATCAAACTCCTCAAGGTCGATGAAATGATAGTCCCGGCCCGAGATTTCCGACGGGCGGCGTGGCCGCGTGGTGACGGATACCGACATTTGAAGCTGGGGCATATTCTCCAGCAGCAACCGCGACAGGGTGGTTTTCCCAGCCCCTGAAGGCGAGGACAGAATGAGCATCAAGCCCCGGCGGCGGCGCTCAATGGTTTGGGGAGCCTGCATCATCGGCGTATCATCACTCGACGTTTTGAACTTGTTCACGGAACTGTTCGATTATTGTTTTCAGCGCAAGTCCCGTTTGCGTGACCGATAGGTCTGCCGCTTTGGACATGAGGGTATTGGCTTCGCGATTGAACTCTTGGGCCAAGAAATCCAGCTTGCGACCAATCGCGCCGCCTTCGGTCAGTAACGATAGGGCAGCGGCGCAATGCGCGTCGAGCCTATCCATCTCTTCCGAAGGGTCACATTTCTGGGCGAGGAGCGCGATTTCTTGGGCGAGACGTTCGGGCGGAACTGGCGGCGTGTTGCCCAACAGCGGGGCGAGGCGCGTGTGCAACCGTTCGGCAACGCCGTGGGTTTGCGCTTCAGCCGCGCTGCGCGCTTTGGCGGTCGTTTCGGCAATAACGGCGATTTGGCCGTACAGAATTTCGCTGAGTTTGGCCCCCTCCGCTCGGCGCGACGCGAGAAACTGCACCACGGTGCGCGCGAGTAAATCCAGCAAAGCCGCATCTTCCGCAGGATCAGGTTCATTCTGCGAGCCGCCGTCGGCCTGAGCGGGACTTTCGATAACACCGCGCACGCTCAAGAGATCAGTCAGCCGCAGCGGTGTTTGATCGACTAAAGCCCCTAAAGACTGTTGCAGTCCGATGATTTCTTCGATCAGCGGGCGGTTGATGGTAAGGCTGGTGTCTCGCGCCGTGCCACGCAGATCAAGCGATACAGTGATCGTACCGCGCTGGCAGGCTTTTAGGCGCGTCCGCAAGGCAGGTTCCAGCCGATCAAGCCAATGGGGTAGCCGGAAGCGAATATCCAGCCCGCGCCCGTTCACCGCGCGGATTTCCCAAGTGGCGGTCTGGGCCTGTGTCGGGCATCCCACCGCCGCCAGCCGGGCATAGCCGGTCATGCTGAAAACGGGAGCGGCGGAGGCGGTTAAGGTTGGGGGCGAAACGTCTCTCATAACCCCTCTTATAATCGGCTCCCTGCCCTGCCTCAATCGACAACATGCGAACCGTGGCGGAATGCGGATCAGCACGCTATATAGTATGAATGAATATGGGTTTTGCGCTGAGGACTGCCGCTGTTAGTCCCGACGGGCAGGATTTGCGATCTTCCAACTCGCACCTGTCCCAACCACTCTATGCGGCTTTGGACCTTGGAACGAATAACTGCCGCCTGCTCATCGCGCGTCGCCGGGATGGGTATAGAAGCTTTGCGCCTGGGACGACAACGGCAGCAATGCCTGACCGCGCCGGGGGAGAACCGCCGACACTAGAGATCGTCGATGCCTTTTCCCGCATTGTTCGTTTAGGCGAAGGATTGGCGATGACGGGCCGTTTGTCGGACGTGGCGATGGAGCGCACAATGTCGGCGCTTGCGGTGTGCGTGCGAAAGCTGCGCCGCTATCGCCCCCGATTTTCCCGCATTGTCGCGACGGAGGCCTGCCGCCGTGCCGAAAACGGCGGCGTGTTTCTTGCGCGTGTAGCCGACGAGTTGGGGCTTTACCTCGAAACAATTGCCCCGCAAGAAGAGGCGTTGCTGGCGCTGGCGGGTTGCGCGGCGTTGCTTGATCCCGACGTGCCACGCGCTTTGATGTTCGACATCGGCGGCGGCTCGACCGAACTCACGTGGCTTGCTGTGCGTCCAGGCCAGCCGCCGTTAGTGCTGGGCTGGATTTCTATCCCTCTCGGCGTGGTCAATCTTGCCGAAGCGCACGGCGACGCGGGCCGAGCCGATAGCGGCTATCCGCGTATGAATGCCGTATTCGCCGAAAAACTGCTGGCGTTTGATCGACGTTACGGGATTTCCCAAGCGATTCAGGCGGGCGGTGTGCAGATGCTCGGCGCGTCGGGCACGGTAACGACGCTTGCCGGGATTCATCTGGACCTGCCGCGCTATGATCGGGCGCGCGTGGATGGTATTTGTCTTAGTATCGAAGAGCTTGCGGCTGTTTCGTCCCGCATTCGCAAAATGGGGGAAGAGGCGCGGCTCTCCCACCCCTGCATCGGGCGGGCGCGGTCTGATTTGGTGATCGCGGGCTGCGCGATTATTGATGCGATGCGGGTATTATGGCCCATCCGTTCCTTACGCATCGGTGATCGCGGCGTGCGGGAAGGCATTTTATTTGGTTTGATGGGGGTTCCCGCGCCGCAGTTGGCGCCGGAGCAGCCCGAAGAGAAGTGAGCGTGACGAGATGACCCAACGGGGTAGCGGTGACGGCAGTAGCGGCAACGGCGGCGGCGGACGGCGGCAAAAATCAGTGCGGGTAAAAACCGCGCACAAGCGCTCGTTATCCTCAACGCTTTGGCTGCAACGCCAGTTGAATGATCCTTACGTTGTCGAAGCTAAGCGCTTGGGCTACCGCTCCCGCGCCGCCTTCAAACTCGTCCAGTTGGACGAAAAATATAACCTGCTCGGGCCGGGTAAGCGGGTTGTCGATCTTGGCGCGGCCCCTGGCGGCTGGACGCAAGTGGCGGTCGCCCGTGTTGGCTCCGAACAAGGCAAGGGCTGCGTTGTTGGACTCGATATTCTCGCGATGGACCCGATTCCGGGGGCAAGCCTGCTGCAAGCCGATTTTCTCGATCCAGCGGCACCCGATCAACTGCGCGCAGTCTTAGGCGGCGGGGCCGATCTGGTGATGAGCGACATGGCGGCACCCACTACAGGGCACACCAAGACAGACCATCTGCGCGTCATCGGTCTTGCCGAAACCGCCCTGCATTTTGCCCTAGAAGTGCTGGAGCCGGGCGGAGCGTTTGTCGCCAAAGTCTTCCAAGGCGGTTCGGAAAAAGAGTTGCTTGACCCGCTTAAGAAGCATTTCGCCGTTGTCCGGCACGCTAAACCAGCGGCATCGCGGGCAGATTCAAGCGAAATGTACGTGGTCGCTACGGGCTTTCGCAGAGTGTGAACATAACGGGGGGGCAAGTGTCTCCCCCCCTCCCTTATTTATGCTGCGCCAATCGAAGCAAGGCGCTTGGTGAATCGATCTAGGGCACCACCGAGGTTGTGAGTGCTGGTTTCCAGGGCCGAAGATAGATCGAGCGTACCGTTTGCAGCGTGCGCAGCATTGCCAGAGGCAGACGTTACAGTGCTGATAGCTTCCGAGATGACCGTAGCCCCTTCTGCAGCGTACGATATATTGCGGGCAATATCGCGGGTAGCAGCGGTTTGTTGCTCGACGGCAGCCGCGACAGACGACATTCGCATATCGCTTTCCAGAACGCGATCACGCACTGAAATCATCGTGCGACTGGCGGTATTGGTTAGCGTCCGCATCGACTCAACCGACTTTTGAATGTCTTCCGTCGCGCCCGCCGTTTGAGTTGCGAGGTTCTTTACTTCCGTCGCGACCACCGCGAAACCCTTACCGGCCTCGCCAGCTCTTGCGGCTTCGATAGTCGCATTAAGTGCCAACAAATTAGTCTGCGCTGCAATCGCCTGAATCAGCGTAACGATGTCGCCAATCTGAGCGGTCGCATTTTCGAGATCACGCAAAGTTTTATCGGCGGATTGCACCTCGGCGGCAGCGATGCGCGAAATGCTTGTACTGCTCTCCACTTGGCGACCGATCTCGCTAATGGAGCCAGAAAGTTCATCGGTTGCCGCCGCCATCATTTGAACGGTTTGCAACGTCTGGTCCGACGAGGTTGCCATCGCCACACAGCTTTGATTGGTGGCAGTGACGACGCCGGAAAGCTCGGTGGAGCTATGGCGCATTCTGCCGACAGCTTGGGTGACGGTAATGATGATGCGCTCTAATTCCTGGCGGAACTCGCTAACCGCCTGGACCCGGCCTTCCGCAATCGCAAGATCAGCAGCCAGCCGAGCATGTTGCTCGGCCTCAAGGCGTCCGCGCTCGATAAGAGCTTGACGGAAAAACTCGACAGCATTGGCAATCTTCCCAACTTCGTCGGCGCGCTCTTGGTATTGGATTTGAACATCCGTGCTACCCGTGACAAGATTTTCCATCTGCCCTGTCAAGCTCAACAAGGGGCGGCTAACCGAGCGGCCAATAATCAGCGCCAGCGTTACTGCCATAAGCACAACCGCACCAACCAGCGCAAGGCTGAGAATCATCGCGCTAAAGAAACCATCAATGCGAGTTAGCAGTAGATTTTCTAGGGCTTTAGAAGAAACGTCGTAACCCCGGCTCAAAGTAGTTTCCATCGCCTCGGCCAGCGGAACGAGCGAGGCTGCGCCTTGGCCAGTCGCCTGAGCTTCTGCCGCTTTAATCATTTTCTCGCCCGCCGCGAGCAACGCTTGCATATCCTTGTCAATCCAGCGTTTCAAATCTCCGCTATCATTACCACGATAACCTAACGAGACCGATGCTGCAGTTCCTTCGAGTGTTGCCTGCATTGCACCCTTGGCGACTAGAATATCGGCCTGTTCTGCCGCTGTCAGCGTGCCTTGCGCTCCGGCGCGCAAAGAGCCTTCGAGATCGGCAACGCGAGAGACTAAATCGGGAAGGCGCAGCAGCACCACGTCCATCGTGTAATAGCTGTCGAGGTCAGGATCGAGAATAAGATTGGAATGATCGCCCACCCGCACTGTTAAATCGCGCAAAGCCGCCATCGCCGCCAATGCCGAAGCCCGATCACGTTTCGTTGATGCCTCGCGCAACGCCGCTACAGCGACTTTGGACACATCGGCACTTTGCAGGTCCACCCCGGAAGAATTTCCGAGCGTCGCTTCGATCTTCGCCAAAGCATCGGCCAGATTAGCCTGCACAGGGGCACCGCCCCGGCTTTGCACCAAAGTTGCGATGAGAGCGCGCTGGACTGGGCGCAAATATTCAGTTCCTACAATTTCGGCCTGACCAAACCTGATTTGAACCATATTTGCCGCAACGAGCAAATAGGCAAGGTAAATGATTGGGACAAACAAAACTGACACAATTAAGCCGATCTTATGATTCAGCGAAATTTTATCGAACAGGGTCATAATTAGTCTTTTCCCAATCTGTAAATTGGATTGTAATGACCTTGCGGTCAGCGACAGTAGCCCCCTACTTATCGAGGCCGCATAATAAGGAAGACTGTTTGGTTTGTCTATATAACATTTTATCTTTAATCAACCTAACAAAGGTTACTAAAACACTAATATCCAAGGGCTGCAATAGACCATCCCGAAGGTTTAACCCATCGCGTCTGCATGGGACTGCCTGCGGTGCCTCGTAACGGGAGGGCTTGGCAGCCGAACCGCAATATGTATTATGCAGCACCGGCGCACCCCCCTATTGCTTGGGGTTAATTTCAGCGCAATCGAGGGGCAAATTTAGCCGGGCCGTATCAGGTAGATGGAGCCGCCCCGCCATGTTTTTGCGCGAAGCCTTTACATTCGATGACGTTTTGTTAGAGCCTGCCGCTTCGGCAATCATGCCCGCGCAAGCCGATACGTCCACTCGATTGACCAAAGAGATCAGCCTCGGCATTCCCCTGCTGTCCGCCGCAATGGATACCGTTACAGAAAGCGGCGTTGCCATTGCAATGGCGCAAATGGGCGGGCTTGGCATCGTTCACCGTAATATGGATCTCACACGTCAGGCCGCCGAAGTGCGCCGAGTGAAGAAGTTCGAAAGCGGTATGGTCATTGATCCAGTAACGATTACCCCAAACAGCACGCTTGCCGATGCGCTGGCGTTGATGGTGGAGTTTAGGATCAGCGGCATTCCGGTGGTTGAGTTGCCGAACGGCAAGCTCGTCGGCATTCTCACCAATCGTGACGTGCGCTTCGCAACCAACCCCGGCCAGCCCGTTTCCGAGCTGATGACCAAGGATAAACTGATTACAGTACGCGACGGCGTAACCAAGGACGAAGCCAAGCGCTTGCTGCACCATCATCGCATCGAAAAGCTGCTGGTGGTTGATGAGGATTATTGCTGCATCGGCCTGATTACGGTGAAAGACATCGAAAAGGCCCAGCGTTTCCCGAATGCTGTCAAGGACACAAAGGGTCGCCTGCGTGCAGGGGCTGCCACCGGCACCGGCGATGAGGGCGTGGCGCGCGCCGAAGCCTTGTTCGATGCCGAGGTTGATCTTTTGGTGGTCGATACGGCTCACGGCCATTCGGAGCGCGTACTGGATACCGTGCGCCGAGTGCGCCGCCTGTCTAATTCCACGCAAATCATGGCCGGAAATGTCGCGACCGCCGATGCGGCGCGTGCGTTGATGGATGCAGGCGCGGACGCGATTAAGGTTGGTATCGGGCCAGGCTCGATCTGCACAACCCGCATCGTCGCGGGAGTCGGCATTCCCCAACTCACGGCAGTTCTCGACTGCGTTGAAGCCTGCCGCAAGCATGGCATTCCGGTGATTGCCGATGGTGGCATTAAATATTCCGGCGATCTTGCGAAAGCGATTGCCGCCGGGGCCGACTGCGCCATGATCGGCTCGCTGTTCGCGGGAACCGATGAAAGCCCTGGCGAAGTGTTTCTATTCGAGGGTCGCTCCTATAAGTCCTATCGCGGCATGGGGTCGGTCGGGGCGATGGCGCGCGGCTCGGCAGATCGCTACTTCCAGGCCGAAGTGAATGATACATTAAAGCTGGTCCCGGAAGGCGTTGAAGGCCGCGTACCCTATAAGGGGCCGCTGAATGCCGTCGTCCATCAACTCGTCGGCGGCTTGCGGGCCGCGATGGGCTATACCGGCAATGCCACTATCGCCGATATGCAACGCAACTGCCGCTTCGTTCGGATCACCAATGCGGGCCTGCGTGAATCGCACGTTCATGATGTTGGTATCATGCGCGAAGCGCCCAACTATCGCCAAGGCGGCTAAACCGTATGACTCCCGTTGCCCGCCTACAAGCCGCTTACGAACTTCTGGAAAACATTAGCCAAGGCGGAGTGGCCGATGCCGCCGCCTCCCGCTATTTCCGCGACCGCCGTTACATCGGCTCTAAAGACCGAACGGCGATTTCAGAGCGCTTCTATGCCATGCTGCGCCGCTTGGCGCGGCTGGAATGGTGGGTGAACGGCCTGTTGGAGCGCCCGCCCGAAGCTGGAGGCGCGTCGGTGCGGCATTTGTTTGTCGTCGATCTCTTGCTGTCCGATAATTGGATTCCCGAACAGTTTCAAAAGAACTTCGATGGGGAAGAGCACCGCCCGCACGCGCTGTCGCGCGCCGAGCGCACGTTGGTTGAGAAAATCGTTGAGCTGCGAGGCGACTCAAAAGAACCGCTACCGCTCGATCATCCCGCTATGCCGTTGTGGGTGAGAATGGAAATTCCGCCGTGGTCGGAAGCGCCGCTGCTGGAACTTTTCGGGAATGATGAGGCCGAGCTTGCGGCCCTCAATAGCCCGGCCTTGCTCGATCTCCGCATCAATCAACTGCACGGCACCCGCGAGTCGATTATGGCGCGGCTGCAGTTTGAAGGGTTGAAGGTTGAGGCCGGAGAATGGTCGCCGCTGGCCATTCGTGTTTTTGGCCGTCCGGCGCTTGGCACTCTGCCCGCCTTTAAGGAAGGCTTGGTCGAAATCCAAGATGAAGGCTCGCAATTGGTGGCGTTGCTTGCCGATGCCAAACCCGGCCAATGGGTGCTGGATTATTGCGCGGGCGCGGGCGGTAAAACCTTGGCACTGGCTGCCGATATGAACAATAAGGGCCGCCTGATCGCCTCCGATATTTCGGAAAAGCGTCTGGAGCGCGCCGTAACCCGCCTGCGCCGGGCGGGGGTTCACAATGTCGAGCGCCGCGCGTTGGGGGCCGAGAACGCGGGTTGGTTCAAACGGCAGGTTGGGAAGTTCGACCGAGTGCTCGTCGATGCCCCCTGCTCCGGCACTGGCACGTGGCGGCGCAACCCGGATATGAAATGGCGCATTGGCCCCGCCGATGTGGCCGAACTCACCGTAAAGCAGCGCGAGATTCTCGATGCCGCCGCCAAGCTGGTCAAGCCGGGCGGGCGCTTAATTTATGCCACCTGCTCGCTGTTGCCGGAAGAAAACGAAGGCTCGGTTGCAGCGTTTCTCGCAACCCACCCGGAGTTTACCGTAAAGCCGGTAACGGAGATTTGGGCAGAGCGCGTTACCACTCCCTGCCCGGCCCCCGGCCCCTATTTGCGCTTAACGCCTCATCGCCACGGCACGGATGGTTTCTTCACCGCCGTAATGGAGCGTAGCAGCGCAGGCGTGGCCCCCGAGGAAAGCTAACCTGTTGAGCCGCGCCCATCATCATCCCATCCCCGCCGTCGCTACCGAAGCCTGGAGCTTGCGCCGGGCGCGTAAGGATGATTTCGGTGCGATTGCCAGAGTGCAAACCGATGGTTGGCGCGACTCGTTTCGCGGCCTTATGCCCGATAGCGTGTTGGATGGCCCCCTGCTGGAGGATCATCGCACGTTGTGGCGGCGAATGCTTAGTAGTCGCGGCGGCTTTGGCGACGATGGACACCCTTGGCTGGCAGTGGACACCGCAGGGCGCGTGATCGGCTTTAGCGCCTATGGCCCCGTGCGTGGCTCTAGCTGGACCCACGACGCTGAAATCTATGCGCTGTATGTCGATACAGCCTGGCACGGCCACGGCTTAGGGCGGGCGTTGGTGCGGCAGACGGCGCGGTCCCTGCTGAAGCAGCGCCGCACGTCGCTGCTGCTGTGGGCGCTGGAGGATAATCTGAAGGCCCGCGCCTTTTACGAGCATATCGGCGGCAGGCTGATTGATCGGGAAGCGCATAATTTTAGCGGCGTTTGGCTGCCGGAAATCGCCTATGAATGGCCTACTATCGTACCGTTGGGGGAATAGGCCGTGACGCTGCTGTTTCGCCAAGCCAAGCCCGAAGATGCCACCCGCATTGCCGATCTACACACCCGCTCGTGGCGCACTGCCTATCGCGGCCTGCTGCCCGATGCCTATCTCGATGGCCCGCTTCTCCAAGAACGGCAGGCTTATTGGGCAACGACACTGCCTAAAGCCCAAGACGATGATTTTGTGCTTTTGGCAGAAGCGGGCGACCGGTTGGCGGGCTTTATTGCCGTTTGGTGTAATGAGACCAGCAAAACCTCCGATCCTTACGGAAACTACCCCGGCCTCTTTGTTGATAATCTGCATATCGACCCCGAGGGGCGCGGCAAAGGATTGGGGCGGCAGCTATTGCTAAAGACCTTAGAGCACGCGCAAAGCCTGCCCGATCTCCGCCCGTCCCTCTGGCTTTGGGTGATGGCGAAGAATGCCCGCGCGCTCGGGTTCTATCAAGCGCTCGGCGGCGCGATTACCGAGACGATCACGGAACCTTTTGGCGGCATCCTGGTCGAAACTCACCGCATGATTTGGGCGGACCTTGCGGCGCTTCGCGCGGCCTGCCAACGCTAAAACCAAGATTGCAAAGACCTAAGAGAGTGAGTTTTCCGATGACCGATTCCAACGTGCAGGCCGAAAACATCCTGATTCTCGATTTCGGCAGTCAGGTAACGCAGTTGATCGCCCGCCGCGTCCGCGAAGCCGGGGTGTATTGCGAGGTTATGCCGTTCAATACCGATCCGGCCCGGCTGGCGGCCTTTGCCCCGAAGGGGATTATTCTGTCGGGCGGTCCGGCCTCGGTCACGTTGGCACACACCCCGCGCGCGCCGGAGTGGGTGTATCAGCAGAATGTGCCAATCCTCGGTATTTGTTACGGGGAGCAAACAATCTGCGCGCAGCTTGGCGGTAAGGTTGAAGGGGGGCTACATCGGGAGTTTGGCCGCGCTGAAATCACCGTTACTGGGGCTTGCGCCTTATTCGAGGGCCTGTGGACTGTTGGCCAAAGCTACCCAGTGTGGATGAGCCACGGCGACCGGGTAACGGCCCTACCCCCCGGCTTCCACGTAGTCGCCACTTCGGAAAACGCCCCCTTCGCCGCTATTGCCGATGAAGTGCGCCGTATCTATGCCGTGCAGTTTCACCCGGAAGTGATGCACACGCCCGATGGCGCACACCTGCTGCGCCGCTTCGTCCGCAACATCGCCGGATGCCAGGGGGCCTGGACGATGGCGGGTTTCCGCGAAATGATGATCGCGCGTATCCGCGCCCAAGTGGGCACCGAGAAGGTGATTTGTGGCTTGTCCGGCGGGGTTGATAGTTCGGTTGCCGCTGTGCTGATTCATGCCGCGATTGGCGATCAACTCACCTGCGTTTTCGTCGATCACGGCTTGCTGCGGACAGGCGAGGCCGAGCAAGTCGTGACCCTCTTCCGCGACCATTATAATATCCCGCTGGTGCATCGCGACGCGAGCGCGCTGTTCTTGGGCGAGTTAGCTGGGAAGACCGACCCTGAACTAAAGCGCAAGACCATCGGCAAGCTCTTCATTGATGTGTTCGAGGAAGAAGCCCGCAAGGTTGGCGGCGCGACGTTCTTGGCGCAAGGCACCCTCTACCCGGACGTAATCGAAAGCGTCAGCTTCACGGGCGGCCCGTCCGTCACGATCAAATCGCACCATAATGTCGGCGGTTTGCCGGAACGGATGAACCTAAAGCTCGTTGAACCCTTGCGCGATTTATTCAAGGACGAAGTGCGCGTGCTGGGCCGCGAGTTGGGGCTGCCCGATAGCCTTGTGGGCCGTCACCCCTTCCCAGGGCCGGGGCTGGCCATTCGCCTGCCGGGTTCAGAAATCACTCGTGACAAGCTCGATATCTTGCGTGCCGCCGATGCCGTCTATCTCGATGAAATCCGCAAAGCCGGGTTCTACGATCAAATTTGGCAGGCGTTCGTCGTGCTGCTGCCGGTGCGAACGGTCGGCGTGATGGGCGATGCGCGCACCTACGACTATGCCTGCGCCTTGCGCGCCGTCACCTCCACCGATGGGATGACCGCCGACTATTTCCCCTTCCCGCACGATTTCCTTGGCCGGGTCGCAACGCGGATTATCAATGAAGTTCCGGGGATTAACCGGGTTAGTTACGATATCACCTCAAAGCCGCCCGGCACGATTGAGTGGGAGTGAGGGATAGTCATTGACCGTATCTAACTCTCTGCTTAAATCGCTCGCGGATTTTATCCGGCTATCGTCGGTAGAATGCAGTGCTGTTTCGCAAGACTCTTGATGCTTGATTCTAAACCTTACGAAAGAATGAACCTATGAGCCATGTCTTATCCATTCTGACGCACGGACATCCTGCACTCACAGTTGCGAGCAGCCCTGTTGTCTTCCCCGATGTCGAGTTGGCAGAACAACTAGCGTCTCTGCATGCTACCCTTGCAGACTTCCGGGCGAAAAACGGCTTTGGCCGCGCGATGGCGGCACCGCAAGTAGGCATTGCCAAGTGCGTGATTGTTATGAACCTTGGCGCTACGCCTTTTACTATAATCAACCCGGAGATTACTTGGCGCAGCGAGGCGATGTTTGATGTTTGGGACGATTGCCTAAGCGTGCCGGATTGCGTTGTGCGCGTGCGTCGGCATAGCAGCATCAGCCTGCGCTATCTCGACGAGACAGGCCGCGAGCGCCTGTGGGAAAGACTGCCCGAAGACTTGTCTGAGTTGGTGCAGCATGAGATGGATCACTTGAACGGCATCTTGATGAACGAACGTGCCGTGGGCAGTGATGCCATCCGCCCTATCGTTGAGCACGCACAGCTTGTGGGGGCCTCACGGGCTAAACATCGCCTCTCGCTCGACCAAATAGCGTTTAGTGCGAGTGTTATCCCGCCTGAATTTTTGCACTCCGCGCAATACAATTGTGAGCCTTTGTCTGAGTCTTTAGGGTGTGAGCTAACGATAAAACTTGATTTCACCAACCCCATTCGCAGCTTTAAGGGGCGCGGGGCGAGCTTTTTTGTGAGCGAGATGCGGAGGCGCGGCGATACGCGGACCCTCGTGTGTGCAAGTGCAGGAAACTGGGGGCAAGCGATGGCCTATGCGTGTCGCTCATTCGGAATGCCCATCGTGATTTACGCCTCTCTCCATGCTAACCCGCTCAAGGTGGCCCGAATGAAAGCCCTGGGGGCTGAAGTGAGGCTAGAAGGTATTGATTTTGACGCGGCGAAAGATTGCGCGAAAGCTTATGCCAAGCAGATTGGCGGTTGGATGGTAGAAGACGGGCTGGAACCCGAGATCAGTGAAGGGCATGGAACAATAGCAGTTGAGTTACTGTCAAATGGTGATGTGTTTGATGATGTGATAATTCCGCTGGGTAATGGTGCAATGCTTACCGGTATGGCACGCTGGATTAAAGCGGCCTCGCCCGCAACGCGCGTGCTTGGTGTGTGCGCGCGCGGCGCAGACTCAATGGAAAAATCTTGGCGGAACAGAATTATCGTCACGCCCGAGAGCGCTGATACGATTGCAGACGGTATCGCGGTGCGTGTACCGATCCCCGAGGCAGTGGAAGACATGTATGACATCGTGGACGATGTTCTACTGATTGATGATGAGCATATCATTTCAGCCATGCGCCTTGTGCATCAGCAAGCAGGCTTGCAGCTTGAACCCGCTGGCGCTGTTGGTGTCGCTGCAATCATTGCACACGCAGAGTTATTCAAAAACCGCCGGGTAGCGACTGTGCTGTGTGGCAGCAACGTCACTGAAGCCCAGATCAAAGAGTGTTTTTGCGCCTAATGCACAGCCTAAGCGGTTACTGAGGCAGGCTTATTATCGTGTGAGCGGTTCGAGTGAACGATAAACCTAACGGCATGAAAGCGTCGGTGTTATATGCAGCAATCACCTGGCGGGATGCGGTGCGGGAATTCGAGTCTTTGCCAGGGTTGATAATTGAGTAAGAGTGAGAATCATGACCGCAAAACCGCCGTCCCCCCTGCTGAAACTCCTTCTGGATTTCGGCCCGCTGCTGCTGTTTTTCATCGTCTATGGCCGTAGCGATCTCTATACGGCGACCGCTGTGTTGATGGTGGCATCGTCGGTGAGTTTTGGGCTGCTGTGGTGGCTTGAGCGCCGCGTTCCCATTATGCCGCTGGTGAATGTTGTGTTTATCAGCGTTTTTGGTGGGCTGACCTTGTGGCTGGAAAGCGAGGTTTTCATCAAGATCAAGCCAACGCTTATTTACGGCCTATTCGCGGCGCTGCTCGTGGGGGGGCGCTTGTTGGGGCGTCAACCGTTGCGCGTTGCCTTCGGACCGATGCTAGCGTTGACCGAACAAGGCTGGACGTTACTTACTTGGCGTTGGGCGGCATTTTTTGTTTTTCTCGCCGGGATGAACGAGATTGCTTGGCGAATCCTCACGACCGATCAATGGGTTGCCCTCAAGACTTTCGGCTTTATTCCCGTGGTTCTTGTGTTTGCTCTGCTGCAAACGCCGCTGATGACTCGCTATAAACTGCCGGAAGAGGCTGATTCTGCTAGCAGTTAAGGGCTGTTTTGCCTTAAGTTGTGGGCGCTTGCTAAGTTTGGTTGCCTTCTGAGGCGAAAAAGCGCACAACATCCTGGGGCAGTTGTATCTAAGCTAAGGCGCAGGGTACAACTTGCTAGGGATACGGCTCATTCGAGGACCCGATGCAATATACAGTCGATACCAGAGATAATAGCGCTAAAATTAAAATCACAGGTCGCCTGACCTTTAAGTTTCATCGGGAATACAAAGAATTCCTGGATGAACTCTTAAAGAACAAGGTTGGCTCCTATGAGTTTGACTTAAGCGGTGTCGAGTTCATCGATTCCGCTGGTCTTGGTATGCTGCTAATCGCCAAGCAAAAGGCGCAAGTTTTCAATGCCGCCGTTGTTTTGCAGCGTCCGCCAGAAAACGTGCGCCGAATGCTTGAAGTTGCAAAGTTTGATAAGATATTTACTATCCAGTCTTAAGGGCGCGATAACTCGGTTTTCGTGACCTTGTTTGTGGACAAGTGGCTGTCGAAGTGCGGCCCACACTGTCTGATCACTACGGAGGCGCTGTGTCGCTGTCCCCACTCTCATCGCTGAGTCTGGTTGCGGACGGGCTATCGCGCGAAGCTCTGGAGGCGCTGTCTCTGGAGAGCTTCGGGGATGTTCGGGTAGATGCCGGTCCGATTGCCGAGATGATGGGGGATGATGCTCCTGCCCTCCCCCGGTCGGGGTTGGGGAGCGGTAGCCGTCGGCGTATTCGAGTAATGGGGAATTGGATCAGCGAAGCCCGGCTGGCAGCGGCGCTAAAAGAACTTCCAGCATTTTGTTTTGAAGCGGGGCTTGCGCCGGATCAACTCGCGAGTTTCGCTCGCTTAGCGGCGCGGCGTGGCACGTTCGTGGGCCTGTGCCTTTCGACGGCGACTGCCTATCGGGTGGAGCCTGCGGCGGCACTTGCGGCCAGTTTGGCGGCGTGCGGCCTGTGTAATGAAGCGCTAATCTGGCGGATTGAAGTTGCGCTGTCGGAGGCGCTGGCAAATGCGCTGCTTCATGGCAACCTAGAGACTAACAAACTCTTGCGCTCCAGCAGCGAGGCTTACGCCGATTATGCCAATCATCTTGATCGCCGCCTGCACGACGATAGTTTTGCCAACCGCTCTGTGTGCATTTTTGCTCGAATAAATGCGGGCTGGTTGACACTCGAAGTGGTGGACGAGGGCAATGGGTTCGATAAATCGCGCCGGGGGCATCCTGCTACGGCTGATATCAATGATACTTTTGGCCTGCCCAGTGGGCGGGGTTTACTGGTAACATCGGCCATGGCTGACCGTATCCGTCACCGCAATGGCGGGCGTCGGCTGGATCTTGGCTTCGCGCTGGTTGCGTGATCCTAAAGACCAGATAGATCTAAGGAAGCGCGCTCTATGCACCGAACCTCACTTTCCGCTCTCGCCGTTCTGGCGGTTCTTGGCCTGTCCCCCGCGACCTTGGCCCAGCAGGCTGTTCCGACGATTGGAGGGACGGGCACAGGCGGAGGCGCGGGCGATGCCGGGACGCGGGAGCGGGCAGCCGCCTCCGCTATCGAACAGCAGGTAGAGTATCGCAAAAGTCTGCAACGGGATCTCGCACAGCGGGAACAATTGCTGCGGACCAGCGAAAAAGACCTGGAGGCACGGAAAGCCCAACTGAAAGCCACCCATCTTCAGCTTCTCACCACGGCCCAAAAAGTACAGGTACAGGCGGCCAAGCTCAAAGCCGCCGCTGAAACCCCGCCCGCCACACCAGACACGGACCCTAATGGTGATGGAACCGCTGCAAGTGCCGACGCGCCGCCCGAAGATATTGCAGAAGCCATTGATCCAAGCGTCGTAAAGCGGCTCTCAAAGGATTTGGAAGGTCAATCCTACGCAATCCAAGTCGCCTCCGCTCAGATTGGTCGGTTGCAGCAGGAAGTTGATTATTTACGCGGTGTCATTGCCCAAATGTCTGGCGTGCGGCGCTAACATGTGATTCTTGAGGGCGGGTTCACCCTCAGCGCGAACCCTGCGCCCTTCGGTAATAGCCTCTGGAGCCGCGCACGATTTGTCGTTTGCAGCCCTAATATCGCCCTATCTGATCGGTCATATCCTGAAACGAAATCAGATCGGACGCGACCACTGCATAGATGCCCATAAAAACAACCGTGGCAATAATTGTTGTCCATACCCCCTTATAAAGAAGATGCGGATTATCTGGCGCTCCCGCCATGTTGCCTTGTTTCATTTTATCTGTCGTGGTCACGCGCCACGGCAGAACAGCAAACAGCACGACCCACCAAGTGATCGTATAGACGACGATTCCAGAAACCCAATTCATAGCGCCGCAACCTCTTCCAGTTCTACCAGTGTCCCGCAAAAATCTTTCGGATGCAGAAAGAGCACCGGTAGGCCGTGCGCGCCAATTTTGGGTTCGCCATCGCCCAAAACCCGCGCCCCTTCGGCCAACAGATGATCGCGGGCGGCGCGAATATCGCTCACCTCGTAGCAGACGTGGTGCATCCCGCCCGAGGGGTTCTTCGCCAAAAACCCGGCAATCGGGGAGTTTTCCCCAAAGGGGTGCAACAGTTCGATCTTGGTATTCGGCAGCAGCACGAACACTGTTGTTACCCCGTGGGCGGGAACATCAACGGGGTCCGAGACAATCGCCCCGAGCGCGTTACGATACAACGCGCTCGCCGCCGCCAAATCTGGCACAACAATAGCCACATGGTTTAAGCGCCCGATCATCGCCCCGTCTCCCCAAGATGCGCTCTCATCTTATAAGCGGACGAGATGAACCTCTGTTACCGGCTTTAGGCCAATGGCGTGATGGATTGTGCGGCGCACTGCTGCCCGAACGGCATCGCGCAAGGCCGTATCATCGGCACCACGCCCCCCAGCGGCAAAAGTATCGGCGACATCTTCAATCGCATCCAGCGTTTTATCGATCAGGATTTGCGCCTCTTTCTGTTCGGCATCAACCAAACCGTGCAAGGTGAGCACCGGATCGGCTTGCAGCTTGCCGCGTTTATCGAGCACGAGGGTTGCGACTGCGAGGCCGTTGAAGGTGAGGCGCAGGCGCTGCTTAAGCTCCGTCCCCCCCAAAGGTACTAACCGGTTGCCATCAACCGCGAGGCGCCCCGTTGGCACTTTATCCAAAATCATCGGCTCGCCAGGGGCAAGGCGCAGCACATCACCGTTTTCGACGACGATTGCAATCGGCACCTGACACTCGCGGGCAAGCTCGGCATGTTCATGCAAATGCCGCACTTCACCATGAACCGGCACGGCGATTTTTGGGCGCGTGATGGCGTACATCCGCGACAATTCATCCCGCGCCGGGTGGCCGGAGACATGAATAAAGTGATCCTTTTCGGTGACGACTTCGATGCCCTGGCGGATCAACTTATCGTGCAGACGCCCGATGGACTTTTCGTTTCCAGGAATAATGCGCGAGGAAAAAATCACCGCGTCGCCCTCTTCCAAGGTCACGTGCGGATGATCGTTGGAGGCGATCCGCGCTAAGGCCGCGCGCTGTTCGCCCTGGCTGCCCGTGCAGAGCAGCAGAACTTCCTCGGCAGGCAAATACCCCACCTCGTCTTCCGAAATCAGCGCGGGCATGGATTTGAGATAGCCGTTTTCGCGCGCGCTCTCCACCATCTTATGCAAGGAGCGCCCCACTAGCGCTACGCGGCGCTTATTGGCAGCGGCTGCCACAACAATACTTTCCAACCGCGCGACGTTCGAGGCAAAGCAAGCAACCGCGACACGGTTGTTGAACTGACCGATAAGCTCCGTCAGGCTTTCCCGCACTGCGGCTTCCGACCCGGCTTCGCCCGATTTGAACACATTGGTTGAATCGCCAATCAGCGCCAAGATGCCCTTATCGCCCAGTTTTTGCAGTGCATCAAAGTCCGTCACGTCACCAATCAACGGTTCGGGATCGAACTTCCAATCGCCCGTATGCAGCACCGTGCCGACTGGCGTGTGGATCGCCAGTGCGTTCGGTTCGGGAATCGAATGGGTGAGTGTAATCATCTGAAAGCGGAACGCGCCCAGCGTGAACTCGCCCGACAGCGGCACTTCGTGGATGACCACTTCGCGAGAAAGCCCGTGCTCGGGCAGCTTTTTCCGCAGCACGCTGGCGGTAAACGGCGTGCAATAAATCGGCGGGCCACCCAGGCGACGCCACAGATAGGGCACCGCGCCTAGATGATCCTCATGGGCGTGGGTGAGCACAATCCCAAGCAACGCATCGCGCCGTTCGGCGATAAACACGGGATCGGGCATGATCACGTCGATAGACGGTTGACTGTCGTCGCCAAAGGTTACGCCGAGATCAACCATTACCCACTGGCCGTTATAGCCAAAGAGATTAAGGTTCATCCCGATTTCCCCCGCGCCCCCGAGGGGAAGGAAAAGAAGCTCGCCACGGGCGGCGATAGCGGTGTGGAGGGGGGTGCCGTCGATCATGATTCCAAACGATTGTGCTGATAGAGTGTGACAAGGCCGCGCATGATAAGATCACGGTCAATATGGGTTATATGGTCCGTCGCGCCTGCAAACATAGGGGCTAAACCGCCTGTTGCAACAACGGGAATGTTTTGGCCAAGCTCGGCACGCATCCGCGTAACCAGGCCCTCGATCATACCAATATACCCCCAGAATACGCCAGACTGCATTGCCGAAACGGTGCTGCGCGCGATAACCGTGGGGGTTGGGCGAATGGCGACGCGCGGCAGTTTAGCGGCGGCCATATAAAGCGCTTGGAGTGACAGATTGATCCCCGGCGCAATCACGCCGCCGGCAAAGTTTCCATCGGCATCAATCACATCAAACGTCGTGGCCGTGCCAAAATCCACCACAATCAAAGGGCAGCCGTACAAATCGCGGGCGGCAAGGGCCGTTACCAGCCGGTCGGCCCCGACATCTTCCGGTCGGTCGATGACGGCACGAATAGTCATTTTCACCGCAGGATCACCCACGACCATTGGTGGGCCGTTGAAATATTTCCGGCACAGGCTGGTGAGGTTGAATAGCGCTTCCGGCACGACAGTCGCGATAATGCTGGCGGTCACGCTCTCCCGCGCCACCCCATCGAGCGCCATCAGTTGCGTTAGCCACACGGCATATTCATCGGCGGTGCGGCGCGGATCGGTGGAAATGCGCCAGGAGTTCCGCAGGTCCGCGCCGTCGATTAGCGCGAATTCGGTATTGGTGTTCCCGGCATCAATGGCGAGCAGCATAGCGGTTTCCTAAGCCAGAACAACGTCGCCGGCCGGAATCTGTCGAATTCCGTCGGGGGTTTTAAGGCGTAACTGACCGTCGCTCCCCAGGCCGTCGAAGATGCCGGTGAGCGGGGTTTCTGGCGTAATTCGCACCGTTAAGGGCGTGCCGATAGGATGGGCTGCCGCCTGCCAGTCTGCCCGGATTGCTGCAAACCCATCGCGGCGCCACTGGCCCAAGGTTTCCGAGAGCCGCAAGAGCACGGCTTCCGTCGCCTCATCGCAATCAACAGGCCCGGTCGCGCGCGGCGGCAGGCTGGTGGCTGGATAGGGCGTATCGGTTGGCGCTACGCACAAGTTGAGGCCGAGGCCCAAGACAGCCTGCCGGCCGACGTAAGGCACTTCCAGCAGAAGGCCTGCCAGCTTGGCCCCATCGAGTAAGAGATCGTTCGGCCATTTCAGCCGAAGCCCCGCCCCCGGCGCAAGATCGGATACGGCCCGCCACACGGCCAGCCCGGCAACGAAGGAAAGCTGCGCCGTTTGCGCTAGCGTCGCCGCCGGATCAATCAAAACCGAAAGATAGAGATTGCCGATAGGGCTGCGCCACGCCCGCCCCTGCCTGCCCCGGCCCGAAACTTGCTGCCGCGCTCGGATCACGAGACCCTCGCCCGCGCCGTCTAAAAGCGATTGCGTCGCCAACTCCATCGTGCTGGCGACGCTCTCAAAGTCTTGCAGCCGCCAGCCAGGCGGCAGGGTTAAGCCTGACAGATTAACCCCCGATCACGAGCGCCGAAACGCGGGTAGCAACAGTGATGATCGAGGCCGGATAAATCCAAAACAGCATTGTCACCAAGCAGGTGCTGCCCGCAACCAGGGCTACGCCCGGCGTCATGCCATCAAAGCGCGCTGCGGGTTGATCAAAGTACATCACCTTAATCACGCGCAGATAATAGAAAGCGCCAACAACGCTCGCCAAAACCCCAATGATTGCCAGTGCGTAGAGATCGGCCTGAACCGCCGCGCGGAACACATAGAACTTGGAGAAGAAACCGGCGAGCGGCGGAATGCCTGCCATCGAGAACATAAACATCCCAAGCGCCAGCGCCACCAGAGGCTGCGTGCGCGACAGACCGGCGAGATCATCAATCTGCTCAACCGCCTTGCCATTCACGCGCATGGCGATAATACAGGCGAAAGTTCCAAGGCCCATCACCACGTAAATAGCAAGGTACACCAACACGCCGGTCAGCCCATCGGCATTAGCAGCGGCCAACCCAACCAGGGCGAACCCCATATGGCCGATAGAGCTATAGGCCATTAGGCGCTTGATATTGCGCTGATTAATCGCAGCGACCGCGCCGAACACCATAGAGGCGATCGACACGAACACGATTATCTGTTGCCACTGCCCAACCATGCCGCCGAACGGCCCAGTGAGAACCTGCACCAGCAGGCCCATCGCGGCCACTTTTGGCGCGGCAGCAAAAAAGCTGGCCACCGGTGTCGGCGCGCCTTCGTACACATCCGGCGTCCACATGTGGAACGGCACGGCAGAGATTTTGAAGGCCAGCGCGGCAATCACGAACACAAGGCCGATAACCACGCCCGCTTCCGGATTATCGGTCAGTTGCGGGGCCAGCATGGTAAAATTAGTGCTGCCTGCAAACCCATAGACTAGCGAAATCCCGTATAGCAACATCCCCGACGACAGGGCGCCAAGCACGAAATACTTTAGCCCGGCTTCGGTCGATTTAGCATTGTCACGATGGATAGCAGCAATGACGTAGAGCGCCAGCGATTGCATTTCGAGACCCATGTAAAGGGTCATCAAATCATAGGCACTTACCATCACCAACATGCCGACCGTCGCCAGCACCACAAGCACAGGGTACTCGAACCGGGCTATCTTCTCCCTCTCGAAGAAGTCGATAGACAGGACCAAGGCCAAGGCCGAACCCAGCAAAATCAAGACCTTGAGAAAGGCTGTGAAGGCGCTGACGTGAACGAGGCTGTTGAATGCCACGCGGCCACTATCGCCATAGGGCATCATCACTACAAAAACGGCAGTGACGGCGAAGGCAAAGAGCGCGCCAATCGTCGTGGCCCGCACCGCGCGCTTCTCGCCGATGAAGGCCCCGGTCAAGAGCAACACCATAGCCGCCACGGCCAAAAACAGTTCGGGGATGATTGTTGCCAACTCGGCTTTCCCGAAGGCGCTATTTAACGAATCCACCATGCCCCCCTTACTGTACCCAAGCCAGCAGTGTGCCGGTCAACGAGATCGGCTCGACAGCAGCCAGTGCGGCTTTATAGTTTTTCACCAGTAGCTCAATCGACCCCGCCATCGGGTCCATGAAGGAGGCGGGATAGACCCCCATCCACAAGGCCAGAATAACAAGCGGGGCAAAGGTGGCAATCTCGCGGGCGGACAGGTCCGGCATGAGCTTCAAATCGGCCTTTTCGAGCTTGCCGAAAACCACTCGGCGATAGAGCCACAGCGAATAGGCCGCACCCAAGATGAGGCCCGTGCTGGCAAAGAACGCCACCCAGGTACTCGCCATATAGGCCCCAACCAGCACAGTGAACTCGCCCACAAATCCGCTTGTGCCCGGCAACCCGATGGTTGCGAAGGTGAAGAACAGGAAGACAAGAGCATAGCGTGGCATATTTTCGGCCAAGCCGCCATAGCGCGAAATCTCGCGCGTATGCAACCGATCATAAACCACACCAACGCACAGGAAGAGTGCGCCCGACACAATGCCGTGGCTCAACATCTGGAACACTGCGCCCTGAATACCCTGCTGATTAAGTGCGAACAAACCAATCGTCACGAAGCCCATGTGCGCGACCGAGCTGTAAGCGATCAGCTTCTTCATATCTTCCTGCGCCAGGGCTACAAGCGAGGTATAGACCACCGCAATCGCGGAGAGCACGAAGATCAGCGGCTGGAAGAACTCGGTAGCCTGCGGGAACATAGGGATGGAGAAGCGCAGGAAGCCGTAGCCGCCCATCTTCAGCAACACACCTGCGAGGATCACCGAGCCTGCGGTGGGCGCTTCTACGTGAGCATCGGGCAGCCAAGTATGAACCGGCCACATCGGCACCTTCACGGCGAAGGATGCGAAGAAAGCCAACCACAGCCAAGTCTGCATCCCTACTGGGAATGAGTGTTGCAACAGCGAAACGATATCGCTCGTTCCGGCATCCCAATACATCACCAGGATCGCGACCAGCATTAGCACCGAGCCTGACAGCGTATAAAGGAATAGCTTGAAGGCCGCATACACCCGGCGTTGACCGCCCCACACCCCGATGATGATAAACATCGGGATCAGCACGCCTTCAAAGAAGATGTAGAAGGTGATGAGATCGAGGGCTGCGAACATGCCCACCATCAAGGTCTCCAGGACCAAGAAGGCAATCATATATTCCTTCACGCGCTTCTCGACGGCTTCCCAACTAGAGAGAATGCAAATCGGCGTCAGCAGCGTGGAGAGCAGGACGAAGAAGAGCGAAATTCCATCAATCCCGGCATGATAGCTCACGCCCGTTCCCGGCAGCCAGTTTAGCTTTTCTACAAACTGAAAGCCGGGGTTGCTAGTGTCGAAGTTCACCCACAGCAGCAGCGATAAAACGAAAACGAAGAGTGACGTTAGCAGTGCAATCCAACGTGATTGCGTTGCTACCCGTGCCTCATCGCCCCGGAGCAAGAACACCAGCACCACCCCTGCCAGCGGCAGGAAGGTAACGAGCGAAAGTAGCGGTAGCCCGGTCATGGATCACCCGTTCCGCGAAAAGAGGTACCAGCTAACGAGGGCCACAAGGCCGATCAGCATGGCAAAAGCATAGTGATAGAGAAACCCCGACTGTACCGCAGAGGCCCGCCGCGACAGAAACACCGTGACCCAGGCCACGCCGTTCGGGCCGAACCCGTCGATAATCGTGCCGTCCCCGCGCTTCCACAGTACCCGACCCAGCCACAGCGCGGGGCGTACGAAGATCAGATCGTAGAGTTCATCGAAGAACCATTTGTTCAAAGAGAACTGGTAGAGGCCCCGAAACGATGTTGCCACCTGACCCGGCAAATGCGGGGACTTAACGTAGAACAGCCACGACAGCCCAAGCCCTGAAACGCCCATGACCAAGGGGAGCAGCTTCACCCACAGCGGTACGTGGTGGGCGAGTTCCAGGGTATCTTTACCTGACGCGGTCGAGAGTGCCTCGCCCCAGAAATGCTCCCGGCCTTCGCCGACAAAGATATTATAACCAAGCCAGCCCGATACCACGGCCCCCAAAGCCAGCACAAACAGCGGCACCAGCATGACCAGTGGCGATTCGTGCGGCGTGTGGGCATGGCCGTGGCCGTGATGATCGTTATGGGCGTGGTCATCGTGACCATGCGCTGCATGTTCATCAGCACCCCAACGCGGCTTGCCGTGGAACGTCATGAACGTCAAACGCCCAGAATAAAAGGCGGTCATGAAGGCCGCAATCGAGCCGAGAATGAAGGCGTAATAGCCTGCCTGCGTGCCGACCGCATAGGCCGATTCAAGCACAATATCTTTGGAGAAGAACCCGGCAAACGGCGGAATTCCAACCAAGGCCAGCGTACCAATCCACATTAAGGCATAGGTAATTTTAATGTGCTTCGCCAACCCGCCCATCTTTCGCATGTCTTGCTCATGGTGCATTGCATGAATTACCGAGCCTGCACCTAAGAATAGCAGCGCTTTGAAGAAGGCGTGCGTCATTAAGTGGAACATTGCCGCGCCATAGGCGGACACACCCACGGCGAAGAACATGTAGCCAAGCTGCGAGCAAGTGGAATAAGCGATCACGCGCTTAATGTCGGTCTGGGTCAGGCCGACCGTGGCGGCAAAGAAGGCCGTGCTTGCCCCTACAATCGTCACCACCGTTAAGGCCGTCGGCGCGAATTCAAACAGCGGTGACATGCGGCAGACCATGAAGACACCCGCCGTGACCATCGTCGCGGCATGGATCAGCGCCGATACAGGCGTCGGGCCTTCCATCGCGTCGGGCAGCCACGTGTGCAGACCAAGCTGTGCAGACTTGCCCATTGCACCGACGAACAGCAGCAAACAGATGCAGGTGAGCGCGTGAACTTCCATGCCTAAAAACACGAAGGTCGCGTCCTTAACCCCTGGCGCGGCACGGAAAATTGCATCGAAGCTAACGCTATCGAACAGCATGAAAATCCCGAAGATCCCCAAGGCGTAACCGAAATCACCGACGCGATTAACCACGAAGGCTTTAATCGCGGCAGCATTGGCCGAGGGCTTTTTATACCAAAAGCCGATCAGTAGATAAGACGCAAGACCAACGCCTTCCCAACCAAAGAACATCTGTACCAGATTATCCGCCGTCACCAGCATCAGCATGAAGAAGGTAAACAGGCTAAGATAAGCCATAAACCGCGGCTTGGCCGGATCTTCGGACATGTATCCGATTGAATAGAGATGGACGCAGGCGGAGACCGTCGTAACGACAATCAGCATTGTGGCCGACAGGCTATCAATGCGTAAGGCCCACGACACATCGAGCGACCCCACATCAATCCAGCGCAGCAGTTCGACCGTTTGGCCTGCCCCCCCAGACGCGATGCCGATGAAGCTGACCCACGAGAGGATAGCCGCGATAAAAACGGCAACCGTGGTCACGAACTGCGCGCCGCGATCCCCAAGGACGCGACCGCCGAACCCGGCCAAAATCGCCGCAATCAGCGGCAGAAAAACGATGGCGGCATACATCGCGGGATCAACCCTTCATCATGTTGATGTCTTCAACCGCAATCGTGCCGCGATTACGGAAATAGACGACCAGGATTGCAAGACCGATAGCGGCTTCTGCCGCCGCAACGGTAAGGATGAACAGAGCAAACACCTGCCCAACAAGGTCCTGCAAATGGGTGGAAAAAGCGACGAGGTTAATGTTCACCGCCAGCAACATCAGCTCAACTGACATAAGAATAACGATGACGTTCTTCCGATTAAGGAAAATACCGAAAATCCCCAGCGTGAACAGAATGGCCGCAACGGTAAGAAAATGATCGAGACCGATGACCATGTTAAATTCCCTTCCCCGAATCGACTTGCACGACCACCACCGAATCTTCACGGCGGCGGGCGACTTGGCGGCCTACGTTTTGGCGCTTAACCCCTACCCGCTCGCGCAAGGTCAGCACAATCGCGCCGATCATTGCAATCAACAGTATCAGGCCCGCGCATTGGAACAGAAATGCATAATGCGTGTAAATGAGCCGCCCCAGCGCGTGGCTATTGGTCGTGCCCCCAACGGTGGCGTTTGTTGCGACCAACGCCGCCCCCGCATCCGGCGACACCGCCCAGGAACCCAACACCAGCAGCAGTTCCACCAGCAGAATGAAGCCCACCAGCGCGCCAATGGGCAAATACTGCAAAAAGCCTTGACGCAATTCCGTGAAGTTGATGTCGAGCATCATCACCACAAACAGGAACAACACTGCGACCGCGCCGACATAAACGATGACGAGCAGCATCGCCAAAAACTCTGCCCCCATCAGCACAAACAATCCTGCCGCGTTGAAGAAAGCCAGGATGAGATACAGCACCGCGTGAACCGGGTTCCGCGATGAAATCACCATCACGCCCGAGGCTACGCAGATCGAGGCGAAAAGATAGAAGGAAAGCGTTTGAAGGATCATAACGGGTTCTCACCGATAGGGCGCGTCGGCGGCGATATTGGCGGCAATTTCTACCTCCCAACGATCCCCGTTCGCGAGCAATTTCGCTTTATTGTAGAAAAGCTCTTCGCGCGTTTCGGTAGCGAACTCGAAGTTCGGCCCCTCCACAATCGCATCGACCGGGCAGGCTTCTTGGCAAAGGCCGCAGTAGATGCACTTAGTCATATCAATGTCGTAGCGCGTGGTGCGGCGGCTGCCGTCCTCGCGCGGTTCGGATTCAATCGTGATCGCTTGGGCTGGGCAAATCGCCTCACACAGCTTACAGGCAATGCAACGCTCTTCGCCATTCGCATAGCGGCGCAGCACGTGCTCCCCCCGGAAACGCGGGCTGATGAAGCCCTTTTCGTAGGGGTAGTTCAGCGTTGCTTTCTTTTTGAACATATAACTAAAGGTCAGCTTCATGCCAGCCAGCAGTTCCCAGAGCAAGAAGCTCCGCGCGGTTGCGCTTAAGGATGCCATGATCGGATCACTCCCTTCCTAAACGCGAGTGCCTACGCTCATGGCGTCGGCAACCAATCGAACGCCACCAGCACCCCGGCGACTAGGACCACATAGAACAGCGAGAAGGGAAGAAAAACCTTCCAGCCCAACCGCATAAGTTGATCGTACCGGAAGCGCGGGAAGGTGGCGCGAACCCACAAGAACCCGAACAGCACGAAGCAAATTTTCAAGGCAAACCAAATCGGCCCCGGCACCCAGTTGAACGGTGCAATGTCAAACGGTGGCAACCACCCCCCGAGGAACAGGATTGCCCCCATCGCCGACATCAGAATCATATTGGCATATTCACCGAGGAAGAAGAGCGCGAAGGTCATCGACGAATATTCGGTGAAATAGCCCCCAACCAACTCCGACTCGCCCTCCGGCAAATCGAATGGCGAGCGATTCGTTTCTGCCAGGGCCGAGATAAAGTAAATCACGAACATCGGTAGCAGCGGAATAACGAACCACACTGTCTTTTGCGCTTCTACGATCCGGGATAAGTTCAACGAACCGACGCACAACAGCACGGTGATAATCACGAGACCAATGGAGACTTCATACGACACCATCTGCGCCGCCGAGCGCAACGCGCCAAGGAAGGCATATTTGGAGTTGGACGCCCACCCCGCGATGATGATGCCATACACCCCGAGCGACGAAATCGCGAAAAGATACAATACGCCGACGTTGATATCCGACAGCACCCAGCCGGCATCAACTGGGATAACCGCCCAGGCGAGCATGGCCAGAATGAAGGTCAACATCGGGGCCATAATGAACAGAGCACGGCTCGCCCCTGCCGGAACGATCGTTTCCTTCATAAACAGCTTCAAGCCATCCGCGAGCGGCTGGAGCAGACCGAACGGCCCCACCACGTTCGGACCCCGTCGAAGCTGCATGACCGCCAAAACCTTACGTTCGGCATAGGTCAGATAGGCCACTGCAATCAGCAGCGGAATGATAATCGCGACAATCTTAGCGACGATAATCGCCCCCGGAAGCGCATAATCTTGCCAGAAATCAACCATAGGTTCCAACCCGTTCCAGCAGATCATCGGGCTGACGCCCCTGTACGAACAGAGCCGAGCATTTCGCCATCGTCTCGGACGCGCGGCTAATCGGATCGGTTCGGTAGTAATCAGAAATCGCGTAAGCGTAAGGCGCGGTCGAAAGCGCGCCTGCGGCCCCAAACGGCCCCCAGGCGGCTTGCGTCACCTGCCCCACGGCAGCGAAGCTCGGGGCGGTTTGCGCTAACAGCGCCCGCAATTCGCCCAAGTTATCGAACGGCAAAGTCTTGCCGATGAGGGCCGAGAGCGCCCGCAAAATCTTCCAATCGTCGCGCGCATCGCCCACTGGGAAAGTTGCCCGCTGCGCCCGCTGTGCGCGGCCCTCGAGATTAACGTAAGTGCCATCCTTCTCGGTGTAGGCGGCGCCCGGCAGGATCACGTCGGCAACGGCGGCGCCGCTATCGCCATGATGGCCCTGGTAGATCACGAAAGCATTTTTTAGCGCGCTCGTATCCGCGAGATCTGCCCCGAGCAGGAACACAATCTCCACGTCGCCCGACGCGGCCCCGGCCAGAATGCCTGCAAGATTGCGCCCACCCGGTTGCGGCAGGAAGTCGAGGTCCAAGGCCCCTACCCGGCCCGCTGCCGTATTCAGCACGTTGAAACCGTTCCAGCCATCGCTGATCATGCCGTAGGCTTCGGCAATACCGCGTGCCGCCGCCAGATTAGCGCCGCCATCAGCCCGCGTTAGCGCGCCCATTCCGACAATAACCATCGGGTTCTTCGCACCGCGCAGCACTTCGGCGAACGGGTGCGTGCCTTCTAGCAGCGAGTCCAGCACCTGCGGATCATTGCCTAGGTCTTCAACACCATAAGTCAGATCGACCTGCGGGCCAACCGACGCCACCGTAAGCGCGCCCGTTAAGTAGCGCTTCCGCAGGCGTGCATTCAGCAGCGGCGCTTCCCAACGCGGGTTACTGCCGATCAACAACACTACGTCCGCCTGTTCGATCCCAGCGATGCTAGTGTTGAACAGATAACCCGCCCGCGCGCCGCCGCCAATCGCCGCACCATCAATGCGGCAGTCGAAGCTGGTTACGCCCAAGCTGGTGAAAAGCTGTTTTAGCGCAAAAGTACTTTCAGCATCGACCAGATCGCCCGCCAGCGCCGCAATCTTATGCGGCGCGGTTTGCGTCAGCTTATGCGCGACCGCGCCCAAGGCTTCTGGCCATTCAACAGCCACCAGTTTGCCGTTCTTGCGAACGTAAGGCTTATCCAGGCGGCGCTTTTTAAGGCCATCAACGGAATAGCGCGATTTATCGGCCAGCCACTCTTCATTGATATCTTCATTCAGGCGCGGCAATACGCGCATCACTTCGCCGCCCCGTACATCAACCCGAATGTTCGCGCCGACGGCATCCAGCACATCGACCGATTCAGTCTTCCGCAGTTCCCAAGACCGGGCAGCATAGGCGTAGGGCTTCGAGGTAAGCGCACCGACGGGGCAAAGATCAATGATATTGCCCGACAGTTCCGAGCTAACCGCCTTCTCGATGAAGGTGCCGATTTCCATATGCTCGCCGCGCCCTGTTGCGCCCAAATCCGGCGCGCCCGCAACTTCGGAGATAAACCGGACGCAGCGCGTGCAGTGAATGCAGCGGTTCATGAACGTCTTGATCAACGGGCCAAAGTTCTTATCCGGCACCGCGCGCTTGTTTTCATGGAAGCGCGAGCCATCACGGCCATAGGCCATGGCTTGATCTTGCAAATCGCACTCGCCGCCCTGATCGCAAATCGGGCAATCGAGCGGGTGATTGATGAGCAGAAACTCCATCACCCCTTTGCGCGCCTTTTGCACCACCGGCGTATCGGTTTTGATAACCATATTGTCGGTGGCGGGCATGGCGCAGGAGGCAATAGGCTTCGGAGCCTTTTCCATCTCCACAAGGCACATGCGGCAGTTACCCGCAATGGACAGGCGCTCGTGGTAACAGAAGCGCGGAATTTCTTTGCCTGCGGCTTCGCAAGCCTGCATCACGGTCGCGCCCGCAGGGACTTCGACCTCGATGCCGTCAACTGTTAGTTTTGGCATAGCCCACCCCGCCCCTTATTCCGCTGCCTGTGCCGGAACGCTTTTACGCTCCAGAATGCGCCGTTCCATTTCCGGGCGGAAATGGCGGATAAGCCCCTGAACCGGCCAGGCAGCGGCATCCCCGAGCGCGCAGATCGTATGACCTTCGATCTGACGGCTAACTTCCTCAAGCATATCTATTTCACCGATGTCGGCCTGGCCTTTGACCATCCGTTCCATCACGCGCCACATCCAACCCGTGCCTTCGCGGCACGGCGTGCACTGGCCACAGCTTTCATGCATGTAGAATTTCGATAAGCGCGCAATGGCCTTCACGATGTCTGTGGATTGATCCATCACGATCACCGCCGCCGTGCCAAGGCCCGAGCGTTCAGCGCGCAAACTATCGAAATCCATCAATACGGTATCGCAAATCGACTTAGGCAATACCGGAACCGAGGAGCCACCAGGGATGACGGCCAGCAGATTATCCCAGCCGCCGCGCACGCCGCCGCAATGCTTGTCGAGGAGGTCTTTTAACGGAATCCCCATCTCCTCCTCCACTGTACACGGGTTATTCACGTGCCCAGAGATGCAGAAGAGTTTCGTGCCGGTATTATTGGGACGGCCAAGACCCGCGAACCATTCTGCGCCGCGCCGCAAGATCGTTGGCACTACGGCGATAGATTCGACGTTATTCACCGTTGTCGGCAGACCATAGAGGCCCGCGCCTGCCGGAAACGGCGGCTTCAAGCGCGGTTGGCCCTTGCGGCCTTCCAGCGACTCGATCAGTGCGGTTTCTTCACCGCAGATATAAGCCCCAGCGCCGCGATGGACGTAGATCTCGAAATCCCAGCCCGACCCGCAAGCATTCTTACCAACCAAGCCTGCGGCATAGGCTTCGTCGATGGCGCGCTCAAGGTTATTCCCCTCAAGCCAAAACTCGCCACGAATATAAATATAGCAAGCCTTGGCCCCGATGGCGAAAGACGCAATCAGGCAACCTTCGATCAGCTTATGCGGATCGTGACGCATGATTTCGCGGTCTTTGCACGTACCCGGCTCGCCTTCATCGGCATTAACGACGAGATAGTGCGGACGATCCGAAGCCTTCGGCATAAACGACCATTTCATGCCCGTCGAGAAACCCGCCCCGCCGCGCCCGCGCAGGCCAGACTTTTTGGTTTCGTCGATGATCCACTCGCGGCCTTTTTCGAGCAACGCCTTGGTGTTATCCCAATCGCCGCGCGCTTGCGCGCCCGCGAGGCCAAAATCTTGGGTACCGTAGAGATTGGTGAAAATCCGGTCCTGGTCGCGCAACATTACGAAGGCTCCTTCTTACCGGTGGGAAGATCGGTCAGCGATGTCAGGCCCCCAAGCGGGGCCGCGCGGATACGGCCATTCTGAGGCCCGGTCGCGGGCTTCTGCCCAGCCTTCAAGGCTTGCAGCACTTTGACCGTACTGGCCTCATCAAGGTCTTCGTAGAAATCATCGTTAATCTGCACCATCGGCGCGTTCACGCAGGCACCAAGGCACTCCACTTCGATCAGTGTGAACTGGCCGTCTGCGGTAGTTTCCCCGAGATCAATACCGAGTTCCTTTTTGCAGGCGTGAACCACTTGGTCTGAGCCGCGCAACCAGCAGGGCGTCGTCGTGCAGACCTGCACGAAATGCACCCCAACCGGCTTCAGGTTGAACATCGTGTAGAAGCTGGCGACCTCGTAAACGCGCATCGGTGGCATATCGAGCACTTTGGCAACGTGATCCATCGCCACGCGCGGCAGCCAACCTCCGGCTTGGCGCTGAGCCAAGTCTAACAGCGGAATAACCGCACTGGCTTCGCGGCCTGACGGATATTTCGCAATCAGCTTTTTCGCAGTCGCTTGGTTTTCAGCCGAAAAGCTGAACTCGGTCGGCGCGTGCCCGTGGGCGGGAAGAGAAGCGCTGCTCATCGATCAATCTCACCAAAAACGATATCGAGCGAGCCGATAATTGCAACTGCATCGGCCAGCATGTGCCCTTTAGAGAGGAAATCCATCGCCTGAAGGAACGCGAAGCCCGGCGCGCGAATTTTACAGCGGTAGGGCTTATTCGTGCCGTCGGCGATGAGATACACCCCAAACTCGCCCTTCGGCGCTTCAACCGCCGTGTAGGTTTGCCCGGCGGGAACGTGATAACCTTCGGTGTAGAGTTTGAAGTGATGGATAAGGGCTTCCATTGATTGCTTCATCGCGCCCCGGCTGGGCGGCGCAATCTTACCGTCGGTCGTCATCACCGGGCCATCGGGGATGCGGGTGATGCACTGTTTAATGAGGCGGAGAGACTGTTTCATTTCCTCGATACGGACCAGATAGCGATCATAGCAATCGCCGTTCTTACCGATGGGAATATCGAAATCCAACTCGCTATAGACTTCATAAGGCTGGCTTTTCCGCAAATCCCACGGAACGCCCGACGCGCGCAACACTGGCCCCGTCATGCCCCAGGCATAACATTCGTCCGCCGTGATGACGCCGATATCGACCGTGCGTTGCTTGAAAATACGATTGTTGGTCAGCAAACCTTCGATATCATCCAGCAGCGCGGGCATATGATCGAACCACGCGCCAACATCATCCAACAATCCGGCAGGAATATCCTGATGGACCCCGCCGACACGGAAATAATTCGCGTGCAAGCGCGCGCCGCAGGCCCGCTCGTAGAACTCCATAACCTTTTCCCGTTCCTCGAATGCCCAGAGGATCGGAGTCAGCGCGCCCACATCGAGCGCATAGGTGGTGAGGTTCAGCAGATGGCTGCCAATACGGCCAATTTCGTTGAACAGCACGCGGATATATTGGGCGCGCTTGGGAATTTCGATGCCCAACAGCTTTTCGGTCGCCAGCGCAAACGCATGTTCTTGGTTCATCGGCGCGACGTAATCGAGCCGGTCGAAATAGGGCAGCGCCTGAGTGTAAGTCTTATACTCGATCAGCTTTTCGGTGCCGCGATGCAACAGACCGATATGCGGATCGGCGCGTTCAACAACTTCGCCATCCATTTCCAGAACGAGCCGCAGCACACCGTGGGCCGCAGGATGCTGCGGCCCGAAGTTCATGGTATAATTTTCAATCTTAACGTCAGCCATGCCCCGATCCCCCTAACCGTTCTGCGTGGCCTTCTCGTCGCCCGGCAGTAAGGGGCGCGTCGGCGTCATCCCTTCCCACGGCGACAAGAAGTCGAAGCTACGGAAATCCTGCGTCAGCTTTACCGGCTCATACACAACGCGCTTTTGCTCTTCGTCATAACGCAACTCGACATAGCCCGTGAGCGGGAAATCCTTGCGAAGGGGATGCCCCTCAAAGCCGTAATCGGTCAGAATGCGGCGCAAGTCGGGATGACCCGCGAAAAACACGCCAAACATGTCCCAGGCTTCGCGCTCGTACCATCCGGCAGAGGGCCATAGGCCGGTTGCGGAGGGAACCGCCGTTGCGTCATCCACGGCCAAGCGCACGCGCACACGCCGGTTCGTCTTCAAGCTAAGCAGGTGATAGACCACATCGAAGCGCAACTCCCGCTCCGGGAAATCCACGCCGCAAATATCAACGCAGGACTTAAACAGGCACGCGGGATCGTCGCGCAAAAACGCGAGAAGGCCTAGAAGCCCTTCCGGCGTCGTGCTCAACGTCAACTCACCGCCGGACAGATCGGCCGCGCTAACGGCAACGCCGCAGTGTTGTACTGCGTGGGCACCTAACTGTTCTAGTGTCTCGACCATTCAAACCCATCCGTATGAGAGCTTTGCGCTTCATTTATTGGCCCCGGCAGCAGATTATCCGCGCCAGAACAAAGGCTTAACGAACGAAACTGCGCGTCCGCTTAATCTTTTTCTGCAATTGCAGAATACCATAAAGCAAAGCCTCTGCCGTCGGTGGGCAGCCCGGAACGTAGATATCGACCGGAACGATGCGATCACAGCCGCGCACCACAGAATAGGAATAATGGTAGTACCCGCCGCCATTGGCGCAAGAACCCATCGAGATCACCCAGCGCGGTTCTGCCATCTGGTCGTAAACTTTGCGTAAGGCGGGGGCCATTTTGTTGGTCAGCGTGCCGGCCACGATCATCACGTCGGACTGGCGCGGGCTGGGACGGAAGACGATGCCGAAGCGGTCCAGATCGTAACGGCTACAGCCCGTGTGAATCATCTCAACCGCACAACAGGCAAGACCAAAGGTCATCGGCCACAGCGAGCCTGTGCGCGCCCAGGCCACCAGCTTATCGAACTGCGCGACGACGAAGCCTTTATCATCAAGCTCGTGGGTGACATTGCCCAGCAGCACATCCTGATCAGCGCCCGGCGCCAGAACATCAATCTGTTGCTTGGATTGTGGAACCATCATTCCCATTCCAAAGCCCCCTTCTTCCATTCATAAATGAAGCCAACGGTGAGAATGCCCAAGAAGGACATCATCGACCAAAAGCCGTAAAGACCAATGTCTTTCAGGGAAATAGCCCAGGGGAACAGAAAAGCCACTTCAAGATCGAAAATGATGAAGAGGATGGCGACGAGATAAAAGCGCACGTCGAACTTACTGCGCGCATCGTCGAACGCTTCAAAGCCGCACTCATAGGCGGACACTTTTTCAGGGTCCGGGTTTTGTGCCGCAACAAGGCGCGAGGCGACCAGCATCACAAGCGTGATACCAATGGCGATGCCCAAGAACACCATGATGGGTAAATATTCGGCGAGCAGTGCATTCATCTTACAGACCCCTTCCGTTCCCAAGGAACGGCGCGGCTATACCCCCCTTCGGAACAGGACGCAAGGCAATATCCAAACCATCGGCTCGGCTTGCCCGCACTGCGGGAGGCGACGGCGCTACTATAGGCATGGCTCCCGCCCATGAAAAGCCCTCGTAGAGCGAATGCGGCAAAAAAGCGGCATTCCCTCTTAGGTTTCATAGGGCACGGCAAAAGATTGGCAGATAACAAAAAACCGCCGCCCAGTGGGCAGCGGTTTTTTTGATGGCGGGAGTGACGGGGCTCGAACCCGCGACCTCCGGCGTGACAGGCCGGCGCTCTAACCAACTGAGCTACACCCCCACAGTGTTACCTTTAGGGGACTTGTTGAATGGCGGGAGTGACGGGGCTCGAACCCGCGACCTCCGGCGTGACAGGCCGGCGCTCTAACCAACTGAGCTACACCCCCAACGCAACAAGTGGAGCGGTTGATACGATCCATAACGAACCCTGTCAAGCGCTCAAACTTGAAACTTGCAGCATCCCTGGATAAGTTTTTTTAGATAAAATCCAGAACGGGCGCCCTCACAAGCAGGGACGTATTTGCTGAAAAAACGAAAACCCCAGCGAAAAGCCGGGGCGTTCAAGTCTGATCTCATGTGACTGAGATAATGGTGGGCGGTGAGGGGATTGAACCCCCGACCCTCTCGGTGTAAACGAGACGCTCTGCCGCTGAGCTAACCGCCCGTCGCAGCTATGCCGCGAGATTACTTAAGTCGAATACTCAATTCCGCCCTAAACAGTCAAGGGCTACCCATTGGGTAGCCCTTACTATCGTGCGGAAAGCGCAGCCTATTCGTTAACGGCGTCGCGCAGCCCTTTACCGGCTTTGAACTTCGGCTGTTTAGAGGCCGAAATTTGGATTTTTTCACCTGTGCGCGGATTACGGCCTTCGCTTGCTGCCCGTTCGGACACAGCAAAGGTACCGAAACCAACCAAGCGAACTTCGTCCCCATCCTTCAGGGCACCCGTAATAGCATCGAACACGGCGTCGATCGCTTTCGCGGCATCTTGTTTAGACAAACCAGTAGCTTCTGCGACCGAAGCGACGAGATCGTTTTTATTCACGTTGAGCCCCCTCATCAGGACGGTTCGATATTGTCCTAAGCCACCGACGTAGCGACCCAGGATTAAGGCAAATCATTGGCGGACTTTAGACTGCGTTCTTACAATCCGTCAATGGGGGGAACGCAGCGAAAGCCCTGTGAAAGTGAGCAAAACGCGCTGATAGAGGCATTTTGCAAACGCGTTCTGTGACAAATATCAAGAGGCGTTCCCTAAAAGGCTTAATGGGCGATCATGCCAGAGGCGACGGGTGCATCTGCTTTGGGTGGCGTCGCCGGCAGCTCCTCTTCGGCAGGCAGCGGAATAGGAGCTCTTACGAGGGCACGTTCCAAAACTTGTTCTACCGTTGCGACGGGAATGATCTCCAACCCCTTCTTTACATTATCAGGAATTTCGGCCAGATCCTTGGCGTTATCTTGGGGGATCAGCACGATCTTAAGCCCTCCCCGCAAGGCCGCAAGCAGCTTTTCCTTCAACCCGCCAATGGGCAGAACGCGCCCGCGCAGGGTAACTTCGCCCGTCATCGCCACATCCTTGCGGATGGGGATGCCAGTGAGCACCGAAACGATGGACGTGACCATGGCAATCCCGGCAGACGGGCCGTCTTTAGGCGTCGCCCCTTCGGGAACATGCACGTGGATATCGCGTTTTTCCAACACAGTTTGCTTGATACCATAGGCGGCAGCACGCGATTT
>JAAFIC010000015.1 GCA_013298565.1 Alphaproteobacteria bacterium | reverse complement strand
CGAGAAACCGTGCGCGACGGCAAGGGCTGCCCCCTGCTTCATGGTATCGCGCAGGAAGGTGGTGTAGAGCGCGCCGTGATGCTCGTCAGGGGCCAGCACCATCACCACATCGGCTTCGCGGGCGGCTTCATCGGGGGGCAGAACGCGGAAACCCGCTGCTTCCGCCTTCGCTGCCGTGGCCGAACCGGGGCGCAGCGCAATGATAACGTCCTTAACGCCGCTGTCCTTCAGGTTCAGCGCGTGGGCGTGGCCTTGGCTGCCGTAGCCGACGATGGCGACCTTCTTCGATTTGATGAGATTCACATCGGCGTCGCGGTCGTAATAAACGCGCATCTGAGACATTTCCTTGCGTAAGAGGCGGTAAGAAAAGGAGCTTTTCAGGCTAGAAGCCCGACGCCCCCCGTGAGATAGCAACAATGCCCGTGCGGCTAACTTCCACTAGCCCAAGCGGGATCATGAGGGCCACGAAGGCGTTCACCTTCTCCTGGCTGCCCGTAATCTCGAACACAAAGCTCTCGGTGGTCGAGTCGATCGCGCGCGCGCGGAAAATATCGGCGATGCGGAGCGATTCGACGCGGCGGTCGCCCGTGCCAGCCACTTTCACCAGCGCCAGTTCCCGTTCCACATGGGGGCCTTCGGCGGTGAGATCATGGACTTTGTGCACGGGTACGAGGCGGCCCAAATGGGCTTTAATCTGCTCGATAACCTGTTCGGTGCCCGACGTTACGACCGTGATGCGCGACAGTTGCTCCGCCTGCTCCACTTCGGCCACGGTGAGGCTTTCGATATTATAGCCCCGGCCCGAAAAAAGCCCGACGACGCGCGCCAAAATACCCGGCTCATTGTCCACCAGCACGGCGATAGTGTGGCGATTGATTGGCTGCGGTTGTTTCATGATACCCTATGGTCCTAAGCGAAAAGCGACGGTTGCAGCGGTTTGGAATGGGTCGTTAAACGAGAACCATCCCTTCTTCCGTCGAGACCGGATCGGCCTTATCTTCTGGCCCCAGCAGCATTTCGTTATGGGCTGCACCCGACGGGATCATGGGGAAGCAGTTTTCCTTTTGATCGACGCAAATATCGGCGATCACCGGGCCAGGATGGTCCAAGGTAGCGCGGATCACATCGTCCAAATCGTTCATATCCAGCGCCCGGAAGCCGCGTGCGCCAAAGGCTTCCGCCAGTTTCACGAAATCGGGCAGAGATTCGGAGTAGCTTTCCGAATAGCGGCCCCCGTGCAGCAACTCCTGCCACTGGCGAACCATGCCCATGTACTGATTATTCAGAATGAACACTTTGACGGGCAGGCGATACTGCACCAGCGTGCTCATTTCCTGAATGTTCATCATGACCGAGGCTTCGCCGGAAATATCGACAACCAGCGCATCCGGGTGGGCGATTTGCACGCCCATCGCCGAGGGCAGGCCGTAGCCCATCGTGCCCAAACCGCCCGATGTCATCCAACGGCGCGGCTTTTCAAAGCCAAAATATTGGGCCGCCCACATTTGATGCTGGCCGACTTCGGTGGTGATGAAGGTTTCCCGCCCTTGCGAAAGTTCCCACAGGCGACGCACCGCGTGTTGCGGCTTGATGATAAGCCCATTGCTGCCGTAACGGAGCGAGTCGCGCTTGCGCCACTCTTCGATCTGGCCCCACCAGGCTTTTAACGGTTCGGCTTTTAGCTGTGCGCCGCGCTCTTTCCAGCGGCCAATCAGGGCTTTCAGCACTGTTTTAACGTCGCCAATCACCGGCAGATCGACCATCACGGTTTTATTGATCGAGGAGGGATCAATATCGAGATGGATTTTTTTAGAGGTCGGCGAGAAGGCGCTCAGACGGCCCGTTACCCGATCATCGAAGCGTGCGCCGATATTGAACATCACGTCGCAGCCGTGCATCACCAAGTTGGCTTCGTAAGTGCCGTGCATCCCCAGCATCCCAAGGAACTGCCGGTCGGAGGCCGGATAGGCCCCCAACCCCATCAGCGTTAGCGTAACGGGGATATTGGTGAGGCGGGCAAATTCCGTCAGCAGCACCGAGGCTTCGTCGCCGGAATTGATAATGCCGCCGCCGCCGTAGATTACCGGGCGTTCGGCTGTGAGCAGCATGTCAATCGCGCGGTCGATCACGCTCATGTCGGCATCCGTACGCGGGCGGTAGGTTTTATGGGCCACGGTTGCGGGCGGAATATAGGGGCCTGTCGCGAACTGCACGTCTTTGGGCAGATCAATCACCACAGGGCCGGGGCGGCCCGTGCGCGCCACATAGAAGGCTTCGTGTACTGTGCGCGCGAGGTTGTTTACGTCCTTCACCAAGTAATTATGCTTAGTGCAGGGGCGCGTAATGCCGGTGGTATCGCATTCCTGGAAAGCATCGTTCCCAATCAGATGCGTTGGCACCTGACCCGTTAGGCAGACCAGCGGGATCGAATCCATCAGCGCGTCGGTTAGGCCCGTCACGGCATTGGTCGCGCCAGGGCCAGAGGTGACGAGCACGCAGCCGACTTTGCCAGTGGAGCGCGCGTAGCCTTCCGCCGCGTGAACCGCCGCTTGTTCGTGCCGAACGAGAATGTGGCGAATCGCGTTCTGCTGGAAAAGAGCATCGTAAATCGGTAATACCGCACCGCCGGGATAACCGAAGATAACTTCGACACCCTGGTCTTTCAGCGCCCTCAAAACGATTTCCGCTCCGGTCAGCATCTCCCGCGTGTCGCTCATAACACTCTCTCACGTCGTTAGCCCATCCCCCGCCGATGGGCGGGGCCTGAAATCTCAGGGAAAGAGACGCTATGCGGGGGCGGGTCAAGCGGTCAAGTTGGTTTGCGTCATGATCGACAAGATTTCCTGCATAGCTTGGTCGTAATCTTGCGGGTCTACGGTAAGAGCTTGAGAAAGCTGATGTTTGAACCAGGTGGTTTGCCGTTTGGCGTATTGCCGACTGCTGGCTTGCGCCAAGGTTATCGCCTCGGGCAAGCCAATCTCGCCCTGGTGATAAGACAGGAGTTCTGGCACACCCACGGCTTTTCGTAAGGGGGCATCCTTCGGAAGTTGGGGGAGAAGCGCCGCAAAAGCGGCAATTTCTGCCATCGCGCCCGCGTCGATCATTTGGCTGAAGCGCTGATTGATGCGCGCATAGAGCCACCCCCGATCTGGCGCGAGCACGATGGGGATAAAGCGATAACCGTCGGGCGGGCCGGAGCGCGGGGCATTGAGGAAACGGCTGAAGGGTTTCCCGGTCGCGGCCCACACCTCATATGCCCGCTTCACCCGCTGGCTGTCGGACGGGCGCAACCGCTCGGCACTGGCGGGGTCAACGGCGGCAAGGCGCGCGTGAAACGCTAAGGCCCCCTCGGCCAGATGCAGCGCCCCCACGTTTTCGCGCAATTCCGGCGGCACCTGGGGCAGATCGGCGAAGCCTTCCATGAGCGCCTTGATATACAGCCCCGTGCCGCCGACCAGCAGCGCGGGCGTATCGCCCAAGCTATCGAGCAGCGTAACCACCGCGTGCCGCCAGCTTTCTGCCGTTGCAGCCTCGGTGGTCGAGAGCGTGCCGTAGAGGGCGTGGGGGGTCTGGGTTTCCTCCGTCACGCTCGGGCGGGCCGTTATCAGGCGGAGTTCACGATATAGCTGCATTGAATCGGCATTAATGATAACAGCACTCGTCTGCCCGGCCACCGCCAAGGCTAGTGCGGACTTGCCGCTCGCGGTCGGCCCCGCCAAGATAAGCCGTTGTCGTATGCTCTTGCTCATACTGGATAGTCCATGCCGTTGACTCTGGTCCTCAGTTCCGCCCCCGCAACCCCCGCCGTTACCGAAGCGTTGGTGGCGGAGGCTGTTGCTGTCGCCACTTTGCACGATTTTGCCGTGCGCTGGCTGGTGCCGGGCGTTGCGGCGGAGATCGCCAGCGCTCACCCCATCGACCTTGCCCGGCTGCGCGCGGCGCTCGCCCATACGCCCGTCGATGCCAATTTGGTTGAAAGCGCGGGCCGACGGAAGTCTTTGCTGGTCGCCGATATGGAATCGACGCTGATCGAAAACGAAATGCTGGACGATTTGGCCGCCGATATTGGCATCGGCCCGCAAATCGCCGCGATTACGGAAAAATCAATGCGCGGCGAAGTGGATTTCGCCACCAGCCTGCGGGAGCGCGTGGCCCTGCTGGCCGATTTGCCACTCTCGATCATGGATGCTTGCGCTGCCCGCATTCGGCTAATGCCCGGCGCGAAAAGCCTGATTGCGACAATGAATAAGCACGGCGCGCAGTGCGTTATCGCCACGGGCGGCTTTGGGTATTTCGCCGATCCGGTCGCTAAGGCTTTAGGCTGCCACGGCGTTCACTGCAATCATTTGGACCTCACCGGCAGCGACCCGCGCCGATTGACGGGGCGCTTGATTGAGCCGATTTTCGATAGAGCCGCCAAGCGCCGCACGCTCGAAGCGATTGCGATGCAGCGCGGCCTGCCCCTGTCGGCCACGCTCGCCGTGGGGGATGGGGCGAACGATCTCGATATGCTATCGGTTGCAGGCTTCGGCGTCGCGTTCCGAGCAAAACCCATCGTCGCAGCCGCCGCGCATCTGTCCTTGCAGCATTCCGATCTGACCGGGTTGCTGTTTTTGCAGGGCTATTCGGCGGACGATATTCTCGACTCTACAGAAGGTTTTTAAGCATGACCCAACATTCCCTTGCCAAAGACAAAATCCGCATTCTGCTGCTGGAAGACCTTCACGACAGCGCGGTGGAGGAGTTTCAGCGCAACGGCTACAGCCAGATTGAACAGATGAAAACCGCACTGGATGAAGACGCGCTGATCGAGCGCATTCAGGGCGTACATCTGCTCGGTATCCGCTCGCGCACTCGCATCACGCACAAGGTGTTGGCGGCGGCGAACCGCTTGGTCGGCATCGGCTGTTTTTGCATCGGCACCAATCAGGTTGCCCTCGATACCGCGCGCACGTTGGGGATTCCGGTGTTCAATGCCCCCTATTCCAACACCCGCTCGGTGGCGGAACTGGTGATTGGTGAAATCATCATGCTGTTGCGCCGCATCCCTGACAAAACGCGCGAGTGCCACGCGGGGCTTTGGGATAAAACAGCGAAAAACTCCTTCGAGTTGCGCGGCAAAACCTTGGGCCTCGTCGGCTATGGTCATATCGGCTCGCAGCTTTCGGTTCTGGCCGAGGCGATTGGGATGCGCGTGCGCTTTTTCGATGTCGAAAAGAAACTGGCCCTCGGCAATGCCAGCCCGTGCAATTCGCTGGAAGAACTGGTGGGCGCGTCCGATGTCATCAGCCTGCACGTCCCCTCCACCCCGCAAACCATGAATATGTTCGGCGCGGCGCAAGTGCGGGCGATGAAGCCCGGCTCCTACCTCATCAATGCCTCGCGCGGCAGCGTGGTTGATATTGAGGCGCTGGCGGAAGGGCTGAAAAGCGGGCATTTGTTGGGGGCCGCCATCGACGTGTTCCCGAAGGAGCCTGCGGGGAATCATAATGATGAAGAGTTCCTAAGCCCCCTGCGCGGTCTTGAGAACGTCATTCTCACTCCGCATATCGGCGGCTCGACGATGGAAGCCCAAGCCAATATTGGCGTTGAAGTGGCGGAGAAGCTGATTAAATATTCTGATAATGGTTCAACCGTGGGCGCGGTCAACTTCGTCGAAGTCTCCTTGCCCGTAAAGGCGGGCGGCAATCGGCGCTTTCTGCATATCCACGCCAATGTGCCGGGGGTGATGCGGCGGGTGAACGAAATTTTCTCCCAAAGCCACCTGAACATCACCGCCCAATATCTGCAAACCGACCCGGACGTGGGGTTCGTCGTGGTCGATGTCGATGGCAACGTCGATGAAACCGCCGTACTGAACGAGCTTCAGGCGATTGAAGGGACGATCCGGGCGCGGCTTTTGTATTAGATTTCTCTGCCGGTCTGGGGATACCGCGTAGGCTTGCCTGCCTATAGGAAATCAGAAAGGATTTCCGGGTGAGCCTGCGTAAGACCGAGCCAGATGCCGATTTCGACCAAGCCGCCCTAGTGGCTGGGGAGGAAAAAGCCTGGGGCCGCTTTATTGCGCGCTTCACTCGTGTGGTTGCCTCGGCCATCCGCACGGTGCCGGGCGTGGGCTTACCGGGGCGGGGCGAGTCGGGTGATCTGGTTCAAGACGTATTTGTGAAGCTACTGGCCGACGAGCGCCGCCTGCTGAAAGCCTATGATCCCGCAAGAGCCGCGCCCGCGACGTGGCTCACGATCGTCGCCCGCTCGATTGCGCGCGACCGGCTGCGGGCAAAACAGCGCCCTGGCGTTCCGATTGAGGATGTGCCAGAGGCGGCGTTCGCCGTCGATCCTATCCTGCCTGCGGAAAAAATCGAAATTCCCGCAGGGCTGCTCTCCCCTCGGCAGGAACTCATCCTCAGCCTGCTCTACGATCAAGATATGGATGTGGCCGACGCTGCGGCATTTCTGAACATCGAAGCCCAAACCGTGCGCTCGATGCACCATAAAGCGCTGCTCAAGCTCCGCGCGCATTTTGTACCCCATCCCGGCGGGGATGCTCTCCCCGCCCCATCCCTATTACGGGATAGGAGAGATTAACCATGAACCCGCGCCCACCCCTCGCCGCTCAATATGAAGACGCCCGGACCCACGCACGGACCTTGTGGCACCGCTACCGCGCCGCAACTCCCATCGTGGGCGCGCCGAGCGCGCTGGATCTGGCCGCTTATGCCGAGGGCCGGATACGGGGCGCGGCGAAGGATACGGTGGAAGCCGCTCTTGCCCGCAATCCGCACCTTCTGGCCGATGTGATTGCGGCGCGCGGCGCTTTTATCGGGGCAAAACCCTCCACCCAAACGCGCCCTGGCATAATAGATCGTTTGGGCTGGGCCGCTGCCCTCTGCGGCTTCTGCCTTGCGGTTTGGGTCGGCTTTGCGACCGGCGAGCAGGTTGCAAGCAGCGATAGCGAAGCCTATACGCTTTATTCAACGGCGGGGGATGACAATGCCGATCTTTAGCCGCTTGCCGCCGTGGCGACACGCCCTGCCCTGGGTGTTGCTGGTCATTTCGGTTGGCTTCAACATCGCCTTCTTCCTTGGTCAGCGCTGGCACGAGCGGTTTACCTCCGATATCGAACCCGCCATTGCCGAAGGGGCCAAGCTAACGCCCGCACAAACCGACGCGCTGAAGGCCCTGCGGGGGCGCGTGCGCGGCGAGTTGATGACCACGGGGAAAGAGGGCGGACGCCGCGCCGGGGAAATTTGGGATGATTTGCGCGCGCCGCCCGTGGATCGCGCCAAGATTGATCAAAGCCTCCGCGACCTTGCCAACGCGCGCCTGATAGCCCAGGGCCGCGTTATAGATGACGTAAGCCAATTCCTCGACAGCTTGTCGCCCGATCAGCGCGCCCGTGCCGTGGAAGCCATTCGCCGCCGCGATCCCCTAACCCGCACGCTGCTGTTAGGCCCCGGCGGTCTGCCCCGCCCGCCCCATGCTCAAGGCCGGCCTGGTGCGCCGCCCCCCCCCGCGCCGCGCCCATGACGGTCGCGCAACAACCGCAGGCCGCGACCGATCCGGCGCGGCTGGTCAAACGCTCGGTCGTCGTCGCCGGGCATCGCACCAGCGTATCGTTGGAGGATGCTTTCTGGGCCGAATTGCGCCGGGTCGCAAGCGCTCGGCAGTCCAGCATGAACGCGCTGATTGCCGAAATCGACGCGGGCCGCTCCGGCAATCTTTCCTCCGCCATTCGCGTGTTTTTGCTGCTCAATCGCGTTTAGAAAGCGTGAAGAGTGCGCTGCAACCTTGACCTAAGGCCGTGCCACGGTTACATCCCGCTCTATGGCTTCTCCCCCTCTGCTGGCTTTACGCGCCGCGACCGTGACCTTCGGCGCAAAACCGATTTTCAATGAAATTGATCTAGCGATCACGCCGGGCGAACGCGCCTGCTTAGTGGGCCGAAACGGCTCTGGCAAATCAACGCTGCTCAAAGTGCTGGCCGGGGAAGTTGATCTCGATGCGGGGGAGCGGTTCTTGCAGCCCGGCACCCGCCTTGCCTATCTGCGCCAAGACCCGGATTTCGGCACGGCCAAAACCGTGGGCGATTATGCGCTGGCCGGCCTGCCCCCCGATGCTGGCCCCGAAGGCCCGGCCACGGTGGAAGCTGTGCTCGCCGCCCTCACCCTCGACGCGGCAAAGCGGGTTGAAGAGCTTTCCGGCGGGGAGGCACGCCGGGCGGATATGGCGCGGGCGCTGGTCTCCCGCCCCGATATTCTATTGCTGGATGAGCCGACGAACCATCTCGATCTGCCCACGATTGCGTGGCTCGAAGCCGAGCTTGCGGCGTTTCGCGGCGCGTTGCTGGTCATCAGCCATGACCGCGCCTTTCTAAAAGCCGTCGCCCGCCGTACCCTGTGGTTGGACCGAGGCTTCGTGCGGCGGCTTGATAAGGGCTATGAGGCGTTCGAGGAGTGGTCGGAACAGGTGGTTGCGACCGAAGAGCAACAAGCCCGCAAAGACGCCGCTAAACTGAAAGAAGAAATGCGCTGGCTGCGCGAAGGCATTTCCGCCCGCCGCCGCCGCAATATGGGCCGCGTGCGCGCGCTCTACGATCTTCGCGAGAAAATGAGCGAGCGGCTCAAGATTGCAGGTACAGTTAAGGCCGATATTGCCGCCACCGACAGCGGCGGCACGATGGTGGCGGAAGCCGAGCACGTGCGCTACGAAATCCACCTGCCCCAGGCCGACGGCAGTAACCGGACGCGCGTGCTGATCCCTGATTTTAACTTCCGTCTCGTGCGCGGCGCGCGCGTCGGTTTGATCGGCCCAAACGGTGCGGGCAAAACGACGTTGCTGAAAATTCTGCTGGGGCAACTGCGCCCTACCAGCGGCAAAATCCGCATCGGCTTCGGTATAGAGCCTGTCTATTTCGATCAAAAGCGCGAGCAATTAGACCCGGACGATACGCCCTGGAAAATCTTGTGCGAAGGCGGCGGCGATCAGGTGATCCTGAATGGTCGCCCGAAGCATGTGGTGGGCTATTTGCAAGATTTTCTGTTCGCCCCCGAACAGGCCCATAGCCCTATCCGCAGCCTTTCGGGGGGTGAAAAGAATCGGCTGCTGTTGGCAAAACTCTTCCTGCGCCCAGCCAATCTGCTCGTGCTCGACGAGCCGACCAACGATCTCGATCTCGAAACTTTGGATCTGCTGGAAGAAGTGTTGGCCGATTACCCCGGCACTGTGGTGTTGGTGAGCCATGATCGCGATTTTCTTGATCGCACGGTCACGGCTACAATCGCCTTCGATAGCGATGGCGACGTGCGCGCTTATGCGGGCGGTTATACGGACTGGCTGGCCCAGCGCCCCGACGCGCCTGTGGAGAAAACTGCAACCAGACCCGCCGCAAAAGCCGCCCCTACTGGGCCAAAAACTCCCGCCACTAAACTGTCTTACAAAGATCAGCGTGAGCGCGACCAACTGCCGACACAAATTGAAACAATCACTCAAGCTCTTGCTAAGTTGGAGCAAAAGCTAACCGATGCGTCTTTTTATGCAAAAGACCCCAAAGGTTTCGCCGAAGCCTCCGCAAAGCTAGAAACCTTGCGCGCAGACCTGGCCAGTTTAGAAGATCGCTGGCTGGAGTTAGAAATGAAGGCAGAAACCCTAGTGCAAACGCGGGTTTAGCGTAGGATTAATTACTCTTTAGCATTTTCTTAGGGAATTTGATTGCTTTACTGTTAATGGAATCTTAATATCAAATTTATGCTTAAATTGCTTTGAACTCTTGCCGTGCCGTTTCGGACAGGTTACGCTGTTTTAGTATTTTACCTTACTTTACGGACGGGGCTTCGTGAAATCTGGCGGTACCCCTGCACGCTCCAGCGCTAGAGTAACGACACCCGCCCTGGTGGAGGTTGTTTCCTCGCCCCCGCTTAGTATTCCCGATAGTAAACTGAATAGATTGCGCGAAGATCGCGCGCGATTGCTGGCATTTTCCTTCTCGCGCGCCGAACTTCTTCTCGAAGTTGACGCCAATGTTAAGATTACATATTGTTTTGGGGCAAGCTATTCTTTAACGGGCATGGCGACAGACGATCTTATCGGCCTTCCTCTCGTAAATTTACTGGCGGAAACCAGCCATCCGCTTATCAAAGACATTAAGATAGCGCTGTCTAGCGGATTGCGCTTGCGGCCCCAGGCTTTGTTCTTGAAATTAAAAGGAAATCGGCTAGCGGCGGGCAGCGTGGCCGGTTTTCCGCTTCCCGAACGCCAAGATCGCTTCTACCTCTCCTTCGCGAACCGCACCGAAGTGGACGAAGAGGGGCTACCCCGTGCGCTGGAGCGGCTGGAGGAAGGCCAAAACCAGCGGGACCGCTCGACTGGGCTGCTAACCCAAAATTCTTTCACCGAAATCGCTACCCGTCGCCTGAAATACGCCAAAGAACACCCTGAGCAAGAACCCTTGCGCCTAACGATGGTGGATTTGCAGGGGGCTACAGACTTGGGCGCGCGGCTTGACGCAACCGAACAGGCCGCCTTTCAGCGCGCATTGGGGGCATTACTGTCCAGCCAAAGCCAAGGCGGCGACAGCGCAGTGCGCCTCAGTGATGATAAATACGGGGTTCTGCACGAAGCCAGCGTGGACCCGCGCGATATTAAGGCTCAGGTGGAAGCGCTGGCAAAGCAGCTTGATCCCGATGGGGCAGGCGTCGAAGTTACGGCCAGCGAACTAAAAATAGATATTACCAACATTAACGTCGTCGATGCCAGCCGGGCGCTGATTTACGCCGTTACCACATTTACGCAAAATCAAATCGGCGATTTTACCGTTACTAACCTGAATGAAAGCCTGGGTGCTTTGATGAAGGATACTGTGGCGCGCGTGACCTCTATCCGCGATATTTTAGCCTCGCACGGGTTTAGCCTTGTATATCACCCGATTGTCGATCTCAAAACCCGCCGCATTCACCACCAAGAAGCGCTATCGCGCTTGCCCGACGGCTCCTCCCCGTTTGAAACGGTCACTTTTGCCGAACAACTCGGTATGGTGACGGAGCTTGATCTATCCATCTGCCGCCAAGTATTGAAGCAGTTGGATGCAGAGCCAGAAGCCTATGACGTAGCGGTGAATATTTCCGGCGGCTCGCTCGAATCCGAACTGTTTGTGAATGACTTTGAAGAGCTTCTGCGCCGCTACCCTAAACTGCGCCGCCGCCTACTGATTGAAGTCACGGAATCTGCCGCGATTAATGATTTGGAGCGAGTCAGTAAAATTATCGACCGACTGCGGGCGCTGGAATACCGCGTGTGCATTGATGATTTTGGGGCCGGGGCCGCCACCTTGCATTATTTGCGCGCCTTTAAGGTCGATGTGGTGAAGCTCGATGGTGTTTATGTGAAAAACATTCAGAGTAATGACCGCGACCGGATGTTTGTGCGTGCTATTCTGTCGCTGTGTAAAGAGCTTGGGATTGAAACCACCGCTGAAATGATCGAGACAGAGGCGCAAGCCGCCATTCTCACGTCGCTCGGCGTTACCCACGGTCAGGGGTTTCTGTTCTACAAACCCAACGGGCGGATTTTTAAGCGCCCGGCCTACTCCCCGATCCCCGACCAATGGGACCCCGCCCAGTCCCGCCCCCGCGCGCGCCGGAGTGTGTGGGAGTAGGCTGATTAGAGCGTCGGTGGTGTTGCAGACGCATGTAGTTTCAGCCCTAATACCCGGATAACTTTAAGCACAGTCGTAAACTCGGGATTCCCGTCAGGAGAGAGCGCCCGATACAGCCCCTCGCGGCTAATGCCGGTTTCGCGGGCGATATGGGTCATGCCTTTAGCGCGGGCAATATCGTTCAAAGCAGCGCGCACGAGGCTTCCATCGCCTGGGTCTTCCTCCAGACACGCATCGAGATAAAGAGCCATGGCCTCGTCCGTGTGGAGATGATGGGTCACATCCCAAGGCGTTAATTTCAGCGTCATGATAGATCCTCCGCAGGTAGGTTCTGCGCCGTCTCGACTGCCATCTGAATATCTCTAGCCTGGGAGGATTTATCGCCCCCCGCTAAGAGAATGATGATGTCCATTCCGCGCCGGGTGAAATAGAGCCGCTACCCCGGCCCGTAATCGATCCGTAGTTCCCCGACGCGCGCGCCGACAGATTTCCAATCTCCAAGGTTACCCAGAGCTAACCGGCGCGTTCGCGCCAAAACGCGCGCCTTCGCTCGTTGATCGCTCAAGCGCTCGAACCAATCATCAAAGGCTTCAGTGGCAAGAACCTTAAGCATACAAAACTGTAATCCATAGGCTACAGCAAGGCAATCTTTTCAACCCGCCGCCCCTACGCCTCCAACATCCCCGGCCCGCGCCGCACCGGGCGGATGGCTTCGGCAAGACCGTTCGGCCCCAACGTCACCAGCGCCCCGCAGATCGTACCCTCGCCTTCTGCTGGCGTGAGGCGGTCGCCGGGGAGTTTGCGGACGAAGCGTGCTACCGCAGGCTCGGTTTTCATACCGATAACGCTGTTGTAATCACCGCACATGCCCGCGTCGGTCTGATAGGCCGTGCCTTTTGGCAGCAACCGTCCATCGGCACTAGGAACATGCGTGTGCGTGCCAACGACGAAGGACACGCGCCCATCGAGATAATGCCCCAACGCCATTTTCTCGGAACTCGCTTCGGCGTGAACGTCGATCAGAATGCCATCAACGCTGGCACCTAGCCGATATTTGCTCAGTTCAGCATCGAGAGTGCGAAACGGATCGTCGAGCGGGTCCATGAACAAGCGGCCCATCACGTTTACCACCAGCAGCTTTTTGCCCGCCTTTGTGTAGAGGCCCGCCCCGCGCCCCGGCGTTCCCGGCGGATAGTTGATGGGGCGGACAATACGGCCTTCGGCATCAATTTGCGTCAGCAGCGTGCGTTGATCCCAGGAATGATTGCCCAAGGTAAGGCAGTCGATACCCGCTGCGAACAGATCGTTCGCAATTTCCAACGTCAGCCCGAAGCCACCGGCGGCATTTTCGGCATTCACGACGATGAAATCGGGTGCAAGCTCGGCTTTTAGCGCTGGCAGATGCTTTTGCAGCGCATCGCGGCCCGACCGCCCCACAATATCGCCAAAAAATAACACGCGCATCGGCTTAAGCCTCCTAAGCCGATATCCCGCGCAAGGCTTTCTTAAGACTCTTGCGGGAAATGCCGGCAACCCTGCTCGGTCACGATAACCGATAAAGGCTTGTCATAGGGGCCAATCGGCAAAAGGGAAAGGGGGTCTTCAGGCTCTACCGGGCACGCCTGCCCTGAAAACGCAATGCCGATGGCCAAACTATTGGGACGCCTGGCCAGCGTACGATCATAAAAACCGCCGCCCTGGCCCAAGCGCTGACCGGCGCGGTCGAACGCCAACAGCGGCACCAGGATAACATCTGGATCGCACAGGGGCGCATCCGGGCGCGGTTCAGTGCTGAACACGGCATGGACCAGGGTATCACTGGGATGCCAGCGCCGGAACAGCAGCGGCTTGTTCATATCCTCGACAACGGGCAAGGCCAACCCCCACCCGCGCGCCAAGAGTCGCTCCATCGCCGGGCGTGGGTCCAACTCCATCCCCTGCGGCCAATAGCCCGATAGGCACCCCGGCGGATGGCTGGCTAGAAAATTCTCAAGGTGGCACGCAAGCGCTGAGGCCGAACCGGGTTCCGCCCGCGCAGCCAGTTTGCGCCGCGCGCGCGCTTGCCGCCGATGCCAGGCTTTGCGCGTTTCCAGCGGGGCCGCAAACCAGGACGCCGACCCTGGGTTCAGCGTCGCCGGATCAAGACCACGGGCATGGACTGGTAAGGGGGAAAAGGCCACGGCACAAACTCCGACACCCGAAAACAACACTCTTAGTCAGAATTTAATATAAATACGCCGAGAAGAAAAGAATTTTAGGCAAACACGCGGCAGATGCCGCATGTGCGAAAAGCGCAAGCAGCCTCCCCTAACGGAAAGCTGCGGTGTTGATCAGATTAAGGATGTGGTAGCCACCTTAGCCGTTGACACAGAATCCTCTGTGGCCTGCATAAGCAGGTGGGCGCCATGTACCTGGACCAGGATCCAGACAGAGACAGCTCCCGAAGGATGGTTATTGGCCCCAGGGATATGTTGGCCTGACGCACTAGGCAGCTACCGGAATTGACTCTAGGCGTGTTCTAGGGAGCCTGCAAGCTGCTCGATCCTGTCGGCCAATGCGTGCAGCGCATCGGCGGCCCGCTCGTCCAGCCCTTGTAACCGTTGTTGCGATTCCCGGTTTTCATCCAGCTCGTCCGCCAGCAGTAAGGCTGCAACCAGAAGGAGTTGCGCTTCCCCCACTTGGCCGAAGCTACGAACCAAACCCGCGATGCGGCTATCCACCTCGCCGGCCAGCGCCCGCAACCGTTCTTCCTCCCCCGGCCCGCAGGCAACGCGGTAGGTTCGGCCATTCACGACGATATCGAGATCGGGCATCCCAGTATTTCCCCCGTCGGTGCGTGCGTCGGTCATATCAGGTTGCCAACAGGCCACGGAGCCGACCGATGGTCTGCTCCAACCGCTCGGCGGCTTGGCGATTGGCCAGCACCAGGGCTGTATTCTGCTCTTCCGCCGCGCGCAGGGCCGAGGCAACCCGCGACACTTCGAGAGGATCGACCGGGGGGCGCGCTTGAATAGCCCCTTCCAGGCGGGCCAATGCGGCTTCCACCCGGTTTACAGCCTGCGCGTATCGACTATCTGTTATCACCATAGCCCCTCTTCCCTAACCTACTCGCCTTAACGGAACAAGCTTGTTCCGCGCCTATTCGGAGTCACAGGCGGGACCACAAGGATATTGACGCGCTTTCGTGGGTTGCTATGGTCCCGCCAATTTACGGTTTTGCTCAAAGCCCCGCGTCCGCCCGTGCCCCGCGCCTCCCTTGAACGGAAAAACGATCATGACCAATAGCTTACCGCCCTTAGACGTTTCGCGCCAGAAGCAGATGGCGAATGCCATTCGCGCGCTGTCGATGGATGCGGTGGAAAAGGCCAAATCGGGCCATCCAGGGATGCCGATGGGCATGGCCGATGTGGCGACAATTCTGTTCACCCGGCACCTGAGCTTCGATGCGGCAACGCCAGCTTGGCCGGATCGCGACCGGTTCATTTTGTCTGCCGGTCACGGCTCGATGCTGATGTACAGCCTGCTGCACCTCACCGGCTATGCCGATATGACGCTGGAAGACATCCAGAATTTCCGCCAATGGGGCGCGCGCACCGCCGGGCATCCCGAGTATGGCCACGCGGCAGGAATCGAAACCACCACCGGCCCCTTGGGGCAAGGCGTCGCCAATGCGGTCGGCTTTGCGCTTGCGGAGCGCGTGCTGAACGCTAAATACGGCACCGATCTGGTCGATCACTACACCTACGTGATTGCGGGCGACGGCTGCCTGATGGAAGGCATTAGCCAGGAAGCGATTTCGCTGGCCGGGCATCTGAAGCTGAACCGCTTGATTGTGCTGTGGGACGACAACCGAATTTCGATTGACGGCCCAACCTCCCTCTCGACCTCGGAAGACCAAGCCTTACGCTTCCAAGCCGCAGGCTGGCACGTGTTAAGCTGCGATGGGCATGATGCCGCCGCCGTTGATGCCGCGCTAACCGCTGCTAAGAAAAGCGAAACCCCGGTTCTCATCGCGTGCCGCACCACGATTGGGTATGGCGCACCGAAGAAGGCCGGAACCTCCGGCTCCCACGGCTCACCGCTGGGGGCGGACGAAATTGCGGGGGCGCGGGCTGCCCTCGATTGGCCGCACGCCCCGTTCGAGATTCCACAGGATATTCTAAGCGACTGGCGCGCTGCCGGAAGCCGGGGCCAAGCGGCTTTCACAGCCTGGACCGCGCGGCTGAATAAGGCCGATGCCCCGCAACGGACGGCTTTCGAGCAGGCAATCAGTGGGGAGCTTCCGGCCAATTTCGCCGCAACCTTCGCCGCCGCTAAAGCGCAGTTGGTGGCCGACGCGCCAAGCCTTGCCACCCGTCAAGCCTCGCAGAAGGCGCTGGAAGTGCTCACCCCGGTGGTTCCCACCTTCCTGGGTGGCTCCGCCGACCTCACGGGATCGAATCTGACCAAGATTAAAGCCGATACCGCTGTTAGTGCCGAAAACTACGGCGGCTCGTATATTTACTACGGTATCCGCGAGCACGGCATGGCGGCGGCGATGAACGGTATGGCCCTGCACGGCGGCATTATTCCGTTCGGCGGCACCTTCCTGGTCTTCACCGACTATTGTCGCCCGGCGATTCGCCTATCGGCCCTGATGAACCAGAAAGTCATCTACGTGATGACCCATGATTCTATCGGCTTGGGTGAAGATGGGCCGACGCATCAGCCCGTCGAACATATGGCGGCTCTGCGGTGCATTCCGAACCTAAAAGTCTTCCGCCCTGCCGATGCGGTGGAAACTTTGGAAGCCTGGGCGCTCGCCGTCAGCCTGCCCGGCCCCTCGGTTCTGGCGCTCTCCCGTCAAGCCGTTCCGGCCTTGCGGAAAGATGCGGACGCGCAAAACCTGTCGGCACGCGGCGCGTATGTGCTGAGCGAGGCGGCAGGGACGCGCAAGGCAACAATCCTGGCAACCGGAACGGAAGTTTCGCTGGCGATTAAGGCCCAGGAAACGCTGGCCGCTGCCGGAATCCCGGTTGCGGTTGTTTCGATGCCATCCTGGGAACTCTTCGCCCAGCAGGACACCGCCTACCGCGCCAGTGTGCTCGGCACCGCCCCGCGTATCGCCGTTGAAGCCGCCAGCGGGTTCGGCTGGGACCGTTTCACGGGCGAGACAGGTCTCTTTATCGGAATGCAGGGCTTCGGTGCCTCGGCCCCGGCAGAGCGGCTTTATGCCGAATTTGGCATTACCGCCGATGCCGTGGTTGCAGCCGTTAAAGCGCGCGTGTAATTTCGCTACAAAGAAAATGAAAACCGCCCGTGTGGGCGGTTGGGATGGAGGAGACTCTCATGGCTATTCGCGTTGCGATTAATGGTTTCGGGCGTATTGGTCGGTTAGTGCTGCGGGCCTTGGCCGAATCAGGCCGGGACGATTTGATTGTCGTTGGCATTAACGATCTCGGCGATGTGAAGGCGAATGCCCACATGCTGAAGTATGATTCCGTTCACGGCACCTTCCCGTTCGACGTGACGACGGGCGACGATTGGATGGACTACGGCAAGGGTAAGATCAAAGTTACCGCCGAACGTGACCCGGCAAAACTGCCGTGGGCCGAGTTGAACGTCGATATCGCCTTTGAATGCACAGGCATTTTCACGAAGCGCGACTCCGCTGCCAAGCATCTGGAGGCTGGGGCCAAGCGCGTGCTGGTTTCAGCGCCTGCTGATGGCGTTGATCTTACGGTCGTCTTTGGCGTGAACCACGACAAGCTGACCCGCGATCATCTCGTCGTTTCCAATGCGTCTTGCACCACCAACTGCCTTGCCCCCGTGGCCTATGTGCTGAACGAGACCATTGGCATTGAGCATGGTTTTATGACGACGATTCACGCTTACACGGGCGACCAAAACACCGTAGATACGCTGCACAAGGATTTGCGCCGCGCCCGCGCCGCCGCCTTGTCGATGATTCCCACCTCCACGGGTGCCGCCCGCGCGATCGGCCTCGTGCTGCCGGAGTTGAAGGGAAAGCTCGATGGCACCTCCATCCGCGTGCCGACGCCGAATGTGTCGCTGATCGACCTCACCATCGTCGCCAAGACGCCAACGAGTGTCGAGGCAATCAACGCCGCCATGCTCGCAGCGTCCAGCGGCAAACTGAAGGGCGTCCTTGGCACGACGACCGAAGAACTGGTCTCGTCGGACTTTAACCATAATCCGGCCAGCTCTACCTTCGATCTGACCCAGACTCAGGTGATTGATGGTACTTTCGTGCGCGTGCTGTCTTGGTACGATAACGAATGGGGTTTTTCCAACCGAATGCTCGATACGGCAGCGGCGATGGGCAAGCTGATTTAACATCAGCTCATCCGATTGATCTAAGACCGCCCCTTTCGGACCTTCGGAAGGGGCGGATTGCTTTTGGAGGGATGCAGAATGAGCGCACCCGGTTTTACTTGGCCGCCAATCGTGACGATCTATGATCTCGATCAAGCCCGGCAGGCGGCGACGCTGGCGGAAAAACGCGGCAATGGCCTCACCCTGCTCTCTGCCGAGAATGCCGCCGATAGCATCGGCGTTGGCTGGATGGCGATGCTGGGGAAAAACCTTCGCGCCGAATTTCCAACCCTAACACTCTATCTTATTCTCGATTGCGGTGCCGCAGGCGGGCGGGCCATGGCGGCGCTGCGGACGGAGATAGACGCGATTGTGTTCACCGGCGGGCCGCGCAGCAGCCTGTCTTTAGCCGATCAAGCCGATGATCTTGGTAAGGGGCTGTTGGCCGAACGCCCTGCCGCGCTGGATTTTCTAACGCTCCCGGCAGACCCGGCCCGCGCCGCCGTAACTCTGGCAGACTGGCTGACGGGGGATGAGGAAAGCTCATCCTAAGCACACGCAAGAGCCTAAAATATCCAATATCATAAGAGCTAATTTTGATAAGGAATTCTCGTAAAATTTAATATATGTTTCTCTTCTGGGATGGAGAGAGCAATGGTTTCGACACTGACAGTCACAGCCTTACAACGGGCACAGCAAACGCTAGATCGGGCTTTAGCGCGGATTGGGACGGGGCAGATTGAAACCAGCAGCACGGTCAACCGGGCGCTCACGCAATCGAAAGCCGATCTGGCGCGCGAGATCGCAACGCATCAATCCCGCGCCAATGGGGCAGCAGAGGCGCGGGAAAAAGCCATCGTTCAAGCGGATGCTTTTGGTGAAGCGCGATTACGCTACCAGGCCGGCGCGAACCTTATTCAAAGCAGCATTCGCGATGATTCGAGCGTGCGCGAGCGCCAAGGGGCCGTTGTCGAAGCCCAGAAACTCTATAATTCCGTCGATCCGCTCTACGGAAATTCACTCTATCAAGGCGGTCAAGTCGCGTTTCGCGAACAAAATTATACGTTGACAGCCCCAACGGGGGTGAATGTTACGGATAATCTTAGCCCGTTCGACCGCGTCTTCTTCGCCGCCAATAATGGCACGACCGGTTTTGAATTGTGGAGCACACTTGGAACGCCAGGCAGCGAAGTTGCCGTTGGTGATGTCGATGTTGGTCCGGCGGGGCAGTTTACGGCAGGCGTGAAGCCGCAGTGGGCGGCAGCAAACGGCCTTCTCTATTATAGTGCGACCACAGCGGCTAATGGCACAGAGCTTTGGCGCTCAGACGGAACTAGAAATGGCACTTTTCTGCTCTCAGATTTAACGCCGGGGGCCGCGAGCAGCACGATTAGTAATTTGACCGAGTTCAAAGGTTCTCTCTATTTTACCATGAGCAATGGCAGCGATCATTATCTTTATAAAAGCGATGGCCTTGCCGCCAATACTGTGAATCTTGGTCAAATCGCGACAGGTGCTGCGCCAAAGTATTTTACTGTTGCGGAAGACAATCTCTATTTTGTCTCGCAGACGGCGACGGATGGGATTGAAATTCGCCGCACCGATGGCTCTATAGGCGGCACGCAACTCGTCGCGAATGTTCGAGCGGGGACTGCGTCTTCCTTCCCTGAATATCTCACCGCATCGGGCAACAAGGTGTTTTTTACGGCGATTGGCGATACTGGCGGGCGCGAGCTTTATGCGGCGGATGAGACGGGGGTCCGCTTGGTCGCCGACATCAACCCCGGCGCGGCAGATGGTCTTCCGATTAGCCCAATCATGTTTATTCAAGCGGTCAAAGGTGGCGTTGTCTTTACGGCGCAAGACCCCAGCGCCGGGCTGGAACTCTATTATAGTAACGGCACGAGCGCGACCCGCTTGACCGACCTCACTCCCGGCCCGACGGATACGCCTTTCGGTGGCGCGACCCGCGTGGCCGCCCTGGGCGATAAAATTGCCGTTGCCGCGACCACGGCTGACGGTTTCTATACGCCTTACCTGACCGATCTTACCGGGAATGTTCAGCGAATTTTCAGTGACGATGGGGATGCCCTTACCTTCGCGTCCAATTTTACCGCTGCGGGCAAGTATATCTACCTGCGTGCCGCTGAAGCCGGGTCTGTCGGAAGCCGCCTCTACCGTGTCGATACCGCAACCGCAACCGCAACCGCGATTGCCGGAACCCAGGATCTGCCGCTCACCAACCAAACCGTCTTCGGCGACCAAGTTGTTGCGACCGCACTGAAATCGGGCATCCAACGAACCTTCCTGTATGGGCCGGATGGGTTGTATGAAGTGCCGGGGCTGGTGTCCCAAGGGTTCGCGGTGCTGGTGCCGGGGATCACGACGGAGCGATTGGCGCAAAGCGCACGAACCCTGCGGCAAGCGGCGACCGACGCGGCCTCGGCCCAGCAAGCGGCCTTACTGTCCTCAGATCGCGCCGATATTTTCAATAGATTCTACGCGGGCAATGCCGCAATTGCCGAAAACAGTAAGAAACGCCTAACCGCTGCAAACCTGGAAAAAGAGCTTAACGTCGCTCAGCAGTCCGCTGTCCTGCTGCGAACCGGCTCGGCCTCGCTCACAGCGGCAGCCCAAGCGGGAAGTCAGCTTGCGGGGGCGCTTCAGGATGTTCGCTTGAGCGCAAAGGCCGAGGCGAATGGCCTTCAGTCGCGTAAAGACGCTAAACTCGATGAAGCCCGCCGCCAAGAACGTAACAAACAACTGCGCGGTGAAACCTCTGGGAGTTTTGGGCCCCCCTCCACGGCGGGGATCAGCCGCCTCGGTCCTTTGCTTCCGAATTTCGGCGTTGCCGCATTGCCGCAAATCCCAGCGTACCGCCCGGTTACTATTCCCTACTCACTCGCGCAAGGCTCCTCGGCCTAATTCGGATGCGCTGACGGATCAGAAGTCGAGATCGGCATAATGCCGAGGCGGCGGCATTCCGGGAATATGATCGGCTAACAGAGGCCGAAAACTAGGGCGCGATTTAACCCGCGCATACCATTCTTTCGCCCCTGGGTGCTCATCCCACGGAACATCCCCAATATAATCCACGCAGGACAGATGGGCCGCTGCGGTAATATCGGCTAGGCTGAAATCGGCACCAGCAAGATAGCTGCGCCGATCTGCCAGATAAGCAATGTAATCGAGATGATAGTGGATATTGGCGTAGCCAGCTTTGATTGCCTGACTATTCGGCTGCCCCAACCCAGTAAGGCGTTTGGTAATTTTTTCATCAACGAGATTTTGAGTGACTTCGCGGTTAAACTTTACATCGAACCACCCAATCAACCGCCGAATTTCGGCACGCTCTAACGCCGTCTGTCCCAGGAGCGGCCTATCGGCAAAACTCTCTTCCAGATATTCAGCAATAGCGGTTGCATCGCAAATCACGGGGCCGCCGGGATCAAGCACCAGAACAGGCACCTCACCCGCCGGGTTCAAGGCCATAAACTCCGGTCGGCGCTCCCAGGTCTTTTCGATCTGTAGATCAACGTCCAGAGTCTTTTCTTTTAGCATCAACCGGATCTTGCGCGAGCCGGGCGATACCCATTGGTGAAACAGCATCATCATAGGGATAGTTTATACAGTCAGCGCGCGCACTTGCCAAAGGCGAAACACATCAGAAGCAATTTTGATAAAACTGATTAAAATAGTAGATTTTATATGATACAAAAAATTTCCTAAGTTTGGTGAGACACAATGACGCAGAATAATCTGACCGCATCGCACTCTTTACCCGAAACGACCGCTACGATCCCTGCGTATATGAAAGCGCTGGCCGAGCGGGCCGGAACTTTAGGCGTTCAGGCTGCCGATATGGCGGGGCGCAGCGAGGATATTGCCGAGCAAATCCATACGCAGGCGGATTCGTTGGGAACGATGCAGACCCAAGTTAGCGGTATGGCAGATAATAACCGCCAAATTCTAACCGAAGCAAGAACCGCCGAAACGGCAATCCAGACAACTCATCAACGCATGGTTCAAGCACAAAGCGCCATTAAGGCCGCGCTAGAGGATGTGCTTAACCTTACTGATGGTATCAGCCGGATAGAACAGCGCCTGCCGGGGCTAGAACTTTCTCTTGAAAAAGTGGCGCGGGTTTCAAACGATATCGAACGGATTGCCCGGCAAACGAACCTACTCGCGCTCAATGCCACAATCGAGGCCGCACGGGCGGGCGACGCTGGGCGCGGCTTTGCGGTTGTGGCCGGGGAGGTGAAAATCCTATCCCGCCAAACCGCCGAGGCCGTGATCGAAATTCAGAAAACGCTCGGCGATCTCACGGGGCAAATCCGCAGCCTGATTTCGGAAAGCGGCGAAGCCTCGGGGCGCGCCACCGCTGCTCGTACGGGCAGCGGTCAAATTGGCGGGGCCGTCCGTGATATCAGCGAAGCCTGCACTAATATCGAGAAAACTGAAGTAACGGTGGGAAAAATAGCAACCTATTCCCGCCACAATCAAACTGCCTGCGATGCACTAGTAACGGGTATAACCGATCTGTCGCAAGCCGGGGATACTATGCGAAAGGGAATTATTGAAGTCACTAACGGCACTCAGAGCGTTCTAAAGCTGTCTGAAGATTTAATAGAACTTACAACAGAAGCAGGCATTGAAACCATAGATACACCCTATATTCGGGAAGCGCAGAAAATTGCCGCCGAGATTACCGCGCAGTTTACGGCAGGTATTGCTGCCGGTAAGGTTACGCTCGATGCACTCATGGACGAAGCCTATCAGCACACGCCGGGCATCGTTCCGGCCAAATATACAACGCGGGCCATTGGTTTCTACGAAGCGGCGCTGGCCGATATTCAAGAGGCGGGGGCACAACTCACACCCAAAACTGTTTGTTGCATTGCGACCGATCGCAAGGGTTATCTGCCGGTTCATAATCGGCGCTACTCCCAACCGCCACGCACGGATGATAGCGAGTGGAACGGCCAGAACTCCCGGAACCGCATCATGATGACCGACCGCACGGCCCAAGCCGGTTTAGCATCTCAAAAGCCTTTCCTGGTTCAAACCTACCGCCGCCGTTTAGGCAGCAAGGTTGAGCTTTTGAAAGATGTCTCCGTGCCGGTTTTCATCCAAGGGCGGCGCTGGGGTGTTTTGCGGATATGCTATAAGCCTTAAGGCCGAATCCAGCCCGACTGCACCGCCACCACCGCCGCTTGCACCCGGCTGACCACATCGAGCTTCCGCATCACGTTCTCCACATGGAAATTGACCGTGCGCTCCGAAATGCCCAACATATCGGCGATTTCGGAGGAGGATTTACCGCGTGCCACCCAGGTGAGGGTTTCGATTTCACGCTCCGTTAGCTCATGACGGCTCGTGGTGGTGTTCCCCGGTACCGCGCGCGCCAGGCGGCGTTTGATGATTTCAAGCAGAATATCGAAATCAATGGGTTTGATAACGTAATCATCGGCCCCTAAGCGCCGCCCACGTAGCACATTTTCCCGGTCGGTCAGAGCGGTGAGAAAAATGAACGGCGGCACACTGGGCAGCAGTGTTCCAAGTTTTTCCAGGAGATCGAAGCCTGATAGGCGCGGCAACATAACATCGCACAAGATAATATCGGGCCGAAACGACAACGCCTCGGTCAACCCATCGGCCCCATCCACCGCCGCCCGCACGTCATAGCCCCCCTCCTCCAACTCTTCGATCAGCAGCGCGCGGGTATCGGGATCATCTTCAATGCAGAGCAACCGAGAGGTCATGCGTTTAGTCCTTCCTGAGCGGCCGAAGCGCGGGCGAGTGGCAGGCGCACCGTAACGCGCGTACCCTCATTCAAACGACTGTCAATCATCATCTCACCGTTGTGAATGCTCATGATGTGATCCACAATATACAAACCAACCCCGCTGCCCACCGTAGCCCGCGCGTTGGAAGCGCGGAAAAAGCGCGTGCGGATCTGGTTGCGCTCGGCTTCGGGAATGCCGATACCCTGATCTTCCACTGTAACCCGCGCCCAATCGCCCTCAACGCACGCCGTAACCGAAACGCTGCTGGCAGGATCGGAGTATTTCAAAGCATTCCCCAGCAGATTGCTGATCGCCTGATCGAACAGTGCCGGATCGAGCCGTACCGGGCGGGGAAAAGCGGTCATGGTCAGCAGAATCGCCCGATGCGGATGCTCCTCCCGCAGGCGGCCCACAATATCGCGCAGCATGGCGGCAAGCGCGTGCGGCTCTAGCCGCACATTCGTGCGTTCCTGCTCCCACTGGGCCGCGCGGGTAACGCTTTCCACGACTTCCGTGAGCCTGCGAACGGCGGCCCTAATCCGCCCGGCGCGCTCGGTAATATCGGCGGGGGTCATCTGAGCGGCCTGGCGCTCTAGCCGCCGCGCGTGTCCGTCGATCCCGGTCAGGGGGGTGCGGATTTCGTGGCTGGCCATCGTGATGAAGTTGCGCTGCTGGTTCAGCAAATCGTGCTCGCGCTGTAAGGTTTTATCCAAGGCTGCCGCCTGTTCGCGGAAAATATTGATCGCGCGGGCCACCGCCCCAATCTCGTCGCGCCGGGCGATATGGGGCACGGGCAGATCAATCTCGCGCTGGGCAATACGGGTGAGCACGGCGACGAGTTGGATGAGGGGGGAGGAAATCGTGCGATTAACCATCGCCATCGCCAGCACTGCAAGCCCGACGACCCCGACGATGATAACAACAAAGCGCGCCGACGTATCATCATACACCGACTTCGCCTGATCGCGGCTGGCCTCCGCCGCGTCAATATCGGCGGCAGTCAGTGCGTCCAGCAGATCGTTGGCGCGGGCATAGGCCCGTTGAGTATCGTCTCGATACACCTGCCGCACGGTCTGCCGATCCAAGGTTGCCGCTTGCGCCATCAGTCGCGTCGCACTTTCGCGGTAGTCGGCCCAGGCCGCGATGAACTGGCTGAAGGTTTGCGCTTCCGTTGGGGCCGCTCCCGCCTGCTGCGCGGCGCGATACTGGGCGATAGTCGTCGCAATCTCCCCGCCCAATCGCGCGATGACGACCGCATGGCCCGCCCGCTCCTCCTCCTCGGTGGCAGCGAGATAATCCCCCTCCGCCAAGCGAAAATCGCTCAAGTGATCGTTGAGGGCCGCCACGATCTTTAGCTTGGGCAGCCACACGTCCCGCACTTCTTGCGCCGGATCATTCACCGCCCGGAGCGCGCCCATGCCAATAACCCCCAACAACGCCGGAACGGCGATGAAGGCAAGAAACAACAATGCAAACTTCGACCGCAACGAGATGAACACAATCGGCTCCAGCGTGCTTCAGGGCAGTCACCTTAGCCAGTTTTGCGGCGGAAAGGCAGCCAATGAGGGCTGCTCTGATGCACGAGAGCATTTCCCGCCACCCTTCAGGCGCTGGGCAGAAATCCGCGCGGCTCCGTTTACAGACGCGGGGCAGCCTGATAGTGTCCGCCAACTTTGACAGGGCCGGGGTTCGCCGCGCCCTGCGCTGATCTGTTTATGGACGGTGGGGCCTGGGATGAAGATTCTGAGCGGCAACAGCAATCGCGCGTTGACTGAGGCGATTTGTGCCTATCTCAACCTGCCGCTAACCCGTGCTGCGGTGAAGCGTTTCTCCGACATGGAGGTTTTCGTGGAAATCCACGAAAACATACGCGGGGAAGACGTTTTCGTTATTCAATCCACCTCCTACCCCGCCAACGATCACCTGATGGAACTGCTGGTGATGATGGATGCGCTGAAGCGCAGCTCCGCCCGCCGCATCACCGCCGTGGTTCCCTACTTTGGCTATGCGCGCCAAGATCGCAAGTCCGGCCCGCGCACGCCGATTTCCGCCAAACTGGTCGCGAACCTAATGACCACGGCGGGGGCGCACCGCGTGATGACTATTGATCTGCATGCAGGCCAGATTCAGGGCTTTTTCGATATTCCAACCGATAATCTTTACGCCGCCCCGGTGTTCGTGAAGGATATTCAAGATCGGTTCCAGAATACTGGCGATATAACCATCGTCTCGCCCGATGTAGGCGGTGTGGTGCGGGCGCGGGCGATTGCCCAACGGATAGATAGCGACCTTGCGATTATCGACAAACGGCGCGAGCGCGCGGGCGTTTCGGAAGTGATGAACATTATTGGCGATGTGCGCGGCAAGCGCTGCCTGTTGATTGATGATATCGTCGATAGCGCTGGCACCTTGTGCAATGCCGCCGAAGCCTTGATGAAAGCAGGCGCGACCTCTGTTTCGGCCTATGTTACGCATGGCGTGCTCTCGGGCCAAGCCGTGCAGCGCGTCACCAACTCGCCGCTGGAACAGTTGGTAACGACCGATACGATTGCCGCTACCGACGCCGTGAAGGCCGCGCATAACATTCGCCAAGTCACGATGGCCCCGTTGATGGCCGAAGCCATTCGGCGCGTGTCGGAAGAAAAATCGGTCTCCAGCCTGTTCTATTAAGCGCGGCGGGAAACCCAAAAAGTTTCGGCCTTCGTCAGACACCCCTGGAGGTCTGTCGGAGCCGAAGGGCGGCAGGATGGTCTTGTCGTCGGTTATTGGAAGGAGTTTGGGACATGTCCCAAGTTTTTACGTTTCGCGCTTCTTTGCGTGAGCGGGCTGGAAAGGGGGCCGCCCGTGCCACTCGTCGTGCTGGTCAAGTACCCGCCGTCGTCTATGGCGATAAAAAGGCCCCTGTGATGATCGCGGTCGATCCGCGTGAACTTAATACCGAACTGCGGAAGGGCGGCTTCTTTGCACGCCTGTTCGATATTGATATTGGCAACGAAAAGCACCGCGTGCTTGCCCGCGACGTGCAGTTCCACCCGGTCACTGACCGCCCGGAACACGTGGACTTTTTGCGCGTGAGTGCGGATTCGACCCTGTCGGTCAATGTCCCCGTGCATTTCGTCAATCAGGAAAAGTCGATTGGGATCAAAAAGGGCGGCTTGCTGAACATCGTTCAGCACACGGTCGAACTGGAAGTGAACGCCAACGATATTCCTGAGCATTTGACCGTCGATCTGCTCAATGTCGATATTAACGGCGCGGTGCATATCTCGATGCTTCAGATCCCGGCAGGGGCCAAAGTTGTGGGCGGCGAGCGCGATTTCACGATCGCGACCATCGTTCCCGCCACTGGCGGCGGCGACGCCTAAAAGCTAAGGCGACGCGATACTCATGGCGGCCCCTTGGATTCTTGTTGGTCTCGGCAACCCAGGGGGCCACTATGCCCGCAATCGCCATAATATCGGCTTTCTTGCGGTCGATGAGATTGCCCGGCGCTATGGTTTTACGCCCTTCCGCCCGACCAAATTTCAAGGCGACATGGCAGAAGGCAGCCTTGAGGGCATAAAATGCTTGGCTGTGAAGCCCACCACGTACATGAACCTCTCCGGCGACTGTGTTGGCGCGATTATGCGCTTTTTCAAAGTGCCGCCCGAACAGGTGATCGTTTTCCACGACGAGTTGGAACTGCCCGCCAGCAAGCTCCGGGTTAAACGCGGCGGCGGTCATGCCGGCCACAATGGCCTCAAATCCCTCGACGCCCATTGCACGCCCGATTATTGGCGCATCCGCCTCGGCATTGGCCACCCCGGCGAGAAAGCCCGTGTGACGGCCCATGTTTTAAGCGATTTCGCTAAAGCTGATGAAACGTGGCTGCTTCCGCTGCTGGACGCCGTGACCGACGCCATTCCGCTTTTCGTTACGAAGTCAGAACGAGAGTTTACGGAAAGCGTTTCGCGCAAACTCACCCCGCCGAAGCCCCCGAAGGCCGCCGCTGTGCTGCCGCAATCGAATTCGGGTGCGGTGCCTCCCATCGGCGTCAACTCACCTCAATGAAAAAGGATTGGCGTTTATGGGAACTGCACCGATAGGTTATTTGGATATTGCCTGTCACGCGGGGGTTTGGGGCTGGGTAGATATCGCGCGCCTATCGCCAGGAGGAGCGCAGGTCGAGGTCATGGTAAACGGCGAGCTTGCCGGTCTGGCCGCCTGTACGCTCTATCGCGGCGATCTTGACGCTCTGCACATTAACGAGGGAATGTGCGGGTTTGAATTGCGGCTCAATCTGCCGCTCGACCGCCCGGTGACGCTAACAGCGCGGGTTGTGGAAACCGGCGAGGAACTTCAGCAATCGCCCGCCCACCTTCAACCACTGATACAAGGCAGTCTCGACGATTTGCACGAGGAAACTCGTCAGTGGCTGGAACGTCGCTTCGGGATTGAAGGCTTGAGAGACGGTATCTATACCGCGCATCAACCCATCTACGGTTTCCGCAAGGGTTATTCCGAGGAAAATTGGGCACACCGTTATCTCATTACCTGGCATATCCTAGAATTGCTGGCCCGATTGAAGTTCGAGACGTTTCTGGATGCTGGCGGTGCCGAGGGTTATAAGGCCGCAATCGTGCAAGAATATTTCTCCGGGACCAAGGTTATGTCGGTCGATCTTTCGGGCGAAGCATGTAAGCGCGCCCATCAGATTTACGGCATTCCGACCCAGCCCGTCGATCTGCATAAACTGCCCTTCCGCGATGGCGAGTTCGACGTAGTGCTGGCCAGCGAGACAATTGAGCATGTCGTCGATTACCGCACCGTAGTCACCGAACTGTTACGGGTGGCCCGTAAGGCCGTTATCATTACCGTTCCGCACGAAGAGATGTCTCAGGTTGCCGTAACCCATCGCAACCTGGAGATCCACGGTCATATCCATGCTTTCGACTGCCAGTCCTTCGATTATCTCGCTTCCCCTAATGTGTCTGTAACGGCTTATCCAATCTTATCAAAAACCCGGCGCACCCAGGTGGCGGGCCTGATAATGGAAGGAACGCCTGAGCATCTTGCTAGGGTTACGCCGGGGCGGCTCGCTTGGTTCGCCCAGCATCCTATTCTGGCAAAACTAGTCTTCAACCGGTATGTTTCTGCTCACTTTCTACAGGAAGATCGAGCAATGATCGAAAAATACCCACGTGATGGATATGAGGGAGTTGTGGCGGTTCTGGTGAAGGATCCAACTGTGTGGCGGGATATGCCGTCGCGTCGAGTGCGTCTGTCGTCCGTTATGGGGTTCTCAGTGCCGTACCATTACCCGAAATTCGATAGTGCCTGAGATGACGCCACGTCGGCTGCCGTCCGCTGTGCTCGGCAGTTTTATTCTGCTACTGCTGGCGAGTTTGATGGGCCTAATCTTGGCCGGGCGCAGCGCCCCCGCCGTGCTCGCTCACCCCGACGTTGCACCGCTCCAGGCTTTCGCGGGAACACCCGCCGATTGGCAGACCGTCGCCCTGCTCTCCAGCCGCGAGACCGACCTTCCCGCAACCGCGCTGTGGGCGAAAATCAATGCCGTTTCGAGCTGGCCGAGCTGGTCGCGGAGCGCTGTCAGTCTTGCCGAAAAGAACGATAATTCTGAAGTCGGAACGATACGCTTTCGCATCAATATGCTCTATGGCCTCCTCCCGCTCACCTATGAAGCCCCGCTTTTGCCTGCCGCCTCCCCTGGGGTTCAGCAGCTTTTGTGGGGACGGGCGCAGCCGGGCGCGGCAACGCTGTTTGCCTGGCGGGTGACTGAGCTTCCCGAAAACCGCCGCCGCGTCTCCCTCGTCGCCTATCTCCACGGCCCCAGCTATGGCGCTGTCCGGGCCGTGTTGGAAGGGGCCGGGCAGCAGCAGATTGATAGCATCGTCACGCATCTGCTCACGGCAGCGCGCTCCTAAAACTGTATCAGTACGCGAGACAAACGCCGGAAAACCCGGTAAACCCAGGCGCAACGATGATTTATAGCCTGGGGACGTTTTAGAATGGGTTTCAACTGCGGTATTGTCGGCTTGCCCAATGTGGGGAAATCGACCCTGTTTAACGCGCTGACCGCGACCGTGGCCGCTCAGGCCGCCAACTATCCGTTCTGCACTATCGAGCCGAACACGGGCATTGTCGCCGTGCCCGACTCGCGCCTGGACAAAATCGCCGCTATCGGCAAATCCGCAAAAATCATCCCAACGCAGCTAGAGTTCGTTGATATTGCAGGGCTAGTGCGCGGTGCCTCCAAGGGCGAAGGCTTGGGCAATCAGTTCCTCGCCAATATCCGCGAGACCGACGCCATTGTTCACGTGCTGCGCTGCTTTGAAGATGGCGACATCACGCACGTTGAAGGCTCGGTCGATCCGATCCGCGATGCTGAAACGGTTGAAACCGAGTTGATGCTGGCCGATATGGAAAGCCTAGAGAAGCGGGACGTGGCGCTGAACAAGCGCGTTCGCGGCGGCGATAAGGAAGCCGTAGCGCTCTTGGCACTGATGGTGCCGCTGCTGGCGGGCCTGCGCGACGGCATTCCTGCCCGCCGGATCATCCGCGACTGGGATGCCGAGGCGAAGCGCAACGTGAAGCTGCTGCAATTGCTCACCTCCAAGCCCGTCGTTTACGTCTGCAACGTGAATGAGGAGGAGGCCGCGACCGGTAACGCCCTCTCCAACGCCGTCGCTGAGTACGCTAAGGCCGAGGGCGCGGCCCAGGTCGTTATCTCCGCCGCGATCGAAGCCGAAGTAGCCCAGCTTGCGACCGACGACGAAAAGCGCGAGTTTTTGGAAGCCCTTGGGCTTGAGGAAACCGGCCTTGCCCGCGTTATTCGCGTCGGCTATGGGCTGCTCGGGCTGCTCACCTTCTTCACCGTTGGCCCGAAAGAAGCCCGCGCCTGGACCGTGCGCGACGGCGCAAAAGCCCCAGAAGCTGCCGGAGTTATTCATACCGATTTCGAAACGGGCTTTATTCGGGCTGAAACTATCGCCTACGACGATTTCATTACCTGCAATGGCGAAGCGGGCGCAAAAGAAACCGGCAAGATGCGCCTGGAAGGCAAAGACTATCCCGTGCAAGACGGCGATATTTTCCATTTCCGCTTTAATGTTTAGGGCCTCTCACATCGGGTGAGAAGCAAGAGGCCCTGGGCGCTCAGAACCCTATTCTCACCCAGCAAACTCCAACACCGCGCCGCAGGCCGCATCGGGGCAAACGCGCAAGACAGCCCCTGGTAAGATATCGAAGCTGACGCCGTTGGCCGTGAGCGCAGCATGGGTTTGGGCCAGATCGGCGCTTCGCAGGGTCATTGCGACGATTGCCGGACTGTCCGGCAAAACCGTGAGGGACGGATAGAGCGTGGCCGCTTCTTCGGGCGTTACAAACAGCAGCACACTGCCGTTCTCTAAGTGAACCGCCCACGCATCATCGGTCGGCACCACCGCCGACCGCCCGAGCAAAGTTTCATAGGCCCCCGCCACAGCAGCAGGCTGATCGACCGCAATGGTTATGCTCGCAACCCCAATAACAGCATTGGGATGAACCTCCCAACCAGGCTGCCGTAGCAGATGCGGCGTTAAATGCTGACAGAAGAAGCCATTGATGGCCGGCAATTCTTCGGGCGGTAAACGTAAGAGCGAGAAGGCAGGTTCCACAGGCTCCCCCTCGGTTTCCAGCAGGCGCGACAAGGTAAACGGCCCTTCCGGGTGCAGCCCCCGTTCGGTGAGGGCGACGGCCAGTGCGGTTGTATCTTCGGCACCCAACACGATCCCGAGCAACCCTTGCCCGCGTGTTTGCAAGAAGCGATCAAGGTGATTGCTAAACTGGCTAGGATCAATAATTCCGAGAAGTTCGATGTAACCTTGAGCAAACATAACGCAGTAATTCGCTGTCCCCCAGCCTTTGTGCCGTCCGCGTGGGGTGATAACAAAACCCAAACGACGAAATTGCGCGCGCGCCAACTCTAAATCGGCAACACCATAAATCACATGATCGAGACCCGTCATCGGGCGTCTCCTTTCTTATGTCAAAATCCGAGCGAGCAGAGGCTTAAGCGTCTCCAGCATCGCCGGGTCGCGCTGGGTAGGTGCGGTCATGATCGCATGGTCCAGCGCGGTATCGCAGCCATCGCGGCACAAGGCGCGCGGGGCTGCCAGATGCAGTACAGTGGCGTGTAGCAGATGCCGCACCTTTGCAGCATTTTCGCCCGCCACCCGCACCACGTGTTCGACCGTCACCGCGTCATGATCGGGGTGCCAGCCATCGAAATCCGTCACCATGGCAATACTGGCATAGCAAATCTCGGCTTCTCGGGCCAGTTTTGCCTCCGGCATGTTGGTCATGCCGATAACCGAGCATCCCCAGGCGCGATAGACTTCGCTTTCAGCTTTAGTGGAGAATTGCGGCCCTTCCATGACCATGTAGGTGCCGCCGCGCCGAATGGGTTGGCCTATCTCCGCTGCCGCCGCCGCAATCGCAGCGCCAAGGCGCGAGCAAATCGGGTGCGCGAAGGGCACATGCCCCACAAGCCCGGTGCCGAAAAAACTTTTCTCCCGCGCGAAAGTCCGGTCGATGAACTGATCGACCAGCACAAACGTGCCCGGCGGCAAATCTTCCTTGAGCGAGCCTACCGCCGAGACCGAAAGAATATCGGTCACGCCGAGCGCCTTCATCGCCCACAGATTAGCGCGGTAATTGACCGTGCTGGGCGTATGCCGATGCCCGCGCCCGTGCCGCGGCAGGAATACCATCGACACCCCGTTTAGCTCCCCCACCAACAGCGCATCGGACGGTGCGCCGAAGGGGGTATCTACCTCGGTCCATGCGGCGGCCCTCAGCCCATCAAGGCTATAAACGCCACTGCCGCCGATAACGCCAAGAATTGGTGTTTTATTATGCTGATCCATCATCCACCCCTAAAAAGCAGCAAGCCGGGCGATGAGGCCCGGCTTGCGCGTATCGTTCAGGTATAAGAGAGCGCTCAGTGAATATCGGCCCACACGCGGCGCTTTGCGGCATAGAAGAAGCCGGTGGCGACGATGAGGAACAGGATCACCTGCACGCCCAAACGGTGACGCTTTTCCAACTCAGGCTCTGCTGCCCAGTTCATAAACACGGTTACATCCCGCGACATATTGGCGATGGTTGCTGGCGTACCATCGGCAAACGTCACTTGGCCTTCGTTCAGGGGTTGCGGCATGGCAATCTTCATGCCGGGGAAGTACTTATTATAGTATTGCCCGTCCAGAAGCTGCACATCCGCCGGGGGTTTTTCATAGCCAACCAGCAGCGCATAAGTATAGTCCGGCCCACCAACGCGCGCCTTGTTCATCAACGATAAATCGGGCGGATAGGCCCCATTATTCGCCGCGCGAGAGGCTTTTTCGTTCGGGTACGGCTTCACGATACGATCGGACGGGCGGGCGGGCCGCTCGAACATTTCACCCACATCATTAGGGCCGTCCGTCACCTTATAGGCCGCCGCAATCGCCTTTACTTCCTCTTCCGAGAACCCAAGGTCGCGCAGATTGCGGTACGACACCAGCGAGAGCGAGTGGCAGGCCGCGCACACTTCCTTATACACTTGGAAGCCGCGTTGCGCTGCCGCCCGGTCGTAAGTGCCGAACACACCGTGGAAGCCCCACGTTTGATTGGGCAGGGGGGCCGCATCGCCAGCGGCACGGGCGCTTGAAACGAGACCGCCAGAAATAAGACCACCCGAGACAAGACCAAGCGTAAGCCCGGCGGCCAGAACCAGTTTTTTCAACATTACGGCTTCTCCATGCGGGCACCCGCCGGAGCGGCTCCACTACCTAAAACCGCTGCGGCAATCGATGAAGGTAACGGCTTCGGTGTTTCGAGCTTACCCAGCAGCGGCAGCACAACGAGGAAATGCAGGAAGTAATAGGCCGTTGCGATGCGACCAACGATCACATAGATGCCTTCTGCGGGCTTGCCACCGGCCCAACCGAGCACGAAGCAATCCAGCACCAGCAGCCAGAAGAACCAGAAGTAAACCGGACGGAACTTGGTCGAGCGGATCTTCGACGTATCCAGCCACGGCAGCACCGCCAGCACGCCGATAGCGGCAAACATCGCCAGCACGCCGCCGAGCTTGTCCGGGATCGAGCGCAGAATGGCGTAGAACGGCAGGAAGTACCATTCCGGCACAATGTGCGGCGGGGTCTGCATCGGGTTTGCCGGGATGTAGTTATCAGGCTCACCGAAGAAGTTGGGCGCAAAGAAGACGAAGAAGGCGAAAATGATCGCGAATACGCCAATCCCAAACAGGTCTTTCACTGTGTAGTAGGGATGGAACGGAATCTTGTCCTTGTCGCTTTTCGCATCAATCCCTAACGGATTGTTGGAACCAAACTGGTGCAGTGCCGCAATGTGCAGAATGACGACACCGACGATAACGAACGGCATGAGGTAATGCAGCGCAAAGAAGCGGTTCAGCGTCGGATTATCGACGGAGAAGCCACCCCACAACAGCGTTACGATCGCTTCGCCAACGATCGGGAAGGCCGAGAACAGGTTGGTGATCACGGTTGCGCCCCAGAAGCTCATCTGGCCCCACGGCAGCACATAGCCCATGAACGCAGTCGCCATCATCAACAGCAGCAGCACGACACCCAAAATCCACAGCAATTCACGCGGGGCCTTGTAAGACCCGTAGTAAAGCCCCCGGAAGATATGGATATAGACGACGATGAAGAACATCGACGCGCCATTGACGTGGATGTAGCGGATCAACCACCCCCCATTCACGTCGCGCATAATACGCTCGACGCTATTAAAGGCGTGATCCACATGGGCGGTATAATTCATCGCCAAAAAAATCCCCGAGAGGATCATGACGATCAAAGTTACACCGGCTAAGGAACCGAAGTTCCAAAAATAATTCAGGTTGCGCGGCGTCGGATAGCCGCTGCCCACCGAATGATCCAGCAGAGTGAAGATCGGCAGGCGGCTGTCGATCCACTTCACTAAGCCATTTTGCTTGGCTGTCGTACTCATTTTTTGAACCCCTCCCGACCCATCAGCCGATGCGTAGCGTCGTATCCGTCAGGAACGCATATTGCGGCACTTCCAGATTGCGTGGTGCCGGACCCTTGCGGATGCGGCCAGACATATCATAGTGCGACCCGTGACACGGGCAGAACCAGCCCCCGAAATCGCCCTTGGTCTCGCCCACCTTCTGACCGTTCGGCACGCACCCCAAATGAGTGCAGACGCCAATGAGAACCAGCCATTCCGGCTTTTTCACACGGTCTTTATCGGTTTGCGGGTCTGGCATTTCAGCCGGGCTAACCGCTTCGGCGGTTTTGATTTCTTCTTCCGTGCGGTGACGGATGAACACGGGCTTACCGCGCCATGTAACCGTCACGCTTTGGCCGACTTTGATCGCGCCGATATCGACTTCCGTCGAAGCCAGCGCCAGCGTATCAGCCGCCGGGTTCATGCTGTTGATGAACGGAAGAATAAAGGCGATTGCCCCGATTCCCCCCATCGCCCCAGCCGTAAGGGTAATAAAATCACGGCGAGTTTCGCCGGTTGCCGTAGCGTGTTTTTGGGCTTGGTTGGCAGACTGAGCCATGTGATCCGTCCTCGCGCGTCCCTTGCAGCAGGCCCCCTAAACTCAGGCCTTGTATCGGAGCCGATCCGCTCCCAATTACATAATGTAATCTAGGAGAAGGAAAGCGTGACAGTCTGCCGCAGGCGACCCTCGTAACAGGGCTTCAGGCAGCATCTATGCGCTTTTCCCGGCAGATCGACCGAGCATGATGCCGGGTATAAAGGAATTCCCCCGATTTGCAAAGCGCTGGGATGTCGCGTTGAAGCAGGACTGGTAGGTTTACCGGCTGAACGCTGTAATCCCCTCGGCGCGGGACGCGAGAGGGGGCGTGAGACCAGGTAGACCGAGCACACCGCCGTGGCTGGTCGCAGCCAACACTCCCGCGAGCGCGATAACGAAAAGAGTGGCGGCGAAGACGAAGCGTTCCATGTCTTTCTCATCTCCCCCATGAATCACGGATAGTCTAGGAACAGGACAAGAGGAAACCTGCGCTTTTCATCCACGAATATCCCGTTAATTCCCCTCCATGTTCCGGTAACATTGGCTTATGCGCCTCATTCTCTTCCAACCCGATATTCCCCAAAACACTGGCACGCTGCTGCGCCTTGCCGCCTGCTTCGGTCTGCCGGTCGATGTGATCGAGCCGTGCGGTTTCGTTTTTGGCGGGCCGCCCATGCGCCGGGCAGGGATGGATTACCTAGATCAGGTCGATCTTGCGCGGCACATGTCTTGGAGTGCTTATCAAGCCCTCCCCCACGCAGGCCGTTTGATCGTGCTCTCCACTAAAGGCGAGACCCTGCTGACCGAGGCGCGCTTCGATTCCGAAGACCGACTGCTGCTAGGCCGGGAGAGCGCGGGCGTGCCGCAAGAGGTGGCGGATGCCGCCGCCTTCCGCGTGCGTATTCCCTTGCGTGCCAACGCGCGCTCGTTAAATGTCGCCATCGCCGGGGCCATCGCTGTCAGCGAGGCCTTACGCCAAACGAATGGATTTCAGCGGTTGGGATGTTCGTGATGACCGAGCTTGAAACGCGCAAAGCCAGGGCCGCCGCTTGGTTCGAGACCCTGCGGGACCAGATTTGTTCCGCCTTCGAGCGGCTAGAAGATGATCTGACGGGCGGGCCGTTGGCGGGGGCCGAGCCGGGCCGGTTCGCGCGCAAAGCCTGGAGCCGCGAAGGCGGTGGTGGCGGGGTCATGTCCTTAATGCGCGGGCGAGTGTTCGAGAAGGTCGGCGTTAATATCTCCACAGTCCACGGCACCTTTAGCGAAGAGTTTCGCCAGCAAATCCCCGGCACCAGCGAAACGGGGGAGTTTTGGGCCAGTGGCATTTCGCTGGTCGCCCATCTGCACTCCCCTCTCGTGCCCGCCGTTCACATGAACACGCGCATGATCGTGACTACGAAAGGCTGGTTCGGCGGCGGCGCGGACCTGACACCGATGATCCCCGACGATTCCGAAACCGAGGCGTTCCACACGGGGCTGCGTGCCGCCTGCGACGCCCACGACCCGGCCTATTACCCCAAGTTCAAAGACTGGTGCGACCGCTACTTCTTTCTAAAGCACCGCGATGAGCCGCGCGGCATTGGCGGGATTTTTTACGATCAACTCGATAGCGGCGATTGGGAAGCGGATTTCGCCTTCACCCGCGATGTCGGCACCGCTTTTCTCAACACCTACCCCGCCCTCGCCCGCCGCCGCCTGAACGAGAGCTGGACGGACGAACAACGCCACGCCCAACTGGTAAAGCGCGGGCGCTACGTGGAGTTCAACCTACTCTACGATCGCGGCACCAGTTTTGGCCTGAAAACCGGCGGCAATGTAGAAGCAATTCTCATGTCGCTGCCGCCTGCGGTGGCGTGGCCTTAGCGAGAACGGCCTACGCCGCCGTGTGGCGAGTTCGCGCCTGATCTCCCCGGCCCGCGAGGATACCCTCGACAGAAATATCCTCGTCCAAATCTACCCAGTGCATTCCCCGGCGGCTCAACTCGTAGTTTTCGCGCTGCTCCGGTGAGCCATGAAGCAAGCGCGGAAACCACGCCAGGGGGACGCCAACCGTCCTGCCATCCGTGAGTTCCACCCACAGAGTGTCTGCATCGAAGCGAAGCCCTTTAGGCGAAATACCCATACCACGCCTCCTCACCCCACCGGCCTTTTATCCTCAATCACCTTGCCGTCATTGGCAAGGCTGCCCGGCGCGACGGTGAGCACTGTGGCGCGGAGTTTACAGAGCGCCTGGAAACTATCTGCCACCGACCCGGCAACATCAGCATCGGCGGTTTCGACCGACAGAATCGCCAGATCAAGGTCGCCGTCTTTTTCGATCACCAGACGGCCTTTGCTAAGGCCGTGGCGTTTCAATACGTCCGCCACTTGGGCGGGGTGAACGAACATGCCTTTGATCTTGGCGGTTTGATCGGCGCGGCCAAGCCAGCCTTTCAGGCGCATTCCCGTGCGCCCGCAGGCGCTTTGGCCGGGCAGGAAGGCCGACAGATCGCCGGTGGCAAAACGGATCAACGGGTAGTCGGGGTTGAAGGTGGTCACGACGACTTCCCCCACGTCGCCCAGCGCGACAGGATCCCCCGTGCCGGGGCGGACAATTTCCACCAAGACCTGCTCATCGACAATCATTCCGGCATCTGCGACGCTTTCGTAAGCGATTAGCCCCAAATCGGCAGTGGCATAGCATTGCAGCACCGAAACCCCGCGCGCCGCCAACCAGTCGCGCACGCTAAGGGGGAGAGCTTCGCCGGATACGAGGGCTTTTTTCAGCGAGGGCAGCGGCGTGCCAAGCTCCAGCGCTTTTTCCAGAATGATCTTCAAGAAAGACGGGGTGCCGCCATAGCCCGCCGGGTTTAAGTCGGCAATCGCGCGCACCTGCTGTTCGGTATTGCCAACACCGCCGGGAAATACCGCACAACCCAAAGCGTGCGCGCCCGTTTCGATCATCGCGCCCGCCGGGGTGAAGTGATAGGCGAAGCAATTATGCACGATTTCGCCCGCGCGGAACCCGGCTGCGTAAAGCGCGCGGGCAAAGCGCCACCAGTCGGGCCGTTCGCCTTCGGGATCGTAGATCGGGCCGGGGGAGGCGAAAATCCGCGTCAACTGCCCTGGTGGGCGCGTCACCAACCCCGCGAACGGCAGGCTCGCCGCTTGGGCCGCGATCAGGTCTGACTTGCGGATGAGCGGCAGCGTCGCCAAAGCCGCAGCATCGGTGATCGTCGCCGGATCGACGCCCGCGAGCGAGGCTGAAAGGCCGGGGGCTTTAGCGTGCGCCAGCGCAATCAGCCCCGGAAGCTGGCCATATAAGCGGGCGGCGCGCGCCTCGGGGGTCTCGATTTCAAGGGCGTCAAAGAATTGGCTCACGATCTTAAATCCAGCGTTTACGGCGTTTGAAGGATTTTAGGTTCTTAAAGGAGCGCCGTTCCTCCCCGCCACCGCCGCCGAGGTAAAATTCCTTCACGTCCTCATTATTGGCGAGTTCTTCGGCAGTCCCATCGAGCACGATCTTACCCTGTTCCATAATATAACCGTATGTGGCGCACGAAAGCGCCATGCGAGCGTTTTGTTCTACCAGCAGAATAGTGACGCCCAGGTCGCGGTTGATCTGGCGGATGATCCCGAAGACTTCCTTTACCAGCAGCGGCGAGAGACCCATCGAAGGCTCATCCATCAGAATGAGTTTAGGGCGCGCCATCAACGCCCGGCCAATGGCCAGCATCTGCTGCTCGCCGCCCGACAGATACCCGGCAAGCCCCGTGCGTTCCTTGAGGCGCGGAAAAAACTCATAAACTCGGTCGATGTCGCTGTTGATCTCCCGGTCGCGGCGCGTGAAAGCCCCCAGCAACAGGTTCTCGCGGCAGGTCATATCGGCCACGATTCTGCGGCCTTCCATCACCTGAAAAATGCCGCGCCGCACGATTTTTCCAGGATCAAGCCCGCTCACGACCTCCCCGCGAAACTGCACCGAGCCGCGCGTGATCGCGCCGTCTTCGGCTTTCAGCAAACCGGAAATCGCCTTGAGCGTCGTCGATTTGCCCGCGCCGTTCGCGCCCAACAACGCCACGATTTCGCCTTCCGGCACCGCCAGGCTAAGGCCGCGCAGCACCAGAATCACATCATTATAAACGACCTCGATATTATTGACCGACAGCAGCGGCGGGGCAGCATCTGGTTTTTGGGCGTCTGGCTTTTGGGCAACTTGGGTCACATCTCTCCCCTTTCCCCACAGTCCCCGGCCCCTCTAACAGAAAGGCCGGGGGTTGGGCTGCGATTACCAGCCGAGCAGGTCGAGCTTACGTTCCAGCTTCACGTCCGCCGCTTTATCGAGCTTAATCACCTTGCCAATCAGGTCCGGCAGCGGTGCATCGGTATTACCGGAAACGGTTGTCTTGAACAGGGCTACATCGAGCGTTGGGCGGTGATCGTCTTCAGTCCAAGTAACGGGACGGCAGACGCCTTCAAGCCCGGCCGGCACCCAGTCCTTCTTTTGATAGAAGGCTTTCTTCACGTTCGGACCCGACACGCCGCCGTTCTTATCGGCCCATTCCAGGGCTTCCTTCATGTAGTAAGAAGCGCAGATACCGGCCACATAATGCAGCGAACGGTAGCCGCCTGCGGCATCTGTGCGCTTGGCAATATCGCGTATCGTTTTCATGCCCGGCACGTCCGCGCCCCACAGCACATCCGTCCGCATCGGATAAACCACATTATTCCCGGCGATCCCGGCAGCTTTCAGGGCGTTTTCATCCACACCCCAAACATTCCCGAGGAACTGCACCTCAACTCCGGCGGTCTGGCAGGCTTTCATAACGGCGACATTGGAGGCCGCCGTATTGCCAAGATAGGCATACTGCGCGCCGGACTGCTTCAGCGTTAGGCATTGTGCCGTGAAATCACCAGGGGCAAGCGGGAATTGAATGGCGGGCAGAACGTCGAACCCTGCGGCCTTAGCCGCTTCCTCGCCTGCGGCTTTGGGGGCGTTCGGGTAGGGGTGGTTCGCGCCCATGTGAACATATTTCGGCGCGCCAGCCTTGCCCTTGGCCTTCCAGTCCGTCGCGGCCCACTGCACCATAGCGCGCGCCGCATCGGAGTAACTTGGTCCGTAGAAGAAGTTATAGGGCGTAGCTTTTTCTGTGCGCGGGCCTTTTTTCTGCGGGTCAGCCAACTGCCCAGCGTAAGACCCAGAGAGATAGGGAATTTCGTCTTGCGTCACGAAATTTACCAGCGCCTCGGTATCCGCCGTCCCCCAACCCATGATGGCCGAGATTTTTGGACTACTGCCAGCCCATTTCTTATAGGTCGCCAGCGCGCGCGGCACTTGGTAGCCGTAATCGACGGTATCAATCTCGACTTTCTTGCCGTTCACGCCGCCCGTGGCGTTGATATGGGCGAAGGCTTCTGCCACGCCTTCCCCGAACGGCTTACCAATGTCGGACGTGCCGCCGGTGTAATCGGCGAGATGGCCAATCTTGATTTGTGCGGCGGCGACGCCCGGAACGGTAAGCGCCAGAACAAGACCAGTTGCAGTCAGTAATTGTTGAACGCGCATGATGTCCTCCCAGTGGATTGTGATCGTTTGATGTCCCGTCTCTTTTCGGCTTTTTGTCCTACCGGCTTTCGGCCTACTTGAGGACGAGTTCTTCATCCTACCGGCCTTCGGCCTACTTGAGGACGAGTTCTTCATCCTACCGGCCTTCGGCCTACTTGAGGATTTTGCGCCTTTTTTAATAAGAGAACGGATAGAGCTTCCAGTAAGCCTTGATCTGCCGCCACCGATGGGCAAGCCCATCTGGCTCGAAGATCAAAAACAGGATAATTGTGGCCCCGATGGCAATTTCGCGCAAATACGAAACATTAGCCCGTAGGCCCAAGGCGGTATCAATGAAAGTACCCGATAGCAGCCGCGTTGCCGCGTCCATCGCTTCGGGCAGCAGCACCATAAAAGCGGTTCCCATCAGCGTGCCCATCACCGAGCCTAAACCGCCAATGATAATCATGCCGAGAAACTGGATCGAGAGCAGAATAGTAAAGCCTTCGACCGAAACGAACTGCGCGTAATGGGCTGACAGCGCCCCGCCGATCCCCGCGAAGAAGGCGGAGAGACCAAAGGAAAGCACCCGATATTTCATCAGGTTAATCCCCATCATTTCCGCCGATAAATAATGGTCGCGCACCGCGATTAGAGCGCGCCCGTCGCGGGTTCGCATCAGGTTGGCGACGGCGACGAAGGAGATAACGAGATAAAATAGCACAACATAAAAGTAGCTCTTATCGTTGGTGAATTGATAGCCGAACAGCGAGAACGGCTCCGCATGTGCCCCCGCAACGCCGCCGGTAAACCATTCGGCCCGCGCGAAAAAATCTTGCAGAATAATCTGCGCGGCCAACGTGGCGATAGCGAGGTACAACCCCTTCAGTCGCCCTGCTGGCAGACCGAACAACAGCCCAACCGCCGTCGTCATCACGCCCGCTAACGGAATGGCAAAGAACACCGGAATGCCGTGATTGCTAATCCAGGCCGAGGCGAAGGCGCCGAAGCCGAAGAAGGCCGCGTGTCCAATCGAAATTTGCCCGGTAAACCCAACGACAATGTTCAGCCCCAGCGCGGCAATCGCGTAATAGCCGATCTGAATAAACAGCGAGAGCATGTAATTGCTCAGAACGAAGGGCGCGACCATCAGCAGCGCCACCCCCAACACAGCAAAGATAAACGAGTTGCGTGTATCGAAAATATGCGTATCCGCCCCGTAGGTGGTTCGGAAGTCCCCGCAGGGGCGCACGCTTACACCAGCCATGATCTTTTCCCCTGAAAAGTTAAACGCGCTCGATGTCTTTGGTGCCGAACAGGCCGTAAGGCTTAATCATCAAAATCAAGATCAGCACATAGAAAGGGGCGACCTCGTACATGTTTCCCCAGTGGAGGAACTGGCTGTCGATGTAATGGGCAAAATTCTCCAGCAACCCAACGATAAGCCCGCCGACAACCGCCCCAATCACCGAATCAAGCCCGCCCAAGATCACTGCCGGGAAAACCTTGATCCCAAAGGCCGACAGCGCCGACGACACACCGTTTACCAACCCAACGACGACGCCCGCAACGGTGGAAACCATTGCCGAAATCGCCCAGGCCAACGCAAAGACGTGTTTGATCGAAATGCCTAAGCTCTGCGCTGCCTGCTGGTTATAGGCCGTAGCGCGCATCGCAAGGCCGTAGCGCGTGTACTTAAAGAAGTAGGCGAACCCGGCCATAATCACGACCGAAACAGCCAAAGATAACCCGTAGGCGGTTTTTACCTGCAACCCGAAGAGGGAGAACGAGGCTTTCTCGAAAATCTGCGGGAAGGCTTGGGCGTACACCCCAAAGGCCCATTTCATCGCGGCTTGGAACACGATGGAAAGGCCAATCGTGACCATAATTACCGAGATAATCGGCTCGCCAATCAAAGGGCGCAGCACGACCACCTGCAACAGCACGCCGAAAGCCGCCATAAAAGCGAGCGTAAGGAAGAAGCCGACGAAGAACGGCACCTGATATTTCGTGAGAAAAAACCAACAAACCCAGGCACCAATCAGCAGAAACTCGCCTTGCGCGAAGTTCACTACTTGGCTGGCCTTATAAATCAGCACGAAACACATGCCGACGACGCCGTAGAGCGTACCGACGATCAAGCCATTGAGCAGCAACTGCCCCAGCAGGGTTAGATCCATGAACGCGCCCCTCCCCTAAGCCGCGTGCGGGCGGGTGCCGCCGCTGCCAGTTTCAGAACCCATGCCAGAGGCTTCCCGCAAATCAATCACGCGCACGCTGGTTTTAATCCGTTGCTTGGTGCCATCTTGGAACACGATGGTGGTATCAATGGGAACGATCGCCACGTCGCCGTAAACCGCCTGGATAATGTCGGTGTATTTCTCGTTCACCACGCCACGCCGCACTTTGCGCGTGCGGGTAAGTTCGCCATCATCGGCATCCAGTTCCTTATACAACAGCAGAAACTTGCGGATGCGCTGGAACTCCGGCAACCCCTCGTTGATTTGCATCACTTCCCGATGCAGCAGCGCATAGGTTTCGTCCTTCGCCGATAGATCGGAATACGTCGTGAACGAGAGCCGATTCTTTTCGGCCCATTTGGAGACCACCGGATAGCGAATGCAGAGCATCGCCGCCAAATAATCGCGGTGATCACCTAAGATAACCGCTTCGGCCACATAGGGGCTAAACTTCAGCTTATTCTCGATATAGGCGGGGGAGAAGCGCGCGCCGCTGCTGGTGGTGGCAATGTCCTTGATGCGGTCGATCACGGTCAGATGGCCCTTCTTATCGAAGTACCCTGCATCGCCCGTATGCATCCAGCCGTCGCGAATATCAGCTTGCGAGGCGGCCTCGTTGCGGAAATAGCCGGTGAACATGTTCGGGTGACGGGTTACGATTTCGCCGATGCCGTTTTGGTCTGGCGTATCAATGCGAATGTCGATGCTGTCGTCGAAGGCGACGCCGACCGTATCGAAATCCACCTCCCCCGCCCGGTGGATGGTATAGGCCCCCATCGTCTCGGTTTGGCCGTAAAGCTGGCGCAGGGGCACGCCCATCGCCTGAAAGAACTTGAACGTATCAGGCCCCAAGGCCGCGCCGCCGGTTGCTGCCGAGCGCAGGCGCGTGAAGCCCAGACGGTCCCGCAAGGCCCGGAACAGGATGAAATCCGCCAAAACCGAGCGCCGCCCATCGGCCAGCGCCTTTTGCCCCAGCGTCATGCCAAAATCATACAGAACCCGCTTCAGGCGGCTTGAGTCCATAATCTTGGCGCGCACGTCGCCCGCAATCGTCTCCCACACGCGCGGCGCGAGCAGGGCGAAGGTCGGGCCAATTTCGCGCATATCGGCCATCATCGTTTCCGGCTCTTCGACGAAATTCACGACCATGCGGCAAACCAGCCATTTCGCTACCGCGTACATCTGCTCCATGATCCAGGGCAGCGGCAGCACGGAAACGTAATCATCGGCTGGCCCCTTCGGATCGACCGAGAGGTAAGAGCGCGCGTGCCGCACCATCGACCCGCCCGTGAGCATAGCGAGCTTGGGGTGAGACGTGGTGCCGGAAGTCGTGCAGAGCACGGCCACCGCCTCCGTCTCTGTTGCCGCAACCAGCGTCTCGAAGCGCTTAGGGTCACTGGCGAGCGCTTGCGCGCCCCGCGCCAGCACCTCTTGCAGCGAAATCAGGCGCGAGTCTTCGTACTTCCGCATCCCACGCGGATCGGCATAGACGATATGCCGGACGGAGGGGATGCTGTCAGCGAGCGACAGTAGTTTGTCTATCTGCTCTTCATCCTCGCACAGCATCACGTCGATGTCGGCGTAGGTGACGAGATAGGCAACCTCATCCTCCATCGCATCGCGGTAAATGCCAAGGCTGAGGCCGCCGAGCGTGTGCGTGGCAAGCTCCCCCATCACCCAATCCGGGCGATTGTCGCCAATCAGGCCGACAACGCTGCCTTTCGTGACGCCGAGCGTGGCAAGGCCCAGCGTGAGCGCCTGCGTGCGCGCCAGCACCTCTGCCCAAGTAAAGCTCACCCAAATACCGAACTGCTTTTCCCGCATCGCGATTTCAGCCGGGTAGGTTCTGCCGTTGTGAGCCAGGAGTTTCGGAAAGGTATCGAGGGTAGGATCGAGAGTGATGCTCATGGTGCCCGCCCCCTACGCAACATGTACTGCGGGCGTATCGCCCTGGGCGGCATCATCGACTTCGCCCAAATAGGCTCTCCGCACGTGTTCGTTCGCCATCACTTCATCGGGCAGCCCTTCGGCGATTTTCTTACCGAAATCCAGCACCATTACCCGGTGCGAAATATCCATGACCACGCCCATATCATGCTCGATCATCACAATGGTCATGCCCCACTCTTCGTTGAGATCTATGACAAAGCGGGCCATATCCTCCTTCTCTTCAAGGTTCATCCCGGCCATCGGCTCGTCGAGCAAAATCAGATCGGGCGTTAGCGCCATGGCGCGGGCAAGCTCGACACGCTTGCGAAGACCGTAAGAGAGGGTTCCCGCCATCGCCCGGCGAACATGCTGGATTTCCAGAAAATCTATAATGGTTTCAACATCGCGCCGGTGCGAAAGCTCTTCCCGCCGCGCGCCGCCGAGCCAATAG
>JAAFIC010000014.1 GCA_013298565.1 Alphaproteobacteria bacterium | reverse complement strand
GTTCAAGTCATCTGCACCACCCATTCGCCCATCGTGCTAACGGGGATTGAGCCGCATTTCGATCCGGCGATAGACAAGTTGCTGGACCTTCAGCTAACCCCCGGCGCTCCGGGCGAGCGGGGCCGCGTGGAACTGAGGGAGGTTGAGTTTGAAAAGCTCGGCTCCGTCGGTGAATGGCTCATGAGTGATATGTTTAATACTGACGATATACCGGAGCCGAATGCAGAGGCACTCAAAAAGCGGGCCGCACTCTTTGAGCAAGAAAAGCCAAGCCAAGCCGAGATTGACGAAGTTGATCGGTTGATGCGGGCGCATTTCGCCCCGGATCATCTGGAGCGGACCCACTGGGTTTGGCTTGCCAAGCAAAAAGGACTGACGCTGCGAGGTCAGCCATGATCCCGCTTACACTTGCCGATGAACCGAGTTGGTTTGACGCAGGCGTGCGCCAAAAGGGGCGAACTCACCTCGCAACAGTCGAAGAGCAGCGGACTGAGCCGCTGCAATCTAAGCATTTCAAAGCATTTTGGGCAGATTACACACGAGAGATATATAATATATACAATGGGGTTTGTGCATTCACAGGCTTATATATCGATTTTGACGAAGAAATAGATAATCAAAAAGTCTCAATTGACCACTTTAAGCCCAAGGTAAAACATAAAGATTGGGCCTATGAGTGGGCTAACTACCGTCTTTGCCTAAAAAAAATCAACTACAACAAGGGGGATTCAGAAGAGATCATCGACCCGATTTCGATTCCAGAGGATTTTTTATATCTCAATATAGATGATGGCTCTGTAAATCTCCGGGAGTTTCCAGGGCATGAAGATTGGATTGAAGCATGCCGAATGACAATCAACACACTTAGACTTAATAGTAAGAATTTGAAGAGAAGGCGCAGCCAGTTAATAAAAGCGTACCGCATGGGTGGAGATAGTGATGAACTAAAATTTCGGGCACCCTTTCTCTACTCTGCATTGAAATATCAAGGCATTATTCAGGAAGAGTCTTTATGAAGCTCTCCCGCCTGCTCCTTCTCGGCCTTCTCCTCATCGCCGCTCTGTGGATGGGGGAGCGCTTCGTTCGGTCGGTGTGGCTGGTCGTGGATCGGCCTCGGCCTGTTGATGCGCGCGGGTCGCTGACTGAGCATGAGCAGCACACGGTGGCACTGTTCGAGAATGCTGCGCCGTCGGTCGCCTACATCTTTACGGGCGATCCGAATGGCGATGGCGGCGCGGGGTCGGGCTTTGTGTGGGATCTCGCCGGGCATGTGGTGACGAATTATCATGTGGTTGAAGGCGCGCAGAGTGTGCGCGTGCGCTTGGACCGGGGGGAAGCCCACGAGGCGCGGGTGATTGGCGTGTCGCCGGATCATGATTTGGCGGTGGTAAAGCTGGCCGATAGCCGTGTGCCGCTGCGTCCAATTCCGTTGGGCAGTTCGGCGGACCTTAAGGTTGGCCAGAGCGTTTATGCCATCGGCAACCCGTTCGGCCTGTCGCGCACGCTGACCTCTGGGATCATTTCCGCGCTGGATCGGCGCTTGCCCACCGCGCCGGGACGCGAAGTGATCGGCGCAGTCCAGACCGATGCCGCCATCAACCCCGGCAACTCCGGCGGACCTCTGCTCGATAGCGCCGGACGGTTGATCGGCGTGACCACGGCCATTCTCTCCGCCTCCGGCTCCTCGGCGGGCGTCGGCTTTGCCGTGCCGGTCGATACCGTCAACCGCATCGTCCCCATTCTCATCCGCGATAAGCGCATTCCCCGGCCCGGTATCGGCATTCTTGCCGCGCCAGACGAGCTTGCGGCGCGGTTTGGCGTGTCCGGCCTCATCGTGGCCTCGGTTATCCCCGGAAGCCCGGCAGCGCGCCTGGGACTGAAAGGTATCGACCGGAGCGGCGGGCGCTTGGGCGATGTCATTACCCATGTCGCGGGTCAACCCGTCGCCGGAATCGCCAATCTCGCCGCCCTGCTCGATCAAATCGGCATCGGCAAACCCATCGAAATCACCGTTCAGCGCGACGGGCGGGTGCGGAACGAGCGCGTGGTTATCGCCGATATTGCCCCGGCAGAGTGACCGGGTGGGGTTTCTGAGAATCAAATCTTACAATTTTAACTTGAAAATTACTGATTAGAGTAATATTGTTTCGGGTAAGCATAGGAGGCTTAAAATGTTCGCTGTTCTAATGTGGTTTGTCTTTTCACTTGCCATTATCTTGCTCGCACGCCGATTAGAACGCAGCGGAATAATTTGGTTCTTTATTTCCTTAGTAATTTCACCGCTTTTATCAGGTATAATCTTGTTAGTATTGGGGCAAAATGGCAAGAAATGCCCCAAGTGCGCGGAAAAAGTAAAGAAGGACGCGCACGTCTGCCGACACTGCGGGTTTGACTTCACCGCGTCCCAGGGCTTGATCCGCTAGCCGCCAGACTCACCCCCGCTCCCGCGCCAGCAGCGCCTTCTTACGCTCCACGCCCCAGCGGTAGCCGGAAAGCGCGCCGCCCTCGCGCACGACCCGGTGACAGGGAACGGCGATCGCCAGCGGGTTGGCCGCGCAGGCTCCCGCAACCGCGCGGGCTGCCGTGGGTTTGCCGATAGCAGCGGCGATTTCGGCATAACTCGCGGTTTTGCCTGCGGGAATGGCGCGCAAGGCTTGCCAGACGCGCTGTTGGAAAGCTGTGCCTTGAATATCGAGCGGCAGCGCGAGGCCGAGGGCGGGCGCTTCGATAAAGGCCACGACAGCGCTCACCGCTGCGCTAAAATCCTCCGCCGCTGGGGCGAACACGGCTTGGGGAAAGCGCACCTGTAAATCAACCACCAGCACATCCGCCCCGTCGCCCAGCAGAATGCAGCACAGCCCTGTTTCAGTCGCGGCAACCAGCGCGTGCCCGAGCCAGCAGGGGGCAACGGCATAGTGAATGCGAAGCCCCCGGCCCCCTTGGCGGTAGCGCGTCGGACTCATGCCCAGCATCCCTTCGGCGGCCTCGTAGAAGCGCCCGGAGGAGCCGAAACCCGCCGCATAAACCGCCTCGGTTACGCTACTCTCGCGTTGCAGGGCCACCTGCACGCGGGCGCGGCGTTGGCTTTGAGCGTACTGCTTGGGCGTGATGCCGATGATTTCTTTGAATAAACGATGAAAGTGGAAGGGGCTAAGGTGCGCCGCCGCCGCCAGTTCTTCCAAACTTGGCAGAGTTTCAGACGTATCAATCAGACGGCAGGCGCGCGTCATCGCGGCGGTATGATGCGCCCTGCTGGCAATCGCATCCGGGCGGCAGCGCTTGCAGGCGCGTAAGCCATCGGATTGCGCGTTGGCAGGGCTGGCATAGAAGCGCACATTCTGCCGTTTTGGCGCGCGCGAGGCGCAACCGGGGCGGCAATAGACGCCGGTTGTCATCACCCCATACCAGAAAATGCCATCCTGGCTAGCATCGCGGGCCAGAATTTGCGCGTAGCGGTGATCGTCGGGGGGCGGGGCAGCATCGGTCACGGGCGCAAAATCCGGTTGGATCGGGGTAATGTCCAGCATAGCAGCGTCTCCGATGAAGCGAAGCGGAATGCCCTGAGAGTATGCCGAGCTAATCTTAAGCGCGTCCCGGTCCTTGCGCTGTTATTGACCTAAAAATCCACCAAGCAGGCTTGCCACAAGGCTTGACAGAAAAGCCCCCCTCTCGGAAGGTCTGCCCTCGCAGGATTCCGCTGCTCAACGAGATTAGAAGTGAGTGACATGATCAGGATTACCCTTCCCGATAATAGTGTGCGGGAGTTCCCCGGCCCGGTCACGGGCGCGGCGGTGGCTGCCGACATCGGGGCGGGGCTGGCAAAGGCTGCCCTCGCCCTTAAAATCAACGGCGAAGTGAAAGACCTGACGACAACACTCACGACCGACACCAAGCTAGAAATCATCACGCTGAAATCGCCAGAAGCCGTGGAGCTTATTCGGCACGATTGCAGTCACATTATGGCGCAAGCTGTGCAGGAACTGTTTCCCGGTACGCAGGTTACGTTCGGTCCCGCGACTGACACGGGCTTTTATTACGATTTCTACCGCGCCGAACCGTTTTCGACCGAAGACCTAGCAGGCATTGAAGCGCGGATGCGCGACATCGTAAAGCGCAACCTGCCGTTTACCCGCGAAGTTTGGAGCCGCGATCAAGCGGTCGCGTACTTCACCGAGAAGGGCGAGAGCTTTAAGGCCGAGTGGATCGGGGAAATCGACGCGGATAAAGATATTTCCATCTACCGCCAGGGCGATGATTGGCTGGACCTGTGCGCTGGCCCCCATCTCCCCGCCACGGGCAAAATCGGCCAAGCCTTTAAGCTCACCAAAGTGTCGGGGGCCTATTGGCGTGCCGATGCCAGCAAAGCGCAGCTTCAGCGCATCTACGGCACGGCGTGGCGCACGCAAGAAGAGCTAGACCAACACCTGTTCCAACTGGCCGAAGCCGAAAAGCGCGATCACCGCAAGCTCGGGCGCGAGATGAACCTGTTTCATCAGCAGGAAGAGGCGGCGGGCATGGTGTTCTGGCACCCGAAGGGCTGGACGCTGTTTCGCACGCTGGAGAATTTCATTCGGGGGCGGCTGGATCAAAACGGTTATGTGGAGGTGAAAACCCCGCAACTGGTTGATAGCTCCCTCTTCAAAGCGTCCGGTCACTGGGACATGTACGGCGATAATATGTTCAAGGTGGAGGTTGACGCGGGGGAGCGCGTGTTTGGCATCAAACCAATGAACTGCCCGGCGCACGTTCAGGTCTTCCGGCAAGGGCTGAAATCTTACCGCGATTTGCCAATCCGTATGGCAGAGTTTGGCGCGTGCCACCGCAACGAATCTTCAGGCTCACTGCACGGCATTATGCGCGTGCGCGCGTTCACCCAAGACGACGCGCATATCTTTTGCCGCGAAGATCAGATCACATCGGAATCGCTCGACTATTGCAAACTGCAACTAGGCGTTTACCGCGATCTTGGTTTCGGGCTGGATCAGGTTAGCGTTAAGCTCGCCCTCCGTCCCGATGTGCGCGCCGGGACCGATGCAACCTGGGACAGGGCCGAGCAAGGCTTGCGCGACGCGCTTAACGCTGCCGAACTTCCGTTCGAGGAGTTGCCGAACGAGGGCGCGTTCTACGGCCCCAAGGTGGAATTTCATCTAACCGACGCCATCGGGCGGACGTGGCAGTGCGGCACCTTGCAGCTTGATTTCGTGCTGCCAGAGCGGCTGGACGCCACTTATATCGGCGAAGACAGCGCGCGCCACCGCCCCGTCATGCTGCATCGGGCGATTTTGGGCAGCCTTGAGCGCTTTATCGGCATTCTTATCGAACATTATTCGGGCAAATTGCCGCTGTGGCTGGCACCGCTGCAAGTTGTGGTCGCGAATATCACCAGCGATGCAGAACCCTACGCGCAAGAGGTGCTCGCCGCCTGTAAAGCCGCAGGATTGCGGGTTGAAATTGATACGCGGAACGAGAAAATCAACTACAAGGTCCGCGAGCATTCGCTGGCAAAAGTGCCGGTTATGCTGGTTGTCGGTCGCCGTGAGGCCGAAAATCGCAGCGTCGCCATCCGCCGGATGGACGGGGATGCACAGGAAGTGCTTGATCTTGCGGCAGCCCTGACTAGACTAGCAGAAGAAGCGAAGGTTCCGGCGGCATAGCCACCGGGATTCTCTCCGTCTTTCTTTTTCGGTGGCGTTCAATAGGAGTGAGCTATAGCTAGGATCCCACAAGACATGGTGCCGACCCGCGATGGGCCGCGTATCAATCACGAGATTACATCGATGCAGGTTCGCCTGGTCGGGTCGGACGGCGAAATGGTCGGTATTGTTTCGCTGCGTGAAGCGCTGGAACGGGCCGAAGATGAAGGTATGGACTTAGTCGAAGTCGCCGCTCAAGCCATTCCGCCGGTCTGTAAGATTCTCGATTATGGCAAGTTCAATTTTGAAGAGCAGAAGCGTAAAGCTGAAGCTCGGAAGAAGCAAAAAATCATCGAAGTGAAGGAAATAAAACTTCGCCCGATGATTGATGATAATGATTACGCCGTTAAAATGCGCGCGATGCTCAAGTTCATCAACGAAGGGGACAAGGTTAAAGTCACCCTACGCTTCCGAGGCCGCGAGTTGGCCCATCAAGAATTGGGGATGCAGGTACTGGTCCGCGTTCGGGACGATCTCGATGAGATTGCGAAAGTGGAACAGATGCCCAAGATGGAAGGCCGACAGATGATTATGGTGATGGCGCCCCGTTAGGCGCCATTTCTCTATGCTTACCGCCTACGGCATAGTCGATACTCGGCTGACACCCCTCCCCTCCCTGCCAACCACGGCGGGGGCGGTGCGGTGGATAGATTTACATATGCCGACGCCCGAGGAAGAAATAGCCGCAGAGGCGTTGCTGGGGTTTGATATTCCCACAGCGGAAGACCGTCGCCCGATCGAAGACTCGGCCCGGCTCTACCGGGAAAGCAGCGCGCTCGTGATGACCGCCGTCATCATCACCGGCGTGGCTGAAGGCCAGCCGTTACGCACTCAGATCACCTTTGTAATGACCGCAACCACGCTGGTCACAGTCCGCGTCGTCGATCCGCTACCGTTTCGCACTTTCGGTGCGCGCGTTTGCACGCTTCCCCCCGAGGAGATTGCGCCGGAAGCCCTGCTGGTCGGGCTGCTGGAGGCGATTTTAGAGCGCGCGGCGGACGTGCTAGAGGTGGTTGCAGCCGATCTCAATGAAGTCTCCTTGCGGCTCTTCTTCAAAGATCAGGAGACAAAACGCCGCGCCAAATCGGACGAACAGATGCAGGCGCTCATTCGCCGCCTGGGGCGCAAGCGGCGCATTGCCGCCCTGTTGCGTGAAAGCCTGTTTAGTTTTGATCGACTGGTGCCGTTCCTCATCGAGCAATCCGGCGAGGCCCTGACCGCCGACTGCCGCACGCGCCTAACGCTGCTATTGCGCGATATTCGGGCGCTGACCACGTTCGAGTCACAGCTTTCGTCCGAGGTTAGCTATTTGCACGAGGCCACCTTGGGGCTGATTACGCTGGAGCAAAACCAGATCGTAAAAGTCTTTTCCATTCTGGCCGTGCTGTTCCTGCCGCCTACTCTGGTGGGGTCGATCTACGGGATGAATTTTGAGTCGATGCCGGAACTCCACTGGCGTTTCGGCTATCCCTTTTCGCTGCTGCTGATGCTGGCCTCGGCGCTCGTGCCGTTTTTCTGGCTGCGCCGGAAGGGCTGGCTGTAACCTTATCTTTCGCGAAGGACTTCCCATAATGGGCTTTCTCAATTTCGAGTCCGCGCCGATGGTTGTGATCGCCGTGATTGTGATCGGCCTGTTGCTGTTCACGATGATTTTTCAGGTGCAACAAAATGAAGTTCGCACGGTCACGCGCTTTGGCCGCTTCGTGCGGATTGCACCTGCGGGCCTCAATATAAAACTGCCCGCCCCTTTCGAGCAGCTTGATAAGCGTATTAACTTCCGCGTGTTTTCGATTGCCATCTCCCAGCAGATTCGCTCGAAAGACAATTTGTTCATGACGCTCTCCGCCAGCGTACAAACCTCTATTACCGACAGCAGCGACAGCATTATCGCGGCGGCCTATAGCGTCGATAACGTCGATGAAATGCTGGCGGGCTTTGTGATGGACGCGATGCGCTCGGTGACGGGCAACAAAAGCAGCGCGGAACTTTATGAAGAAAGCATGAGTCTCGGCCATCAGTTGGAAGAGCAAGTGGCGGCGCGCTTTGCGGCCTTCGGGTATCAAATTCAAAGCATCACAGTCGGCGCGCCCCATGTCTCGGAGGAGGTCCAACGCTCCTTCGATAAGGTCGTCAGCGCGGCGCGCGGCCAGGAAGCCGCTCAGTTCGAGGCTCACTCCACTCTCATCCGCCGCCGGGGCGAGGCGGAGGCGGACGCCGCTTATATGATCCGCCAAGCCCAGGGCATCAGCGAAGCCCGCGCCCTCATCTTCAACGGTTATGTCGTTCTGTTGCGGGAGAATGCCGACGCGCTCCACGCCGCAGGCGTCAACCCCGAACGGTTGATGGAACAATTGATCGAGTTCAATCGGCTAGACGCTATCGTCCACGCCTCCAGTAAAGGCAAGTTAGTGGTGATGGATGTCGCCGCCCCCAGCCGCCTCGGCGCGCAGTTCGCGGCCCAAGAGGCGGCAGGCGAGGCAAAGGCGGGCCGATTGCCGACGGCGGGGTAGGGTCGAAATATAGGGAGGGGCGTCTTATTTCAAATCGGACGTAAAGGCGCCTCAGAATAGCGGGCGTATGACCGCCCCCCTATCGAAAGACGGTTGACCCGCCCGCGCCCGCCCGCCTATCGTCGGTTTTATGAGCATTCAGACGGCCAACACTCTGTTTCTGCTGCCGACCCTTTCCGGGGCGCAGGATACGGCTGGCCTTCTGCTCGCGCTTCGACTTATCGGCGGCTACCGGCCTTAAGGCGGCCCTCCGGTAGCTGTAGGCGGGCCGCGCGCACCCTCCCCATGCCGATTATAGATATTTCAGGAAAAATCCGATGAAGATCGACGCTGCGAGCAAGTATCGCCCGTTCCCGCCCATCAACCTGCCCAATCGCACCTGGCCCGATGCTCAAATCACGAAACCGCCCCTGTGGTGTTCGGTGGATTTGCGCGACGGCAATCAAGCGTTGATCGAGCCAATGGGGCCGGAGCGCAAACTGCGGATGTTCAAGGCCCTCGTGGCAATGGGCTTCAAGGAAATTGAAATCGGCTTCCCGGCAGCCAGCCAGACTGATTTCGATTTCTGTCGCCAGTTGATTGATGAAAACCTCATTCCAGGCGATGTGACGATTCAGGTGCTCACTCAAGCCCGCCGCCCGCTGATCGAGCGGACGTTCGAGGCGATTAAAGGGTCGCGCCGCGCCGTCGTTCACCTCTACAACTCCACGTCCACGCTGCAACGGCGCGTGGTGTTCGGCCTGGAGAAGGACGGGATTAAGGCGATTGCTACCGAAGGCACCCAGATTGTAAAAGACCTAGTTGCAACCGTGCCGGACACTGAGGTGGTGTTCCAATACTCGCCCGAAAGCTTTACCGGCACCGAAATCGAGTATGCTGTTGAAGTCTGCGATGCCGTGCTGGACGTGTGGCAACCCACCGCAACCCATCGGGCGATCATCAATCTACCCGCCACGGTGGAAATGGCCTCGCCGAATATCTATGCCGATCAAATCGAATATTACTGCCGCCACACGCGCTGGCGTGCGGAAACGATCATTTCCCTGCACCCCCATAACGACCGAGGCACGGGCGTTGCCGCCGCCGAATTGGGGATTATGGCGGGCGCGGATCGCGTAGAGGGCACTTTGTTCGGTAATGGCGAGCGCACCGGCAATGTCGATATTGTTACGCTTGCGCTGAATATGTTCACCCAGGGTGTTAATCCTGACCTGGATTTATCGGATATTAACGAGCTTGTGCGCGTGGCGGAATACTGCAATCAACTGCCTGTGCATCCGCGCCACCCCTATGCTGGCGACCTTGTGTTCACCGCCTTCTCCGGCAGCCACCAAGACGCGATCAAGAAGGGGCTGGAAGCGCTGAAACGCTCTAACAGCGGCGAGTGGGAAGTACCCTATTTGCCCATCGACCCGTCGGACGTGGGCCGCAGCTACGAAGGCATTATTCGCGTTAACAGCCAGTCGGGCAAAGGCGGTATCGCCTATTTGCTGGAAGCCGATTATGGCGTCACCCTGCCGCGCCGCCTGCAAATCGAGTTCTCGCACGTGGTTCAGCGCGTCACCGACGCGACGGGTAAGGAGCTATCGGCGGGGAATATTTGGGACGTGTTCAATAGCGAATACATCAAAGCTATTGATCCGGTCGAGTTTCTCTCCCACACCACGGTGCCCGACGCTCACGCTTCGGAAATCCGCCATCTAACCGCAACCATCCGCCATAAGGGTGCAGAAGCGACGATCAAAGGCAGCGGCAATGGCCCCATTGATGCCTATTGCAGCGCTTTGCAAAGCCTGCATGGCATCGAAATTGATCTTCTGTCCTACAGCGAGCAGGCGACGGGCCGGGGGCAGAACACTCAGGCCGTCGCCTATATCGAACTGAAAACGGCAGACGGCACTATCTGGGGCGTCGGCGCGGATCGCAATATCGTTACCGCCGCGCTAAAAGCCGTCACTTCGGCGGTTAATCGGCTGCTAAAAGCATAAATTCGGTGTGAGGCTAGGGGAAAGTCGATGCTTCCCCTAGCGCTCCGCTTGCGTCCTTCTGCTATAACATTCCTATCGGGCGTTGCGCTTTAGGAGCATCATGGGCCAGCGGGCAAGCAAGCGTGGAATTGGCTGGACCCTTCTGTTAGGGCTGTGCGTGCTGGTCATCGGGGCCGCGCTGGTCGTGCCGCGCTGGATTGATTGGACGCAATATCGCGACGAGTTGACCGATCTCATCAGCACTGTCACCGGGCGGCGCGTAGCGATTGATGGCGACGTGCGCCTAACCCTGCTGCCCACACCATCTTTGCGCGCTGAAGAGGTGCGCTTGGGGGAGGCTGCGGGCGAACGCTCCCCCCTATTTTTGCGCGCCGATGCTATTCAGGCCGACCTCGATTTAGGCGCGTTGCTGCTCGGCACGATCCGCGTTTCCTCCTTAACCATCGAACATCCGGTCGCGGAATTTCTCGACCTGCCGACGGGAACCGATTTCCTAGGCTTTGGCCGCGCCACGCTGGAGCGGGTTAGGATTATCGACGGCGAAGCTGGCTCCCCCTTAATGGATGCGGGGGACCGGCTGACCGCGATTGAGGCCGATCTTACCTTCGGTAAACCCGGCGACGCGCCCCGCCTGAACGCCACCTTCCGCCACCGCAGTTTGCCGTGGCGTGTTGAAGCGGCGTTAGGGCGCACTCTGTCGCTCAACCTCGGCCCACGCGGCGGCGGCCCTACTCTGCGCCTAACCGGCACTGTAGCCGAAGGCGGGGGCGCCCGCTTTATTGGCAAGCTGAAGGGGGACGGCGCGCGCGCGACCGAGCTTGCACATCTCATCGGCTTCGGCGTGCCCAAACCCGCTGAAGGGCGCTTTGCCCTCGACAGTTCAGTCGATCTTACGCCCGATGGGCTGTCGCTGCATGATCTCACGCTTACGCTGGGCGACCAACGGCTCGCGGGATCGCTTGCGCTGGCTTGGACCGATCATCTGACGTGGCAGGCCAGCCTTCGCACCGCCCGGCTCGATCTCGATGCCTTGCGGGGGCCGTGGCAACCGCCGCTGGTGCCGCGCACGGATTCGTCGATTCCCGAGGGCACGCTCGCCTTTGCCGCCGATGCGGTGGCGTGGCGCTCCGGCCTGCTGCGGCAAGCCCGCATCAGCGCTACCTGGAACGATGGGGCCGTGACCATTTCCGAAGCCGCTGTCGTTTTGCCCGGCGGCACCGATATTGCCCTCAGCGGTGCCGTTCTGCCCGATGAAGATTGGCGCTTTGCCGGGCGCGGCGAGTTCGGTGGCGACGATCCCCGCCCCGCACTGGTGTGGGCCGGGCTTGATCCGCGCTGGTTTCCGCGCGGCGACCGGCTGCGACGGCTTTCCGGCACCCTCGCGTTTTCGGGCGACCGCAACAGCCTGATGACCGATCATCTGGACCTTAGTTTCGACAATAGCCGCGTGACCGGAACCGTGCGCGTGGAAGGCGGCTGGGACCGCCCGACCGTGACCGCAACCCTCGCCGCCGACTGGCTGCCGCTGGACGCGCTCGACCCGCTCACCCCTTGGGAAACCCTGCTGAAGGGCGAAGACGCCTTCGCCGGATTAGCCCGCTTTGATGGGGCCGTGTCGCTTACTGTCGGCGAGACCCGGCTGCGCGATCATCCGTTGCGCGATCTTAGAGTTACCGCCCTGCTGGTCGGCGGCGTGCTGACGGTGCAAGAGGCGCGCGTGTTGGGCTTTGCCGGGGCCGATCCGCTCACCCTCAACGGTACCCTCGATGCCTCGGCCACCCCCGCCACCTTGGCGCTGAAAGCCAACGGAGCCGTGGCCGATGTGGCTCGCAGTGCCGATTTGTTGCGCGCGCCGCTGCCGCTGACTCCCGGTGTTGAGGGGCGCTTTACGCTTGCGATGACGGGGCCGATTTCGCGTGCCGATCTTGCCCTGACCGCCACGCTCGGCGGGATCGAAACCCAGTGGGGCGGGGCGTGGTCGCCCCTCGCAGGCACCGCCTTGCTCGATCTTGAGGCGCACGCCCCCTCGCAAACGCAGGCGCTGCGCGATCTTGGCTGGGGGCTGGCCGTGGACGGCGATGGGCCGATGAGCCTCACCGCCCGGCTCGACCTCAGCCGCGACCGGCTTCAGGTGGACACTGCGGCCCTGCGCCTGCCAGACCTAGCGCTGGATGCGCGCGGTACGCTGGCTCTGCCCTTGAAAGACGGCGTGTGGAAAATTAGCGGCGGCGTTGGCGTTTCGGTCGTGCGCCCCGCCCTGTGGAAAGATAGCGCCCTCACCTCTGGCCGCTTAGCCGATGCGCTGCTGATGCCGCTCGATCTCGACGTTGCCCTTCGCATCGGGCTATTGGAGCACGCGCCCTACGCCCTATCGGATGTTGCAGGGCGGGTTCGCTTTGCCGAGGGGCGCTGGCGCTTCGATGAAGGCCGCGCACAGCTTTATAACGGCAGCCTCGATCTTTCCGGCACGCTGGCGTTTGGCGAGGCCGAACCGCTGTTGACCGTGAACCTCGCCCTCAAAAATGCTGACCTGGGCGTTGCCACGGCTGCCTTTTTCGATGAACCAGACACCGAGGGCAAGCTGTCGCTGACAGGCACCCTGACCGCCAAACCGCTGACGCTGAAGGAGCTTCCGAGCCGCCTTGCGGGCAGTTTAGCGCTGGAAATTGGCGGCGGGCGCCTTGGCGGGATCGACCTGCCCGCCTTGCGCCAAGCCCTCGCCCCTGCCAGCGAAGCCAACCCCGCCCGTACCGCAGAGCGCGGCCTTACCCTTTCCAACGCTTTCGCAGGCGGGGCGCTGACCTTCACGGACGGCAAAGGCCGGATCGAAATTGCTAACGGCACTGCCCACACGGAGGGCCTCACTTTGAGCGTGCCGGACCTTCAGATAGACGCCAGCGGCACCGCCGCCGACCTTGGCCCGCTGACGTTAGGCCGCGTTTGGTTCACCGCAAAAGACGGGGAAACCGCCGTGCTCATCACCGAACGGCAGGGTACACGCTGGCAGCGGCGGTTGGAATGGGCGGAGCGGTGAGATTATAAAAAAAATCACAGATTCGTCGATTTCTAAAGATTTTCACTGCCGCTTAAAGATTTTCGTATAGATTGAGCCTAGTTTATAAATTCCCGAGGCCGATATGCTCCGCGATACAGAACGGTACACCGGGCAAAGAGGGCTAATTGACCGGTACAGACTCCCAGTTCCAAAACCTTATCAATTTTCAATCGTTGGCGCGAGAGCAAGGAAAACCGAAGTAAGCGCGACAAATATTTATAATTGGTATCGGGATCAAGATTATGGAGATACCGGCATAGGTGATCTGCATTTTGCTTTGCGCTGGGAACCCATTGATCTTGCTATTGTGAAAGCAGCCTTTCGGGCCGATTGGGATTTTTTTGCGAGTGCGATAACCGAGTGGCTGGAGAAGCAACCCACGAGCGCCTTTGCTCGCCGGGCTTGGTTTCTATTAGAATTTCTGACAGACCGCGTTCTACCCATGCCAGATAGCGCGCCTATAAATTATGTCTCTCTCTTGGATAGCAACCTCCAGATTACGCTTGAACCCGCTCCAAACTGTTCGCCCCTCAACCGTTCACCACGACACCGGATTGAGATCAATTTGATCGGAAACCGAGACTTTTGCCCCCTGATCCGGCGGACACCCGAAATCAACGACATTAATACCCGTGCCGCTCAAGAGGCTATTATTGATCTGATGCCGGAGGGTGACGAAGATTTATTCCGGCGGGCTGTCAGTTATCTCTATACAAAAGAAACTCGTGCCTCTTACGAAATCGAGTCGGAGAAACCATCCGATAATAAAATACTCCGTTTTATCGATGCGCTGAGACAGCACAATGATTTCGACTTCTCATCGACAAAAAGCTATATCGAAATCCAAAATACGATCATCTCAAATCCCGATTTCAGAGCTAAACACTGGCGAACTGAACAGGTCTATATTGGGGAATCAACAGTCAGGCTCCAAGATAGAATACACTGCATTTTTCCAAAACCAGGGGACATCCCGCAGCTTATGGATGGGTTACAGGCACACGGAGCAATACTATTAGTCCAAATCAACCCAATCATCGCCGCTGCCGTTTTATCCTTCGGTTTTGTGTTTATCCATCCGTTTATGGACGGGAATGGTCGCTTACATCGGTTCTTGATCCACCAAGCCCTCGCGAAAACTAAGGTGACGCCCGAAGGAATCATCTTCCCTATCTCTGCCACCATGCTGCGTAAACGGGCGAACTATGATGCCGCGCTGGAAAGTTTTTCCAAGCGCATCATGCCGTTTATCGAGTGGGGCTGGTCCAGCGTCGGCGATGGGTCGATCCTTGTCACAAACGAGACAATCGACCTTTACCGCTATTTTGACGCCACCGATCTTTGCATCTACCTGAATGCAACTATTCTTGAATCAATCCGGGTTGATTTGAAAGAAGAGTTAGATTTTCTTCGCACGTTCGATTCTGCCTTCCGAGTGATCGACGAATATCTGGATGGGCTACCGCAACAGACAGTTCGGAGTTTGATCCGCTGCATTCTTCAGAATAACGGGCAGTTATCGAAGAATAAACGGGCACACTTCCCAGAACTCTCTGATGCGCGAATTGCACGCGCCGAAGAATTGATCGCAGCAGCCACCCGCCCCTCTGAAGGCGTGTGACCCGCCGCTACTCTCAGCCATACATCTCCACCCCCTGCTCAATCGCCCCAAACACACTCTTCCCCGCAGCATCCAGCATTTCGATCCGCACGCGGTCCCCAAAACGCATAAACGGTGTGCGTGCGCCGCCGTGCAGAAGGGTTTCGACCATGCGGACTTCGGCGAGGCAGGAGTAGCCCAAGCCGCCGTCGGCGACCGGACGCCCCGGCCCGCCATCGGCATCTCGGTTGGAAACCGTGCCGGAGCCGATAATGGTGCCTGCGCTCAAGGGCCGGGTTTTCGCGGCATGGGCGATGAGCGTGGGGAAATCGAACGTCATATCCACGCCAGCATTGGCTTTGCCGAAGGATTCACCATTCAGGCTTACCAGCAGCGGCAGGTGCAATTTACCACCATCCCACGCCGCGCCCAACGCTTCCGGCGTCACCGTGACCGGGGAGAAGGCGCTGGAGGGTTTCGAGTGAAAGAAGCCGAAGCCTTTGGCGAGTTCGTTCGGAATGAGATTCCGCAAGGATACATCGTTCACCAACATGAGGAGGCGAATGGCCCTACCCGCAACCGCCACGCTCGCCCCCATCGGCACGTCATCAACGATCACGGCCACTTCGCCCTCAAAATCTATACCAAAATCTTCGCGAGCCATCCGTACCGGCTCGGTCGGGGCTAAGAAAGCGTCTGAGCCGCCTTGGTACATCAGCGGATCGGTCCAAAAGCTGTCGGGCAGCGCGGCACCGCGTGCTTTGCGAACGAGCGCGACGTGGTTAACATACGCGCTGCCGTCGCACCATTGGTACGCACGCGGCAAGGGGGAATGACAGGCGGCGGAATCGAACGCAAAGCTGCCGGGGGCGGTGCCTGCCTCAAGCTCTGCCCACAGGGATTGCAGTTTTGGCGCGCTGTCTGCCCAAGTATCGAGCGCGGCTTGCAGTGTGGCGGCAATACCGGCGGCAGAGGTGGCACGGGTAAGGTCGGTCGATACCAGGATCAAAGCCCCGTCGCGCCCGCCCGTGCGAAGTGTTGCGAGTTTCATGCTTCTCTCCCCTTTATTCTTTCCGTCCGGCCCAACTCTCGACATAGCCCGCCCATTCAACAGAAGCCGCGCCCGCCCCAATGTCCAGCGCGTCGCGCGTATCAATCATCACGGCGTATTCGTCGGTGGCGGGTTTCTTCGATTGAAACGCATTGCCCAGCGCTTTCGGGTGTGGGCCGTGCGTGAAACCGCAGGGGTGAAAGCTCATCATGCCGGGGTGGATATTGTCGCGGCTGAAGAAATCGCCCGCGTGATAGAACAGCACTTCGTCGTAATCATCATTATTATGGAAGAACGGCACTTTCAGCGCGCCAGGGTCGGTCTCGAACAGGCGCGGCGTGAAGGTGCACACTACGAAACGGTCGGCCACGAAGGTGGTATGGGCAGACGGCGGCAGATGGTAGCGGTGGCTCATCAACGGGCGAATATCGCGCACATTGATTCGCACGGGCGCAAGATTGCCCTTCCAACCCTTCGCATCGAGCGGGTTGAACGGAAACGTAACCGTGGAGAACTGCCCGCGCCGCTTGATGCGAACCTGCCACTCCCCCGGCCCTTGCTGTGCCTTAAACGCCGCATCTATCTTCGGCAGGTCCAGCATCGCCGGATCGAAAATCGCGTGCGGCCCGACAAGGCCCTTATCGGGGAGCTTGTAAGAGGAATTGGTGGCTTCAACCAGCAAAGCCGAAAACTGCGTCGCCCCCTCCAGCCGCCACATCGTGCCGCGCGGCAGCACGATGTAATCGCCTGCTTCAATCGCAAGATGCCCATAGTCGCAAAACAAGTCCGCCGTGCCGGTATGAACGAAGATCAAATCATCGCCATCGCCATTGCGAGCGAGATGATCCATCCGCGCAGGCGCACGCCAGAACCGCAGGCGGGTGTGGCTATTCACGAGGAGCGCCGGGGCTGCGAACGGGCACGGCTCGGTTGCCGTGAGGCGCGTGAGATCGAAGGCGCGCGGGCGCAACGGCCCCTCCCACGCGGTCCAACCCGTCGGCGGGTTGGCGTGGTACATGTGCGTGGCCGGACCGAAGAATCCATCACGGCCCAATTCCCGCTCATAAGTGCCGGGGGGCAGATTGCAGTGCGCCTGCCGCGAGGCTTCCCCCTCGATATGGGGGAACTCGAAGGCGGCTTTCATTAAATCACGCCCCGGCGGATTTGATCGAGTTCGATAGACTCGAACAGCGCGCGGAAATTGCCCTCCCCGAAGCCTTCATCGCCTTTACGCTGAATAATCTCGAAAAAGATTGGGCCGATGACGGTATCGGTGAAGATTTGCAGCAGAATGCCGCCGTCTTCGGTGGGAGCGCCGTCAATCAGAATTCGGTCTTTGCGTAAGCGCTCGGTATCTTCGCTATGGTAGGGCAGCCGCGTGCCGATAAGCTCGTAATAGCTCTCCGGTGTATCCATGAACGTCACGCCCTTAGCCCGCAACGCTTCGACCGTCTCATAGATATTGTCGGTCGAGAGGGCGATATGCTGAATGCCTTCGCCATTATACGCGCGTAGATATTCCTCGATCTGGCTTTTATCGTCCGAGCTTTCGTTGATCGGAATGCGGATTTTGCCGCACGGGCTGGTCATGGCTTTCGAGACTAGGCCCGTTACCTTGCCCTCAATGTCGAAATAGCGAATTTCGCGGAAGTTGAACAGGCGCTCGTAGAAAGTGGACCATTCAGTCATCCGCCCGCGATGGACGTTATGCGTGAGGTGATCAATCTGCGCTAAACCGACGCCGAACGGCACCGGCTCCACCCCCGGTAGCGGCACGAAATCGACATCGTAAATCGTGCTGGGGCCGTAGCGGTCCACGAGATAGATCAGACTCCCGCCGATACCTTGGATCGCCGGGATAGTGAGTTCCATCGGCCCGACTGTACCCGCGAACACTTTCGCCCCCAGGCTTTCGGCGCGGCGCACGGCATAGGCCGCATCCTTTACTCGGAAGGCCATCGCGCAGGCGGAGGGGCCGTGAACGCGCGCGAAGGCTTGGGCAAAGCTGGACTGCTCGGCATTCAGAATAAAATTCACGTCGCCCTGCTTAAACAGCCGCACGTTTTTGGAGCGATGCCGCGCCACCGCCTTAAAGCCCAGCCGCGTGAACAGGGCTTCCAGGTGCGCCGGGTCTGCCGCCGTATATTCGACGAACTCGAAACCATCTGTCCCCATCGGGTTAATTTCGGTCATTCCGCTCATGTCGCACCCTCCCCTCGTATTATTAAATTGCCGTCTGCGGCAGATTGCGTTGCGATCTCATCTGGGAAACAATGATTAAACTCGATATTAGTTTCATAAGAAACAAATCGCAAGCAAGATGGGGGAGGAAATGGTACCGAGCCTTAACGAGACGCCGCTTAATCTGGAACGGTTCATGCCGTACCGATTGAGCGTGCTGAGTAACCGCGTGAGCGCCTTGATTGCTAAACTCTATTCGGATCAGTTCAGTCTCACGATCCCCGAATGGCGGATTTTGGCCGTGCTGGGCCGCTACGGCGAAATGACGGCAACCGAAGTAGCAGGGCGCACGGCGATGGATAAGGTGCGCGTGTCGCGCGCCATCGCCCGCCTGCTGGAGGCCGAACGCCTCGCCCGCCGAGTCGATCCCCACGACCGCCGCCGCCTGACCCTGGAAATGACCGAGACGGGCCGCGCGGTGTACGACCAGATCGTGCCGCTGGCCCTTTCGGCTGAAAAACGCCTGCTGGCTAGCCTCCCCGCCGCCGACCTTGCCGCCTTCGAGCGGCTGGCAACCCACCTGAATGCTGCCGTCGCCGCCTTCGAGGCAGAACTGGGGGTGGTGCTGGACGGGGCGGACGAAGGGGTTTAGACGAATCGGGTAAGGGACGAGCAGGGCCGCGACGGTTGCCTGGATCAGTGGCAGGGGCTTTCCTGTTCCAGCGACGGGCAAAGGCGGTATTTCTTCCGCAACGGTGATAGAGTGTTTTAGGTTTTCCTACTCAGGAGATGAGCTATGCGCTCCCTATCAATCCTACTGTCCGCTGCGCTTATCACGCTATCCACAAGTGTGCTCGCTCAAACGCCCCTACCGAACGGGGTTCCTGCTGCGCCGAAAGTGGCTGTTCCAAAGGTCGAGGCCCCAAAAGTTGAAATGCCCAAGGTTGAAGCCCCGAAGGCCGATGTTTCGACCGCTGCGAAGGCGGGTGCCCTCACCAAAGCCCTGCCCGGCCAAAGTTTTACCGATCTCGCTCTGGCGGAAAAAGGCTGCGGCAAAGGTGGCGTCGTGTGGCTCAACCCTAACTCCGGCAAATCTTTCGATCCCGGCAATCGCTATTTCGGCAAAACCAAAGACGGGGCCTACGCTTGCGCGGGCGAGGCGGCGAAATCGGGTTTTGTCGGCGCTAAAAACAAGTTCTAGCAAACCCTCAAAAGACTTCCCCTTGCCCTTCCGGCGGCGCGCGCGTATAAGCGGCGCACATAAAGCTATCTTTATGTCTTGATACATGCTTGCCCACCCCGAAGCAGGCCGTGCCGCCGGAAGGAAGATCATGAGCGCCGATTATAAAGTTAAGGATATGTCTCTGGCCGATTGGGGCCGGAAGGAAATCCGTATCGCTGAAACCGAAATGCCCGGCCTGATGGCCCTGCGCGCCGAATATGGCGCGGCGCAACCGCTCAAGGGCGCGCGCATTGCAGGCTCGCTGCACATGACCATTCAGACGGCGGTTCTGATCGAAACCCTAACGGCGTTGGGCGCGGAAGTGCGTTGGTCGTCGTGCAACATCTTCTCGACGCAAGACCAAGCCGCCGCTGCGATGGCCGAAGCGGGTATTCCGGTGTTCGCCTGGAAAGGCATGTCGGAAGAAGAGTTTTGGTGGTGTATCGACCAAACCATTGAAGGCCCGAACGGCTGGCGCCCGAATATGGTGCTGGATGACGGCGGCGATCTAACGCTGGTGCTGCATCAGCGCTTCCCGGCGTTGATGGACGATATTCGCGGTATTTCGGAAGAAACCACGACGGGCGTGCATCGCCTCTATGAAATGTCGAAAGCGGGTACGTTGAAGGTTCCGGCCATTAACGTGAACGATAGCGTGACCAAGTCGAAGTTCGATAATCTCTATGGCTGCCGCGAAAGCCTAGTCGATGGCATCAAGCGCGCGACCGACGTGATGATGGCCGGCAAGGTCGCTGTGGTCGCGGGCTATGGCGACGTGGGTAAAGGCTCCGCCGCCTCGCTCCGCAGCCAAGGCGCGCGCGTGATGGTGACGGAAGTCGATCCGATTTGCGCGCTGCAAGCCGCGATGGAAGGCTATCAGGTTGTCACGATGGACGAGGCCGCCCCGTTGGGCGATATCTTCGTCACCGCGACGGGCAATATCGACGTGATTACCCTCGATCACATGCGCGATATGAAAGACCGCGCGATTGTTTGCAACATCGGCCATTTCGATAGCGAAATCCAAATCGGCTCGCTGCGGAACTACAAGTGGGAAAACGTGAAGCCGCAGGTCGATGAAGTCGTCTTCCCGGACGGCAAACGCCTGATTGTGCTGGCTGAAGGCCGCTTGGTGAACCTGGGCTGCGGCACGGGCCACCCCAGCTTCGTGATGTCCGCCTCTTTCACCAATCAGGTGCTGGCGCAGATTGAGCTGTGGCAGAATTCGGCGAACTACGAGCGTAAGGTTTACACTCTACCGAAGCATCTCGATGAAAAAGTCGCCGCCCTGCATCTCGCCAAAGTCGGCGCGAAACTAACGCAGCTCACGATGGCGCAGTCCGATTACCTCGGCATCAACAATCAAGGGCCGTACAAGCCGGACCATTACCGCTACTAAACGGCGGCGGCTTTCGAGCGTTCAGAAACGGGGGCGGCAACGGCCCCGTTTTTTTGTTTGGCTAACATTGTGCCCCCACAACGCGGCGTTGCAGAAAAAGGATTAGGATTTTATAGTCATGCTCTCTACCGCTAGATTTTGAGAGTCCGTTCTATGCGCCTGCGTCTGTCTCTTGTTCTCTGCGGTTTAGCGTTGTCCGTGCTGGGGTGTGCGGCCCAATCCTCCCTCCCGCCCAGCGCGACCGTGGCCGATATTGCGAGGGCGATGAAAGGTTTGTCGCCGCGCGATGCCGCCTACCAAGCCTTGCTGGACCGGCTGGCCGACCCGGCGCGCACGCAGCAAACAGTGGAAAGCGAGTATAACCGGGCGGACGCTTTGTTTAACCGCGCCCGCGCGTTCGAGAAGCTCACGCCGCCCGATTGGGTGGCCGCCAATAACGACTATACCCGCCTCGTTACCGAGTACGAGCAGAACCCTGATGCGCTGATCGATCTCATGGTTAGCGCCTCACTCCTCAATGCCGCGACCAGTGCAACGAAGATTGACCCCCGCCGCCTGCCCGAAGCCTTGGATGGTTACAATCGTGCCTTGGCCCGCATTCAGGGAACCCAAGGGGCCAAAGCGCAGGAAATTGCGGTTCTCGCCTATCACAATATGAACTTTGACCTGCTTTATGGAACCCCGGAGCAGCGCAAGCAGGGACTTATTGGCCTTGAAACCCTTACGCAGCGTTACCGTACAAGCCCATTGCCGGAGGTGCGCGTGTGGGTGGTTTCGGCGCTGGTTAGCCTTGCCGATGAAACCCAGAATACACCCTCAACGGCCATTGCCTTTGCTGATGATGCGCTAACCTTGGTGCCGACGCTTGCGGCAGACGTTCAAGAACAATGGAAAGCCGACGCGACGCTCAAGAAAACCGGCGGCCTCTTTAATTTGGGAAAAAATGATGAGGCCCTCAGCCTGAGCCGATCTTTGGTGGAAACCAATTATACCTCGGTCAATATACTTCAACGTCGTTTCGCCGCACGCGCCGCAGTCAATATTCTTATCTATCAACGGGATAAATTTCCCGGAAAATTGGCTGATATCGAGGCACTCAATCAGGATATCCAAACTAAATTCCGCGATGAATCCGACCAATCTATTCGCGCTTTCATGCTCCAATCGCTCTTAGTATTTGGTATGGCTCACGAGTCAACGCCAAAATTTATCGAAGCTTTTCAAGAAATAGAAAAACGCCTCGCTCAAGACCCCACGACGATTATCAATGACGATAAGGCTGCCGTGTATCGAGGTTTGGCGATGATGAACGTGCTGACCAAGAACGAAAACAAAGCCGTCTCAAATATAAACAAACTTGATGAGTTGCTCTATATAACAAAAAATAACCCGCAAAAAACGCTATCAATCGAAAGAGTTCGCTCCGATATATACGCAAATCAAGTTTCTTTATTTAAAGCAATGGGAATAAATTATTATAATAAAATATCGCCAATTATTGATAATATGGATCAAGAGTTTTTTAAGTCTGATGATCCCAATATCATCGAAAACATACTTTGGGCTAACACAAATTATCTCATTGCCTTTCTCAACAAATCTCCTGGCGCTTGGGAATCGGCGCTGGCTTTTGTTAACCCGATGATCCAGCGCTACGGCCATCGCCTCGATCCGAAATTTTCGGGCCAACTCGCACAAACCTACGTTAATCGCATCGTTCTTTACTCAAATTTGCAGCCACCCCGAAACAAGGGGATTTTGGAAGATAGTGATCTTGTCGTCAGCCGCTACCAGGATAGTCAGAACCCCGCTGTCCGGGCACAAGTCGCCCAAGCCCTCACCTTCCGCAGTGGGGCGCTCCAAGGCAGCGATCGGCCTGGAGCAATTCAAACCCTCGAAAAACTGATTGCCCTCTATGGGGCCGATAGCGACCCGCGCGTCGTGGAATGGGTAACGAAAGGGCGTGAAGCGCTGCGCGGGTTAACGCTTCCTGCCGTTCCCGCCCTCCCGGCCCCGGTTACGCCAAAGCCTTAGCCCGGAACCTTTCCGCCCCTCCGGCGTTGTTCTAAGCACACCCCCCTCCAAGGGGGGTAAAGATCACAGGAGAACCCCACATGGGTATCGAAAGCCTTCTCATTTTTCTGCTCATCGGGGCGCTGGCGGGTTGGCTCGCGGGGGTTGTTGTGGCGGGGTCCGGCTTTGGTCTGCTGGGCAATATCGCCGTTGGGATTGTTGGCGCGTTTGTTGCGGGGTTGGTGCTCCCGCGCTTTGGGTTGGTGATCGGCTCGGGTTTCCTGGGCGCGGTGCTGCACGCCACTGTGGGCGCGATTATTCTGCTGGTCGTTGTTGGTTTAGTGCGACGGGTGGCAGCATGAACCGGAATGGCTTTGTTATCGGCGTGCTCGTCGCGGCGCTGATTGGCCTTGGCGGCTATCTCTATTATGAGCAAACCCGCCCGAAAGCGCTGGAACTCCGCATTGGCGAGGGCGGCGTTACCCTTCAGAAGAACTAACCCGCGAGGACGAACGGGGCCATCGCCAACCCCGTTTATTCCGGGGGGATGGCCCGCGCTCGCAACGCCGCGTTGCAGAAATTTAGCAGAAATCTTATAATCATCCTGAACATCGTCTGATCGTCAGGATAGCTCATGCTGCGCCCCCGCTTTCGTTTTTGCGCTCTCCTCTTGGGCCTTGGCAGCGGGATTGCCCTGCTTGGTGGTTGCGCCAACGATCCCGCTTCGGCCTTGCGCTCAACAGTGAGCGTTCCCGAGGCCAGCATGTTTGAATATCGCCAGAAGCTCGCGAGCCTACCGGCGCGCGACCCGGCCTATCAGGCGATCCTCGACCGTTTGGCCGATCCTGCTCGCACGGCCCAAACACCGGAAAACCAGCGCGTGCTGGTGTACGGCTATTTCACCCGCGCGCTGGCGCTCACCCGGCTCACCCCCGCCCATTATCGCAGTGCGGCTGCCGATTACCGCCGGATTATGGACCAGTTCGACGGCAACGCCGATCCCGAGATTGCCGCCACTGTTGCCCGGTCCTTCCTCAACCTTGGCGTCATGCGGCTGCGGCTTGGCGGCGATACGCCCGTTGCGGATAAGCGCGCGCTGTACGAGGGCGCGTTGGAGCGCGCCAAAGCCCTCAGCGGCGATGATGCGGAAGAGATTACCGCCTCTGCCCTCTATGATAAGGGCTTAGGCTTGCTGCTCGATGCGCCGAAAGACCGCACGGCAGCGCTGGAAACCTGGGACACGCTCGTCACCCGGTTTCGCGGCAGCAGGCAGCCCGCCGTGCAAGAACGGTTGTTGATGGCGCGGGTAGAGGCCGCGCGGGCATTTTCCAACACTCCCAGCGATGCCGCTAAAGCCATTCCTTTTGCCGAAGACGCGCTAACCCTGGCCGAACCAATGGGAATTCTGGGGAAGGATTTTTATATTGCCGATGCGCTGTTGCAAAAGGGCTTGGCCCTCTATCGGCTCGGGCGCGAAACCGAAGCGCTGGCGATTGGCGACGATGTTCTGAATCGCTTTTCCAAAGCCTCCGAAATCCGCACGCGCCGCGTGGTGTCGCGGGTTGCGCTCAACATCATCTATGCTCACCGCGACGCCAAACCGCGCCGCCTTGAAGCTCAACGCGCCGCCGTTCGCGATTTTCTGGCCCGCTTCAGCGCGGAAACCGATGGGGTCAGTATAGGCCGAGTGGCCGAAGCCCTGGGGCTGGAAGGCGACAGCCTGAGCGAAACCACCCCGCCCCGCTACGAAGAAGCGCTGGACAGTTACCTCGCCGCCCAGCGCCGCTTAGAGCGCCTGCCACCGGGCGACGGTCTTAGCGTTCGTCACGAAATCGCCGTCGATCTGGGCCGAACCTACGCCCGCCTTAATCGCCCCACCGACGCCAAGACGTATCTCGATCTGTCCGACACTCTCGCAGCACAAGCCCCGGCGGAACGTAAGGATGAGTTCACCGCGCGCAGCCTTAGCCAGCGGGTAATTGCCCTGGTGGCGCTCAACGGAACCTCCTTAAGCGAGATCGACGCGCTGATGATGCGCCTTGAAGGGCGGGTTACGCCGACTTCGACGCCCTTCATCATCAGCCAGCATTTTTTGGCCTATGAGAACCAACTTCGGCTGATAGGGCGGACGCCGCCGATTGATTGGGCCAAGGCCCTTGCGATTGTCGAGCCGCTGCTTCAGCGCTACAGCGATAGCGATGCCCCCCTGCTGCAACCCTATATCGCGCGTGCGGCGGTGAACGGGGCGTTCGCCCGCCAAAGCCTGCCAACCCCGCAAACCGAGGCGGCTTTAGCCGACGTTGAGCGCGTGGTTCAGCGCTTCGGCCCCTCGCAAGATGCCGATATTCTCTCCAACGTCGCCCGCGCCCTCAGCCTCCGTCAGCGCCTGATGGAAACCACCAACCGCCCCGCCGACGCCAAAGCCACCGCCGAAGACATCCTCCGCCGCTTCGAGAACAACCCCGATCCGCGCCTGCAAGACTACGTGCGCGCCGCCCGGCAAAAGCTGCAAACGCTGGCACGGCCGGTGATGGGGTAGAGGGACTCTCAGCCCTGGTGAGAGACACCGCCGTCTTCGATATTCAGCGACTTTGGAAGAGAATGTAATGCGGTTTTTTATATATGCTTTGGTGGCGCTCGGTTTGGCAGGATGCACTCCGTCAAGCTTACCATCACCTGAATCGGCAACCGCGGAGTTGGCAAGAATTACCAAGGCCCTGCCTCAAAACGATCCAAATTACAAAGCTATAATCGAATACTTTAACCAATTTTCCCAGACACCGCAGGAAGCTACGGACAAACTCGCCCGCGCGCGCCGGCTCGAATATGCGCGAGATTTAAATAACAGTTTGATAAATCCAACAAAATATGAAGCTGATCCTTTCGATAAGACCAACAAAATATTAAATGATCTTCTAAAGAATTTTGAAAACGATCCAAATCCGGAAATAAAATATACTGTTATCAGTGCTATGACTTATGCAGGTCACATACTCAGAGCCGCAGACGACGACGAAAAAAAGTACCGCTATATAGAGATTTTTATCAATCTCGAAAGCCGTTATGGCTTTGACATTGATGAACTTGACCCACGGCAGAGGATAGAATCATATTCTGGGCTTTCTTACATGTATGCACATGTTAAAAACATAAATTTAACTCTTAAATACATAAATAAAATTAAAAACGCCATCAGCGAATTAGAAAAAAGCAATGCTTATTTAAAGCACAAAAATACGTATATTTTAAATGGTTATGGCGCGTTAATTAGGCTCCGGACCCATAAACTCTCTTTTCAAGCCAATGCAGTTATGATTCAAAGCCTCGTGATGGAGGCTTTGAATGAGCGACGTAGCTTTCTGGCTGAGCGACGAGCAGTTTTCGCGGCTTGAACCGCATCTTCCGCAGGATACGCGCGGGAAGGCGCGGGTGGACGACCGGCGGGTCATCAGCGGCATCATTCATGTGCTGAAATCGGGGTGCCGTTGGGTCGATGCGCCGTCGATCTACGGGCCGCGCAAGACGCTCTATAATCGCTTCGTCCGCTGGGGCGACAAAGGCATCTGGCAGGGGATTTTCAAGGCGCTTGCCGCTGCAGGCGGGCCTCCGGCGGAGGTGTTGATCGACAGTTCCGCTGTGAAAGCGCACCGCTGTGCTGCGGGCGGAAAAGGGGGGAACGGGCGCAGGCGATTGGTCGCTCGCGGGGTGGTCGGACAACGAAAATCCATGCGCTGACCGATGCTTTTTGCCGCCCCATCGCGTTTCTGCTGACCGGCGGACAGGTGGCGGACTGCAAAGCTGCCGATGCCCTGCTCGACGCGCTGCCGAAAACCGCACTTCTGCATGGCGACAAGGGCTATGACAGCAATGCCGTCCGCCGAAAAATCGAGAGCAAGGGAACGGCTCCCAACATCCCGCCAAAGGCTAACCGGCGCTGGAAAAACTGTTTCTCACCAGCCCTGTACCGCAAGCGAAACGCCATTGAACGCATGTTTTGCCGCCTCAAAGACTTCCGGCGTATCGCAACCCGATACGACCGCAGAGCAACTGTCTTTATGGCTGCCATCTGCATTGCGGCAACCGTCAGCTATTGGTTATGAGTCTGGAGCCTAGTATTTATACTGAAATTGGGATAAATTACAGGCAAGATATTAATGATATTATGCTTATTTTAGAATCACGTTACGATACCGTGACGGAAGCCGACGCTGTTTTTTACCTTCTATTATGCTACGAGGCGCAGTTATCATTTTTGAAGACGGTAGATACAAAACCTTTCACCTTAGCCCTGCCAACTTTAAACCGAACAATTGAACGCTACAAAGAGCGGCAGGACGGCTTCATCCCGTTTTCAATCGCTCGCGCCCATTTAGATCGTGCCATGGCCTACCGCGAACAAGTTCCACCAAACACAACGGGTATACTGGCTGACACCCAGTGGGTGATCGATCATCATGCGGGGATCAGGTTTGCAGTAGCGCGAGGGCTGGTTGCCCGCGCACTACTTATCCGCGCTCAAGCTTTGGAAGCTATTGATAAAAGCGCATCGATCAATCTACTCACCCAACTGGTCGTCCAATTTAAAGCTGACGCGGATTCCTCCGTCAAAAAGATCGTCGTGACCGCAGAGGAATTTTTAAGGCGCCTCTCCACCATTCAAAGCCCCTAAAAATCCGAACACCGCCCGTTTTTCTCCCAATCGCCGAAGCGGGTTGGTTCGGGGCCTTGGGGGCCGCCGTATTCTTTGGGGGGTTTAGTCTCAAGGGGCTTCGTTTCAGGTGGGGGGGCGGCAGGCGGGAGGGGGGGCAGTTTTTCGGGCATTGGTCCGGTCTCCGCGTTCGGTTTCTTGATTGGGGCTATAGCCTTCTTACATATATGCTTGGTATCGAAGGGCAAGCGCTGCGCTTGAAACTCGGCACGGCCAAGGAGGCGCCTTACGATGAACGCGCGCACATTTCTGCTCTTGGCGGGGCTTACCGCCATCTTTGGCGTGGCAGGCTATGCCATTGCCGGGCAGGGCGGGATGCTGATTGCCTTTGTGGTCGCCGCCGCGATGAATTTCTTTGCCTATTGGACCTCGGATTCCCTGGTGCTCAGGATGCACCACGCTCAACCGCTCGATCCAGCTTCGGCCCCAGAACTGTATCAAATCGTTGCCGATCTCGCGCGCCGGGCCGATATTCCTATGCCGCGCGTGTACCTAATGCACGAGGGCCAGCCGAACGCTTTTGCCACCGGGCGCAACCCCGATAAGGGCGTGGTGGCTGTTACGTCAGGGTTGCTCGAAATTCTGGACCGCGACGAAATCGCGGCGGTTATCGCCCATGAAATCGCCCATATCAAAAACCGCGACACGCTGACGATGACGATGACCGCCACCCTGGCCGGGGCAATTGGCCTGTTGGCGAATTTCGCCATGATGGTCAGCCCGTCCAACAACACCCGCGCGGGCGGCGGTATTGGCGGCATCGGCGCGCTGATTTTGATGCTTTTAGCCCCGATCATGGCCATGCTGGTACAAATGGCCATCTCCCGAACGCGGGAATATGAAGCCGATAAAACGGGTGCTTCGATTTGTGGCAACCCTGAAGCGCTTGCCACAGCCCTACAAAAGATTGAAGCCTATGCCAAAGGTCGCGTAAACCTTTCAGCCGAACGCAATCCGGCCTCGGCCCATGTGTTCATCTACAATCCCTTGAGCGGTGCGGGAGCGGATAGTCTGTTTTCCACGCACCCTTCGACGCAGAATAGAGTAACCCGATTGATGGCGCTTGTTTCCTCCCTCGCCAAACCGACTTTGCCGGGCACGTCCTGGCGGAGCCGGTCTAAATCCGATGCGCCGCGCAGCCGGAGGCCCTGGGGTTGAACGACCATTCATCGGGCCGCCGCCCGCCTGGAAACCGCCCCGGTGGCAATCGTCCTCCGGGAACTGGTGGCGGCGGTAAACGCCCGCCGGGAGATCGACCCTACGGCAACCGTCCTCAAGGCGACCGTCCGCAGGGAGATAGACCTTACGGCAACCGTCCCCAAGGCGACCGCCCGCAGGGAGATAGACCTTACGGCAGCCGCCCCCAAGGCGACCGCCCGCAGGGAGATAGACCCTACGGCAACCGCCCCCAAGGCGACCGCCCGCAGGGAGATAGACCCTACGGCAACCGCCCCCAAGGCGACCGTCCGCAGGGAGATAGACCTTACGGCAACCGCCCCCAAGGCGACCGCCCGCAGGGAGATCGACCCTACGGCAACCGCCCCCAAGGCGACCGCCCGCAGGGAGATCGACCCTACGGCAACCGCCCTCAAGGCGACCGTCCGCCGGGGGATCGACCCTACGGCAACCGTCCCCAAGGCGACCGCCCGCAGGGAGACAGGCCGCCAGGGGATCGGCCTTTCCGGGTTCGCAGTGAAAGCGGTGGGCAACGCAAGCCACGCCCCGGCGCTGAGGTTAATCCGCGCGTACTGGCGGTTGAGATTATCGGCCAGGTCTTGCGCCGCCGCCGACCGCTCGATGATGCCTTCGCCACGCACCAGGGCCTGAAGGGGCTGGACCCGCGTGACCGGGCGTTCGTCCGCGCGCTCTCTACTGCCGTGTTGCGGCACCTGGGGTATATTGATGCGGTGATTACCAAGCTGGTGCGCGAACCGATTAAGGCGCGCGATGCGGTGGCCGAAGATATTCTGCGCCTCGGTATCGCCCAACTTCTCGTGCTCGAAACCCCGCCGCACGCAGCGGTCTCGGCCACGGTCGCGCTCACGACCGCACTCAATATGGCTCATATGACTGGCTTTGTGAACGCGCTGCTACGCCGCGTGATCGACGAGCAAGAAACCGTGCTGGCGGAAATCGACCGCACGCGCGTCGCCATTCCCGATTGGCTGTGGACCTCGTGGGTCGCAACCTACGGCGAGCCGCAAACCAAGGCTATCGCGGCTTCGTTGCGCGGGGAAGCCGCGCTCGATTTAACATTGAAAGACCCCAGCACGACCGATGAGTGGGCTAAAAAGCTAGGCGCGGTGGTTCTACCCACTGGCTCCTTGCGCGTGCATGACAATCATGGCCGTATTGATGCGCTGCCGGGCTTCTATGAAGGTGCATGGTGGGTGCAGGATGCGGGTGCCGCTTTGCCTGCTAAACTGCTCGGCCCCGTGAATGGCCTGCGTGTGATTGATCTCTGTTCCGCGCCGGGGGGCAAAACCATGCAGCTTGCTGCCGCAGGCGCGAAAGTCACGGCGCTAGATCGGTCGGCAGGCCGCTTGCGCCGCGTGTCTGAAAACCTCGCCCGCGTGGGGCTGACGGCAGAAACTGTGGCCGATGATGCCGCCTTCTACCGTCCGCCGCGCCCGTTCGATGCGGTTTTGCTCGATGCGCCCTGTTCCGCCACGGGCACCGCCCGCCGCCACCCAGACGTGCTGTGGCTCAAGCAGCAAGGCGATATTGACGCAATGGTGCTGGCGCAAGATCGGTTGCTCGATGCTGCTGCCCGTATGCTCACCACGGGCGGCACGCTGGTTTACTGCGTCTGCTCGTTGGAAGAAGAAGAAGGGCCGGAGCGGATTACCCGCTTTCTTGCGCGCGACCGCCGCTTTATCCGCGTGCCGATTCGGGCAGCGGAACTGGGCGGCGTGACCGATGTCATCACACCGCAAGGCGATCTGCGAACCCTACCGAGCCATTTGGCGGAGTTGGGCGGGATTGATGGGTTCTATGCCGCCCGCCTGCGGCGCGTTTCGTAAGGGGTAAGGATAAGATGCAGCAGGCTACTCGGATTGCGCCCTCAATCCTCTCCGCCGATTTCGCCACCTTGGGGGCAGAAGTCGCAGCGATTACCGAAGCTGGGGCCGATATGGTTCATGTCGATGTGATGGATGGGCATTTCGTGCCCAACATCACCATCGGCCCCGCCATCGTGAAAGCCTTGCGCCCTCATTCGGCGCTGCCGTTCGACGTGCATTTGATGATTGCGCCCGTCGATCCGTTCGTGGTCGCCTTTGCCGAGGCGGGGGCAGATATTATCAGCTTTCACCCGGAAGCGGGGGCGCACCCGCATCGCACGGTGCAACTCATCAAATCCCTGGGCAAAAAGGCCGGAATCGTGCTGAACCCGCATACGCCAGTCGAGATGATAGATTATCTGATTGATGATCTTGATCTCATTCTGGTCATGTCGGTCAATCCCGGTTTCGGCGGGCAGAGCTTTATCGACAGCCAGTTACGGAAGATCGAAACCTTGCGAAAGCGCATTGATGCCAGCGGCAAGCCTATTGATTTGGAAGTCGATGGCGGCATTACGCTGGCGACCGCGCCGCGCGCCGTCGCCGCCGGGGCCGATCTGCTTGTGGCCGGAACCGCCACCTTCACGGGCGGCCCAAGCGCTTATGCCGATAATATCCGGCGCTTGAAAGCGGCCTGAACCTTCGGAAAAAGGTAAAGAGAGCGAGCAGCGATGGCAACCTGGACCTGGGTACGGCACGCGCGGTTCCTCTCCCCGTTCTATTGGCGGCGGCTGGATCGTGCGCCCCCTGATCGTCTGCTTATCAGCCTTCCCGCGCTGTGGGATACCCCGGACGGTGAGGCGCGCGACGAACCTGTCGCTCGCGATAGCAGTAACACCGAAACCAACGCGCGCGACGCAACGGCGCTGCTTGACGGCACTTTCGTGTTTTTCGGCGAAAGCCACCCTTTGGGCGAAAGCGATAGCACGTGGCTGCCCGACACCAGCACGCCCGCATGGCGCGCTGAACTTCATGCCTTCGGCTGGCTTGCGGCCTTAATCAAGCTCGATACCCCTGCGGCCCACGACCGCGCCCGCGAAATGATAGGGCGCTGGATTGCCGATCACGGCCATTGGCACCCGGTTTCCTGGCGGCCCGATAGTGTTGGGCGGCGAGTGACGGCGTGGTTGACGGCGGCGAGCACTCTCTTAAGCACAACCGGCGATCCGTTGCGCGCGCCCCTGTTGGCCTCGCTTGGGCGGCAGGGGCGCTATTTGGTTGATGCTGCCCCGCTGGCGGCCCCCGGCCTGCCCCGGCTGCACGCTTTCACGGGATTGGCGCTGGCCAGCCTCGCCCTGCCGCTGCCGCCCGATTTGCAGGCTCAGGCCGAAAAAGCGGTGGCAAGCCTGAGCGAACTTATTCTGACCGAAGATATTCGCCCCGATGGCGGGGTGATAGAACGCTGCCCCTCTACGCAACTACTGGCAACGGAAGCGCTGCTGACCGTGCGCGCGGCCTATGGCACCGCGCACACGACGCCGCCTGCGGCCCTCAACTTGGCCTTGGACAGGATCGTGCCGATTCTGCGCTTCTTCTGCCACGGCGATGGCGCATTGGCCTTGTTTAACGGTGGGCAGGAAGGCAGTGCTGGCCGGATTGGCCGTGTGCTCGATGTGGCGGGCGGCGGCAGTAAAACCCCGCACGGCGCGCCCCATTCTGGCTTTCAGCGACTAGAGCGCGGCAAAACGATTGTACTCGTCGAGTGCGGCAGTACCCAGGCCAGCGGACGCAGCGAACCTGTGCCGCCCGCGCTCTACCCCCTCGGCGGGGCGGCCCACGCAGGCACCCTTAGCCTCGAAGTATCGGATGGGCGCGAGCGGCTGATCGTCAACTGCGGCGCGCATCTGGCGGCAAGCCCGCGCTGGCGCAAGGCCCAGCGCGCTACCGCTGCCCACTCCACCCTTACCCTCGCCGACCGCTCCAGTAGCGATTTCGATGCAGAAGGCCGCATCACACGCGGCCCGGTTCAGGTTGGGGTCAGCCGGGAAGAAAACCCGGACGGCGTGTGGCTGGAACTTAGTCACGACGGCTACATCGGCCCGCTTGGGCTACTGGTGCAGCGCCGCCTGTTTCTCGCCAGTGATGGCCACGACCTGCGCGGCGAAGATCGGCTGGTGCCGGGCGGCGGCGAGATGGGCTATGGCGTTGCGCCCTTCGTTATTCGATTTCACCTCCACCCAAAAGTGCAAGCCTCGCTGTTGCACGGCGGCAGCGCGGTTCTACTCAGAACCCAGAGCGGCGCGGGCTGGCGGCTGCGGGCAGCGGGGGCAACCTTGGCCGTCGCCGACTCGCTCTATCTCGGCAATGGTCTCGATATGCGCCGCAGCCAACAAATCACCCTTAGCGGTGAAACGGACGGCGCGGGCGCGACAGTGAAATGGGCGCTGCGGCGGGACGAGCGGTCCGGGCAATCACCTATCAAAACTGTGTGATGAGGTCTGTTATATAGCGTCGTGCGTAAAATTTAGGGTTGCGTGCGATTAGTCAGACGCAGCTCTAAAAGCAGAATCAGGCGTGTTTGACATGCCAAGCGTGTCGGGTGAGGCTGCGGCCAAGGGCGAGGGCTAAAAGAAAGCGAGAGGATATCGACACTCGCCATAACCCTGGCTGGTCGCGCGCCGCGAGATAAGGCTCGCGCAGGATGATTCCGGGCAGCATGGGTGGCGGAGGCCGTCCGTGGCCCTAATTCTTACTATCGCAAGAGAGGTATCCTACAAATCCATCACCTTCACCAGTTTACCCGTCGCAAAGATCGGCCCGGTGGGGGTGCCCGTGGGGGAGCCGCCTTTCGGCTCGCGGCTGACCGCCATCAAGCGGCCCGGCGCGGTTTCGACAGCCGGGTCGATGGAGAGGCCAGCGGGGCCGATGATGCCGAGGGATTTTGGCACGCTATCGTCGCCAACAATCCAAAGCTCCCGGTCCTGCCCATCGTCGGGGAGGGGGTGCAGCAGAGTGAGGGTGAGTTTGCCGTCGGGCGCACCCTCGCGGATCACGCACCACGGGTCTTGCTGCTCGTTGAGCATGACCGCAACCAGCATTGGGCGCAGGGGTGCAGGCTCGGCTTTGGCGGGCGGCGCTTCCGCCACTTGCACAGGGGCAGGCGTCGGGGCGCGCAACAGGTCCGGGCGGACCAGAACGAGGCTAACCAGCCCTGCGGCTACCGCCATGCTCATCATCACACTGGTCACGCGCCAGCGCCCCAGGCTGCGGCGCAGGTGGATGATTTCGGCGGTCGCGGGCAAATCGTCTGTATAGGGTACGTCTTCCTCGACTAGGCCGCGATCCGAACTGCTTCGGTCAGAGATAACCTCGAAGCCCAAGGCATCATGCAGGTGCGCCCACAGGGTTTCGGGCGGCGGCACTGGCGGGGAGAGCACCAGCAGCGGCGCGAAATGCTCTTCCCAGGCGGTGCGCGCGGCGGCGATCTCCGGGTCCATCTCGCACAGGGTCTCAAACTCCTGACGCGCCCGGCCCCGCAGCGTGCCGAGAACATATTCTCCGGCTAAAACCGTTAGCGTTTCGCGGTCCAAGGCGCTCATGATCCCAGGCACCCTTTCAGTTTCAAGAGGCCCCGGCGGACCCAGCTTTTGACCGTGCCCAGGGGCGTTTCCAGCTTTTCCGCCGCTTCCTCGTGAGTGGCCCCCTCGAAGAAGGCGACCAGAATCGCCCGGCGTTGATCGTCCGTCAGCACTGCAAGGCAGGCGTGCAAGCGACTAGCATCCTCGCGGCCTGCCAGCGCCGAGAGCGCGTCTTCCGCCGGGTCCGGCAGTTCATCGAACTCTTCGGGCAGCGGGGCATCACGCCCGCGCCGCGCGATGAGATCGAGCGCCCGATTGCGCGCCATCGTCAGCAACCAGCCCAAGGGTGAGCCTCGCCCGGCTTCAAACCGTGCCGCGCCCGACCACAGCTTCGTCAACACATCCTGCACCACGTCCTCGGCACTGGACCGATCCCTAGTGATACGGAGGGCAACGCCGTATAGATGCGGCCCCGTCTGTCGATAAAGCGTGGCGAACGCCCCTTCATCGCCGGAGGGTACCCGCGTGAGCAGTTCGGCAATATCAAGCGTTTCAGCATCCCGCATAGTGGATTACGTCCTCCAACGACAGCGGCTGTTCTAAATCTATTGAGCCTAAACCTATCGGGTCTAAATCCCTCTGGCCAAACACTGCCTGTTGAAGCAGGGCTTCGTCCAGTCTTCTGCGATACTCGGCCCGCGCAATTTCGATCACGCCGAACTGAGCGAGATGATCGGTCTTGAATTGCGTATCCAGCAAAGTGAAGCCCCCGGCCTTTAAGTGCGCCACTAAATAGACCAAGGCAATCTTACTGGCATCGCGCGCAACCGAAAACATGCTTTCGCCAAAAAACGCCCCGCCAAGGGTAACGCCATATAGCCCACCCACCAAGGTGTCGCCCTGCCAGCATTCTACCGAATGGGCGCGGCCTGCCTCGAACAGTAAGCCGTAAAGCCGCTTTATTTCGGCATTGATCCAACTATCCGGGCTGCCGGGGCGCGGGGCGGCGCAAGCGGCCACTGTGCGGCGGAAGGCGGTATCAATACTCACGCGGTAAGGTTGGGCGCGTAAGCTACGCTTTAGGCGCTTGGGAACGTGAAAATTATCGAGCGGCAGAATACCGCGCACATCGGGATCGACCCAGAAAATCTCTGGGTCGTCCCGACCGTCCGCCATCGGAAAAATCCCGGCGGCGTAAGCGCGCAGCAAGAGATCGGGGGTTAAGCGCATCCGATCTGCCACCGCTTAAGCGTCGCCACTCTCCTTTTCAGCGGCAGTGCGCTCCATAAACTGCTCCAGCCAGTGAATCGTGTAATCGCCGGTGATGAAATCGGGATCGGCAATAACGCGCTGGTGCAAGGGGATCGTGGTATGAATCCCGGCGATCACATATTCCTCCAAAGCGCGGCGGAGGCGCATCAGGCACTCGTTGCGCGTTTTGCCGTGAACAATGAGCTTAGACACGAGGCTATCGTAGTGCGAGGGCACTTTGTAGCCGGAATAGAGTGCCGAATCGACACGGACTCCAGGCCCGCCCGGCGCGTGGTATTCGATAATCTTGCCCGGCGAGGGCGCGAAAGTTTCCGGGTGTTCGGCATTGATGCGAACTTCAATGGCGGCCCCATTGAAGCGCACATCTTCCTGTTTCAGCGTTAGCTTGCCGCCGGCGGCGATGCGGATTTGCTCCCGCACCAAATCAATGCCGGTGATGAATTCAGAAACCGGGTGCTCCACCTGCAACCGGGTGTTCATTTCGATGAAATAGAACTGCCCATCTTCGTACAAAAACTCTAGCGTGCCTGCCGAAGCATAGCCGAGTGACCCCATCGCCTTCAGCGCGATCTGGCCGATAGCCTCGCGCTCGTCGGCGTTTAGCGCGGGAGAGGGCGCCTCTTCCAGCAGCTTTTGATGGCGGCGTTGCAGCGAGCAATCACGCTCGCCCAAGTGAATGACATTGCCCTGCCCGTCGCCGAGAATCTGCAACTCGATATGGCGGGGTTTTTCGAGGAATTTCTCGAAGAACACCATATCGTTACCAAAGAACGTGCGAGCTTCGGCGCGAGCGATCGGCAGTTCCCGGCGAAGATCGGCCTCATTCCGGCAAATCTTCATCCCCTTGCCGCCGCCGCCTGCCGCCGCCTTGATGAGGATGGGGAAGCCGATGCGCCGGGCGATTTCCAGCGCTTCCTCGTCATTCGTCACGGGGCCGTCGGAGCCGGGAACTGTGGGGATGCCAAGCTCCTGCACGGCCTTTTTCGCGGTAATCTTATCGCCCATAATGCGGATATGCTCGGGCGATGGGCCGATGAACACCAGTCCGTGATCTTGCACCATCTGCGCGAAATCAGCGTTTTCCGACAGAAAACCAACACCGGGGTGAATGGCTTCCGCCCCGGTAATCGTCGCCGCCGACAGAATCGCCTGCATGTTCAAATAGCTTTGGCGCGGCGCGGGTGGGCCGATGCAAACGCTTTCGTCGGCCAAGCGCACGTGCATCGCGTCGGCATCTGCCGTGGAGTGGACCGCAACCGTTTGAATGCCAAGCTCGCGGCAGGCACGGTGGATGCGAAGGGCGATTTCGCCACGATTGGCGATGAGGATCTTCTCGAACATGATTACTCGATGATCACTAACGGCTCGCCATATTCAATCGGCTTACCATCCGTCACCACAATCTCTTTCACCACGCCGGTGCGCGGCGAGGGCAGCGGGTTCATCACCTTCATCGCTTCAATGATGAGCAGAGTCTGGCCTTTCTGCACCGTATCGCCCACGGCAATGAACGGGCGCGCGCCAGGTTCTGCTGCCAAATAAACCATGCCAACCATCGGCGAGGGCACCATGCCGGGGTGATCGGCAGGTGCGGGCGCGGCAACAGGAGCAACGGCAATGGCGACAGGGGCGGCGACCGGCACCGGCGGCAAAGCCACGCTCTGCGGCGGTAAATTGCGGGCCACGCGGATGCGAACATTATCGCGCTGATATTCGATTTCGGTCAGCTTGGTCTCGTCGAGCAGGCTGGCGAGATTGCGGATCAGTTCGCTATCTAATTGATGCTGAGACATGGTTTCTCTCTAAACAAACGCGGCATGAGGCCGGAAACGAGACGCGAGCGTCACGCTGCGGTTTTAATCAGATTGGCGAGGGCGGCCACGGCCAGCACATAGGATTGACCGCCAAACCCGGCGATCACGCCAATCGCGGCCCGGCCTGGGTAGGACGTGTGCCGAAATGGTTCGCGATGGAAGATATTGGAGAGGTGCACCTCGATGACGGGTAGGTCCACCGCCTTCAGCGCATCCAGCAGCGCAATCGACGTATGGGTATAGGCCCCCGCGTTAATGATAATTCCAGCGGCGGTCCCGCGCGCGTCCTGCACCCAGTCAATCAACACGCCTTCATGGTTCGACTGGCGAAAATCGAGCGCACAGCCAAGCTGGTCTGCTGCCCGAGATGTCGCAAGGCGAACGTCTTCCAGCGTGTCGGTGCCGTAGATGTGCGGCTCGCGCGTACCCAGCAGGTTAAGATTCGGTCCATTCAGAACCAAGATCAAGGGGGCGGACAAAAGGTCAACCTCAAGCGATTACGTCAGACTTTGCGTTATACCACGCCGGGCGTGCGATGCAAGAAAGGCGCGGCACGCGACTTCCCTAATAATTAACTGGGTAAGCTCTCGCCAGCGCTTCTGGCTAAACCCAGTCGCCCAAGCCATTTAGGATCGCATCACGATCTTCGGCGCCGATCACCGCACAGTCCTCAACGAAGGCGATAATTTTCAACAGGACATCTGAGCTAACTGTACCCTTGACGACTGCGCGCTTATTTTTTGGTGACTAACCAACAATAAGCGTGCAAGATATTATGGAATTTCCGTCAACGGTCGGATCAAGAAAAGGAAAATCTGAACAAGGAACAATAAGATCGCCTGGATAAAGGCGTTTTTTAGGTGAATTTACAAAGAGATATTTCTCATTCAAGCTGATGCAGAGATGGTATTTCTCTTTATCCGCCTCATCACTCCAGAATAGCACTACATCGCCAGGGGAATGCATCTAAGCACAACGCGAAGCGTCAATGAGATTCGACAGCAATTCGGGATCTGGCTCCGTCATAAGCTGCACATACTCTATCGGAGCAGATCGCTTATCGCCCCGCCTGCCCCACGCCGCGATGTAGGCTGGATTTTTGTTGGTCTTGTCCACCACTCCGCCGAACTTTAGATCCTTCACCTCTTCAAGCGCCGCCGAGAGAGCCGCTACGTCGGTTTTTGACAAAACGCGCAAATTCGGGTTTCGCTTTGGCCCCCGGTAGAAATAGGCTTTGGCACGCGCACGTTCCAGGGTCCAAGGGGGCCATGCCTCATCAGGGAAATCAGCCTGCCCATTGTAGCCCGGTTTCAAAAAATCATAAGCTCTGACAGGGACTGGCCCAAACTCTAAGGCGGCGTAATTATCAAAGGTAATTGGGCGACCGTACTGCTCCAAATGCTCCATATCAGCCAAAAATAATGACTTTACGATCTCGTATTGCGTCACGGGATCACCAATCCGCTCGCCCTCCTGGATTAACAAAAGGATGGCTTCCAAAATACGTCTGCTATTCGGGGTGAGTTGCATCGAATTCCTTTGCCGCATTATATAATCAAGACTATTTCTAGTTTACCACAAGTAGGTATGGCATTAAAGAGTCGGTAAAGGTGGGGAACAAAAATAATACGAGGTCCATCGCTTATCACGGACCTGAACTCCAACCCGATCCGATGACACCCAATACCCGCCTGTTCAACCGGGCGGCAATTGCTTAGACTGAGTGCTATGTGCACTCTCTCCTCTCGTCGCCCCGCCCGCTCCCGCCTGTTTGCCGGGATCGTTGGGCTATTGGGGGTTGGTTTCGGCCCGACGGCTCAGGCGGCGAACGAATTGGCCTCCCCCTCGATTCTGCAACCCTTGGTCGGCTTTCTCAGCCTGTTCGCGCTGGCGCTACTGGTTATCGGAACCTTGCATTTTCGCGCTGTTTTGCGGGGCCGCGCGATTCAGCAGCAGTTGCGCGCCGTGCAGCAGCTCGCCGATCGCCGCCAAGCCTTGATGGATGCCGCCGCAACGCCGCTCGCGCTATTTGGGCGGGATTCGCGGCTCGTGGAAAGCAACCTCGCCTGGTCCGGCCTCATGCGCGGCAGCGACACGTTCATCGAACAGGCGCGCGAACTCGCTATGCGGGCCTTGCGCCTCAATAGCGAGCAGGTGGAAACCGTGTCGCTGGTTATCGGCGGCGCGATGCACGCCTATTCCCTGCGCACGCTGCCCTCCCCTGCCGGAATTTCGGTCTCCGCTACCGATATGCGCCAGATCGAAAGCCTGATGTTCCAGGTCTCGCGCTTGATTTCGGCGCAAGACGATGTGTTGGACGCGGTGAACGCTCCGATTGTAATTTTCGGCCCGGAACGGCGGATCAAATTCTTCAATGCCGCCTTCGCCCGCCTGTTTTACCTCGATGACGTGTGGTTGGCGCGGGAGCCGACACTGCAAGAGTTGATAGATACTCTACGCGAAAAACGGCAACTGCCCGAAGTGATAGATTTTGCGGCGTATAAGCGCGAGCAACTGGCACAGTTTCAATCGCTGGTGAGCGCAAAGGAAGAGGTTCTGCACCTGCCCGATGGTCGCACTTTGTTTCAGCGCGTCGCGCCGCATCCCTTGGGCGGCTTGATCTATTCTTACGAAAACGCGACCGATAAATTCGCCCTAGAGCGATCCTACAATACACTTATCGAAGTGCAGCGCGAAACGCTCGATAACCTGTCCGAAGCGGTGGCTTTCTTCGGGATCGACCGGCGGTTGCGCCTGCATAATCCCGCCTTTCTGCACATTTGGGGCCTCAGCGAGGAACAGTTGCTGGGCGAGCCAACTCTTGATGAGTTGCAAGCCGCAACCCTGCCCTGGGTGGCGGACGGTGACGAGCCGGATCAGAGCGCGCTAGGCCAGCGTCGCCTGCGTACGGGTGTGCTCAGTTGGCGCGGCGGTAAGGAAATCGACTTTACGTCTGTGCCAATGCCCGATGGTGCAACCCTCTACCTCTTTCTCGACATCACCGAACGCAACCGGGCGCAATTAGCCTTGCACGAGCGTAACGAGGCGCTGGAAGCGGCGGATCGGCTGAAAACTGAGTTTATCGCTAACGTCTCCTACGAGCTTCGCACGCCGCTGAACTCGATTATCGGCTTCTCGGAAATTCTAACCGAACAGTATTTCGGCCCGCTCAACACGCGCCAGTTGGAGTATAGCCGGGGTATTTTGGCTGATTCGCATCGGCTACTGTCGCTGATTAACGATATTCTCGATCTTGCCACGATAGAAGCCGGGTATTTGGCCCTGGAGCGCGATACGATTGAAGTGAATAGCCTCATCGTCTCCACCCTAGCCCTCGTGCGCGAGCGCGCTCAGGTCCGCGACATTACGCTAACGCTCGATTCCGCTGCGGAGATCGGCACTGTCGTCGGCGATACCAAACGCCTGCGCCAAGCCCTCTTCAACCTACTCTCCAACGCCATCAAATTTTGCCGCCCGACGGATAAGATAACGATTAGCGCACGGCGGCACCCGCAAGGCGGTATCTCTATCCGCGTATCCGATACTGGCCCCGGCATTCCGGCTGAAAATTTGCCACGCATTTTTGGGCGGTTCGAGCGCGCGGGGCGGCAGGCGGGGGCAGGCTTGGGGCTATCCTTGGTCCGCAGCATCGTCGAACTCCACGGCGGGGAGGTCAGCCTCACGTCGTCGTCGAGCGGTACGGAGGTTCTATGCTGGCTGCCGGATATGGTGACAGACGCACCCGCCGAGACCAGCCGAGCCTTGCCGCCGCTGGTTCAGCAAAACGCTGCGTCTTAGAGATCGTTTGAAAATGTCGGATGTGTCGATAACGAGCTTGCAAAGCGGCGTGCGGCACGCGACGTTAAGGTTATGGTTCAGCGCGCGCTTATTCTTATGATGGATTCCTTCGGCATCGGGGCTGCCCCAGACGCCTGCCACTTCCAAGACCAGGGATCGAATACCTTCGGGCATCTCGCCTCCTGGTCTTTGGCGCAGCGGGGTCGTCCGCTGGTTCTGCCGAACTTGGAAGAGCTTGGCCTGGGGGCAGCAGCCCGCGAGGCGACCGGAATTCTGCCGACGGGCTTTCTGAAGGGCGATGGCTTTACCGGCCTCTACGCCGCCGCTGCCGAGCGCTCCAAAGGCAAGGATACCCCTTCCGGCCACTGGGAGCTTACGGGAGTGCCGGTATTGTTCGACTGGGGCTACTTCCCCAAAACCATCCCGAGCTTTCCCCCCGAATTAACGCAAGCCTTGATCGCGCAAGGCGGTTTGCCCGGCATTCTCGGCAACTGTCATGCGTCGGGCACCGAGATTATCGCCGAACTTGGCGATGAGCATGTCGCGAGCGGTAAACCTATCGTGTACACCTCCGCCGACTCGGTGCTGCAAATCGCTGCCCACGAAGAGAGTTTTGGGCTGGAGCGACTGCTAACCCTGTGCAAACTCGCGCGCACTTTGGTCGATCCCTACACTATAGGCCGCGTCATTGCCCGGCCTTTCATCGGCACAAGCGGGGCCTACCGCCGGACTGCCAATCGCAAAGACCTTGCCGTGCCACCGCCCGCGCCGACCCTGCTGGATAAGCTGGTCGCGCGCGGCAGTCAGGTGCTCGCCATTGGCAAGATCGGCGATATTTTCGCCTATAATGGCATCAGCCGCGTCATCAAGGCCGACGGGAACGAGGCGCTGTTCGACGCAACCCTGGCCGCCTTGGACGACGCGGGCGACGGCGATTTAATCTTCACCAACTTCGTCGATTTCGACCAATCTTTCGGTCACCGCCGCGACCCCGGCGGTTATGCCGACGCGCTGGAAGCCTTCGATAGGCGCCTGCCGGAGCTTTACGCCAAGCTACAACCGGGCGATCTGGCGTTAATCACCGCCGACCACGGCTGCGATCCCACGTGGATTGGCACGGACCATACCCGCGAATTTGTGCCGCTGATTTTCTTCGGCCCCGGTCTTGCCCCTCACCTTGCGGGCGTCAATGGGGGGCGACGCGAGAGCTTCGCCGATGGCGGCCAGAGCCTCGCCCTGCACCTCGGCCTTCCCCCGTTAGAGGCAGGCCGCAGCCTTCTGTGACCGCCGCGATGGGCAAAAAAAATCGCCCCCAAAATGATCCGCCGATAAGAAGGCCGCGAACAAAGAGTAATGACCACTCTGCGGAACCCTTCTGCCCTTCGGGCTTTGTATTTCGCGCCCGCCGAAACCCTGTCGGCGCGGCTGGAGACGGTTATGGGCGATGAGACCCGCGCCGAGCTGGCGCGGTTGATGCAGCAGTTCATGCAACGGGTAGCGGAATCGCAAGACCAAGCCGCTTTCGCCGCCCTGTTCACTCACTTTGGTCCGCGCTTGAAATCGTACCTTATGCGCCTCGGTAGCCCCGATGCCGAGGCTGAGGATTTGCTGCAAGAGGTGATGGTAACGCTGTGGCGTCGGGCGGGCGGGTTCGATCCTACTTTAGCCTCGGTGAGCACGTGGCTCTTCACGATTGCCCGCAATAAGCGGATTGATCGCCTGCGCCGCGATAAGCACATTGATTGGGAGGCGGACGATCCCGCCCTCATTGCTGAAGAGGCTTTCGGCGAACCCGTTCCGGGGGCCGATCACGCCTACGATCTAGCGCAACAAAACGATAGGCTGCGCGCCGCCCTAGCGCTCTTGCCGCCAGAGCAAGCCAGCCTACTTCAACAAGCCTATTGGGAAGACCGCTCGCACCGCGACATCGCGGAAGCAACGAAAATCCCGCTCGGCACTGTTAAATCGCGTATCCGCTTGGCCCTAACCCGGCTGCGCGCGGTTTTGAAGGACGTATGACCATGCCCCACTTCCACCCGTCCGGCTCGCTGTTGATGGATTATGCCGCCGGAACCTTGCCGGAGGCGATTAGCCTGCTGGTGGCAACCCACCTCACCTACTGCCCGGACTGCCGCAAAGAAGTGCAGGCGCTGGAAGCGGTGGGCGGCGCGATGCTGGAGAGCCTGCCGCCGACAGACGTGAAGACTGATCTTGCGACCGTGCTGGCCAAACTCGCCCTCCCCGAAGCCTCCGCGCCCGATGCCCCGCTGGCGGGCGAGCCGTGGATGCCGCGCCCCGTGCGCCGGGCGCTGGCAGGCATTGCCACCACGCCGGCCAAACCGCTCCCGTGGAAGCGCGTGACCGGCGCGCTGTCGGAAATCCGCCTCACCACCCCCAGCCGCACGCCAGGGGGCCGCACGCGCCTCATGCGGATTGCCGCAGGCGGGGCTATGCCCGAACATACGCACGGCGGCACCGAATATGTGCTGGTGCTGAAGGGCGGCTTTAGCGACCAATTCGGTCACTATCTGCCCGGCGACCTCTCGATCTCCACCGCCGACCACACCCACACCCCCATCGCGGACGATGACGGCGACTGCATCTGCCTCGCCGTGGTCGATGGCACGCTCAAGCTGACGGGCGTGATGGGGTGGGTGGTGAATAGGTTTGTGCGGTTTTAGGGGGGGCATTCAATTAGGGAATGATTTATTGCGAGATATATTTCCGAACCATTACAACCATTAACATATTTTAAACTTACATGCTTTATTTTTGATGGAACTGCTATTTATCCTTGGAGCCTGAGAATGTCGCTTGGTGATTTTGAAACCTTGTTCGCGAAAATTGTAGGAAACACAATTATCTCTGATCTCACAATCAAGCCCACGTGGGAGAGTTTTCGCCGAGACCCAAATAATATTACCATACTACAAAATGCTGGACCTCCAAATGATAGCAATAGAACTAAATCTAGCGCATATTTTTATTGCCTAAATTATATGAAGCAGCATTTTGATACGTTACTGCATATTCTACCCACAATAACAACTAGTACAACGGCGGCTATTTTAGTTGATCTGGGTTCTGGCCCAGGAACGTCGGCTCTTGCCCTCAGTGAGGTTATTACATCGATCACGTCATCTCCGCTAGAACTGCAATATTATCCAGTTGATATTGATTTAGAGATGAATAAAATCTGCGAAATATTTTTTAATGAACGATATAAAATATCTTTAAATTCTAATCGATATTCATTTCAAAATCTTGGATCCTTTAAAAGCCAGACCAATACCTTTACTCAACCAATAAATTCAGATGTGTATTTTATATCAAGCTATCTTTTGAACCAAAATTCACTTTCTGACACTGATTGCAATCATATATTAGAATCGATGATCAATTTAAATAAGCGTCTGGCCCCTGGATGCCATCTCCGCTATGTTTTTGCTGAACCAGCGATTGGCAACGCTCTAAGAGATTTTGTAGCACGGGCTTCAAAATTTGGAATAGTATTATCTGCGCCTCAGATGGCTTTTCCTCAGTGTGCCTACCTGAGGCCAGATGGCAGTATTCGCCAAATACGCAATACACCTTCTAAGGTTTGTTACTCTGCCGGAGTCTTATGACAATGGATTTGCTAGCAGAAATTGAACAAACGTGCCGCAAGGCACCGGATATAAAAGGTCTACTTCTTCATGAAAATTTTATTACAGAAGAAGAAGAGCGACGCCTCGTAAATTATATCGATACATCCGAGTGGATTTCAGACCTAAAACGACGCGTTCAACACTATGGCTATCGGTACGACTATAAAGCGCGCTCCTCTAAAGCTGATAATTACCTTGGTCCGTTGCCGACGTGGGTTGACGCGCTTTGCAATCGGCTGATTAAGAGGGCTATATTCCTCAATAAACCAGATCAAGCCATTGTTAACGAGTACCTGCCGGGCCAGGGTATCAGCGCGCATGTCGATTGCGTTCCCTGCTTTGGCCCCGAACTTGCCTCTCTATCTTTGCTATCGTCGGTCGTCATGAAATTTGCTCAAGTGAAGAACAAGAGCATAACTCACGAAATTATGCTGCCGCCCAGATCAATTATCGTCATGACGGATGACGCGCGCTATAAATGGACACATGAGATAGCTCCTCGCAAGAATGATCCCACTTTACATGGAAATCAGAGTCGCTCTCGAAGAGTATCGATAACATTTAGAAATATGATTTTCTAATTTATATATGAATATACTATGATGTCATGTTATTCAATTAGGACTCAATTATGCTTGAACAACACGAAATCAGGCACAGTATCAAACCCGCAGTCCTTCGCGCCGCAGCAGCCGTCGGGCTAGCGGATTTAGGTGCCGGTCGATACGAAGCGGTTGAAGTGGAAGACGTGGAAACATTCCTTGCTCGGCTGTTGGAGCCAGCGGTTAAAGCCTAACCTCTCCCCTTGCCTCCCCCGCGCTCCCCTGCCAGTCTCCCCGGCATGTCCAAGCTCTCCCCCGATGCCGCTGTGGCGGCGCAGTATGAAGCCCTGCCCTATCCGCACCGCGACCCGCGCGACGAGGGGAAGCGGCTGATTGTTGGCTCGCCCAGCCATCTTCAGGAAATCGAGCAAAGCGTGTTCGGCGGGCGGTGGCCGGCGCGGCCCGTTCGGGTTCTTATTGCGGGCGGCGGGTCCGGCGATGCGCTGACCATGCTGGCGCAACAGCTCGCCGAGGCCGGGCGGCAGGCCGAGCTGCTGTATCTCGATCCTTCCCACGCCGCGCGGGCCGTGGCGGAAGCGCGGATTGCGGCGCGGGGGTTGGAGGCTTCCGAAACCGTTGCTATCCGTTTTGCCACTGGCTCGCTGCTCGATCTGCCGAGCCAGGGGCATGATCCTTTCGATTACATTGATAGCTGCGGCGTGCTGCACCATTTGGATGATCCCGATGCGGGGTTGCGCGCGCTGGTTTCAGTGCTCGCGCCCCACGGCGGGATTGGGCTGATGCTCTATGGCGCTTACGGGCGGCGCGGCGTGTACGATGTGCAGGCGATTCTGCGAACTCTCGCCGCCGAAGGCTCCCCGAAAGAGCGCATCAGCCAAGCCAAGCGCGTGCTCGCCCAGCTTCCCAGCACCAACTGGCTGCGGCGGAATGGCGTGATCCGCGATCATCTCGATGGCGGCGAGGCGGGGTTGTTCGATCTGCTGCTCCACGCCCGCGACCGCGCTTATACCGTGCCGGACTGGTTCGCGCTCATCCACGGCGCGGGCCTGCGCTTGGCCGAATGGGTGGAGCCTGCGCGCTATCGACTCAACACCTATTTCACTGACCCCGCTGTGTTAAAGCGCGCTGAAAGCCTGTCTTCGGAAGCCCAAGCCGCCTTGGCCGAACAGGTGGCGGGCAATCTTGCGCGCCACGCCGGTTATGTGGTCCGCGCTGAAAACCCCATCGCCCCGCCCCCGCCGGGCGACCGCGCCGCTATTCCGGCTTTCAAGGACATCGACCCGCAACGCCTGCTCGCGGCGATGGACCGGGGCGGACGCCTGACCGTGGGCAATGAAGGGCTTGACCTAACCCTGCCGCTCCCCACCCTCGCCATCGCTATGCTGCCGCGTATCGACGGGCATAAGACGTGGCAGGCGGTGCTGGACGAGGTGAAATCCCTCCGCCAAGACCTCTCAGACGACACCCTCACCCACGCCGCCGAGCACATCGCCCGGCAGTTGGGCGGCATCGGGCGGTTAACGCAGCGGTACGGGGCGTAGGGGCTGTTTGTCGCTTGCACGATTAACCTTTAAGGTGCATATCACTGTGACGGTAAAGCGGACACCCCATCACGATCTTGCGCTCGTCCAAGCGAAGTTTGGCACGGTCGATAGCTGGAGTGTGACATTGACGGCTCTCAGAAGCGCCCGGTCGCTGGGGTACAGCGATAGGGGCATTATTGATGCGGTCCGGGCGCTGAAGCGAGCTGATTTCGTAAAATCTGAAACCGCTCATAGCCCGCCAAACCCTAAGATTTGGCACGATACCTACGTTCTACCTTGGGGCCAACGCTGGCTCTACCTGAAGTTTGCGGGTGAGACGCTCATCGATCTTACCCTAACGTCGTTCAAGGAAGTGCATCATGACCGATGACCCCCTCATCCACCCTGTCACTGGCAAGCTTCTGCGCCGGGATGTCCGACCGCAGGCAGTGATCTTCGGCACTCTCACGCGAATGGTCGATATGCCGGGCTGGTATCCTGATGACGATAGCGACAGTATTCACACGGGTGCCGATACAGCCGAGTCGGATCGTATCTTTCTTGAGCTGAAGGCCGCCTACGGCGCGCACGTCCGCCACATCCGCAAAGATCGGCTGAAACTTACCCAGGAAGAAGCCGGGCGGCTTATCGGCGGCGGACGCCGGGCGTTCCAGAAGTACGAAAGCGGCGCAACCCCGCCTAGCGACGCGGCGGTAGCCCTAATTGAGCTTCTCAACCGGCACCCGGAAGAGATCGAGTTTCTGCGGCAGATGCGGGGGTAGGGAAACGGAGCGTTGGCGCTTACGCGGTACCCTCGTAACGGGCAATCATGGCGTCTCGGGTCAGCAACGTCAGGTTTTCA
>JAAFIC010000013.1 GCA_013298565.1 Alphaproteobacteria bacterium | reverse complement strand
CGTGTTTGACACGCCAAGCGTGTCGGGTGAGGCGGCGGCCAAGGGCGCGGATGCGCCCGGCCAAGCGCTTGGCGCGTCAACGCACCTGGCGGCGAGGGCTAAAAGAAAGCGAGAGCATCGTGCGTCAACTATGACGCACGATGCTCTAAGCTGCTACAGAACGTCGTTCCGCCAACGCCTGCCGCAAAATCTGCACGGCAGACCAAACGAACAGCCCGGCCATCACGCCTGCCACGATCAGATCAGGCCAGCGCGTGCCCGTGAGGCCGACCGCCACTGCCGCGCCCATCACGGCCACATTGCCAATCGCATCATTCCGCGAGCACAGCCAGACGGAGCGCACATTGGCGTCGCCGTCCTTATAGCGCATCAACAACCCGACCGAGGCAAGGTTAGCGCCGAGCGCCAGAAAGCCGACGATGCCCATTACCTCCGCCTGCGGTACGCTCGGAACCATCACCTGATACAGGGTTGCGCCGAACACCCACAGGCCCATCAGGAATAGGCTCAGGCTTTTGACAAGGGCAGCATTGGCCCGCACGCGGATTGATGCCCCAATCACGGCAAGGCTAAGGCCGTAAGTGAGGCTATCGCCCAAGAAATCCAATGCATCGGCCTGCAAGGCTTGCGAGCCTGCGTGCTGCCCCGCCAGAATTTCGAGGATGAACATGCCCGCGTTCAGTGCAATCACCAGCCACAACGTGCGGCGGTAGCGCGGATCGAGGCCATCGAACACGGGCGTTCCGTGACAACCGCAGCTTTCGGCCTGCGGCTCGATAGGAGGGTGAGAATGGTTGTGAGCGTGGGACATTTTGCTGTCGGTCCTTTAATACTGCGTCCCTTAGCCCTACATCCTCTAGCGACTAGAGGAGCAAGCGGAAAATGCAGACCACCAGCATCGGGGCTTTATCCAGCGAAACCGGGGTGAAAATCCCCACTATCCGCTATTACGAGAGTATCGGCCTGCTCGACGCCGCCAACCGCAGCGCCAGCAATCGACGGCTTTATGGGCCGGACGACACGCGCCGCCTGCGCTTCATTCGCCACGCGCGGGAATTGGGGTTCGAGGTAGAGGCCATTCGGCAACTGCTGGCGCTCACGGGCGACCAGGCTCGCCCTTGCGCGGATGCCGACGCGATTGCCACCGCGCATCTCGCCGACATCAATCATAAAATCGCCCGCCTCAGCGCCCTGCGGGAGGAGGTTGCCCGCATGATCGCCGAAGACTGCCACGGCACGATCAGCGAATGCCGTATTCTGGAAGCGCTGGCGGGGCCGTGCGACCGTCATCACACGCTCTAACCTAAAGCCGCTCGCGCCCTTCTGTGCTAGAATTAAGGCTCATGGCCTTAACAGGAGCGCCTCATGTCTGACGAGTTGATTTTCTTCACCAACCCCCAGTCGCGCGGTCGCACGGTGCGTTGGATACTCGAAGAAATAGGAACCCCCTACGAAACGCGCCTTATTCAATACGGGCCGGAGATGAAAACGCCCGACTATTTGGCGATCAACCCGCTCGGCAAGGTTCCGGCCATTCGGCATAACGGCGCGGTTGTTACGGAAACGGGAGCAATCTGCGCTTATCTGGCCGATGCGTTTCCCCAGGCGGGGCTGATTCCGCCGCCTGGAACGCCCGCACGCGCCGCCTATTTTCGCTGGATGTTTTTCGGGGCAGGGCCGCTTGATGGGGCCAGCACTAATAAGGCACTGGGGGTAGAGGTTCCGGCAGAAAAACGCGGCATGGTGGGTTATGGCAGCTTCGAGCTTGCCGTCTCAGCCCTCGAAAACCGGTTGGCGGAAGCCCCCTATTTCGCTGGGGAAGCCTTCAGTGCGGCGGATATCTACACCGGCTCGATGCTGGGGTGGCTGACGCAGTTTAAGGTCATTCCGCTCGGTCCTATCTTCGAGACCTATCTGGCGCGCCTCTACCAACGCCCCGCCTCTATCCGGGCAGCAGCTCTCGACGATGCCCTAGTGCCTGCAAAACAGGATTAAGCAATACCCCCGTCCGAGATACCGTCGGACGGGGATTTTCTGGGAGTTATACGCGGCGCAAAATCTCCAGCAGGCTTTTGACCTCTTTGCGGAGCGTTTCCGACTGCTGGGTCAAATCCTCCGCCGAGCCTTGCACGGTATGCGCGAGGGCGGCGCTTTCGGACATGGCGGTTGCAACATTATCCAAAGTTTGGCTGGTGCCGCGTGTCGCCGTTACGCCTTGCTGGACGGTGCGGGCGATTTCGCGGGTTGCTGCGTCTTGCTGCTCGACCGAGGCGGCGATTTGCGTATTGATTGTCTGCACGCGGGAAATAACGTCCGTCACCTTTTGGATAGCTTCCACCGCGCGGGCGGTTTCGGTTTGAACGGCGCTAATTTGTTCGCTGATTTCATCTGTCGCCTTGGCGGTTTGGCTGGCGAGGCTCTTCACCTCGGTCGCGACCACGGCAAAGCCTTTGCCCGCCTCGCCGGCCCGCGCGGCTTCGATGGTGGCATTAAGGGCCAGAAGATTGGTCTGCCCGGCGATATTATTGATCAAGCTCACGACCTGACCGATACGATCCGCCGCCCCGGCCAGCGTTTGAATGATGGTATTGGTCCGCCCGGTCTCCTGAGTTGCCGTATTAGAGATCGAAGAGGCTTCCGTGACCTGACGGCCAATTTCGGCAATCGAGGCCGAGAGTTCCTCGGTCGCCGCCGCCACCGTTTCCGCCCCGCTCAGGGCTTGCCGTGAGGACGCTGCCGCCGTGGTCAATTGCTCTTGCGCGCGCGCGGCAGTTTGCGCTTGGCGTTGGGCAGCCGCCCGAACGTCGCCCGAACGCGCCGCCGAGGTTTCAACGACGCCCGCAATCGAATGTTCAAGCTGCATTGTAACCGTGCCAAGCGTTTCTACCCGCTGACTTTGGCTGCTCTGAAGCACGATGGTTTCATGCACATCAACCAGCGCGCCGCCTGCCTTCGTGGCACCACCGCCGCTATCGCGCAGCACACCGGCAGTAAAGCGGAACCAACGGAAGCTGCCATCCTTGGCCTTCAAGCGAAAGGTACGATCGAAGCGCTCGGTGCTGCCGCGCTTGGTGATTAGCCCGATCAGCTTGGCCTTTACGTCTTCGGCCTCCTCCGGGTGCAGGCGGGCAGCAAACGCTTGCATCGTATTGGCAAATTCAGCCTCGCTAGTAAAGCCCAACAGGCGGCGGAACTCTGCCGACCAAACCCACCGGCTTTTTTCATTCAGGGGATTGGCCTCAGCCAACGCCACATGCCAGAGACCGACCCCGGCCAGCGTTTCCCACAGAGAAATAAAGTCTGCGTCCTCGGACGAGCGCCGCGAAAATAAGCCTGCCAACATTTTTCTCCTACCGTATCCCCAGAATAGCCCCACGGGCCTATCGTCGGAGAGTAGCAAATCAGAAGTTGCCGTTTTTTGAAACTATAAGTCGATTTTTGATGCAAAAGAAAAATATGGGCGCGCCCGGCACGCGCGCCCATAAGTAGCGCCGACGTTAAGTCATGTTTAGAATAATCGTCTTTTTATGGGTAAAATGCTCAAGCATCGACTCGAGAGATGCCTCCTTCCCCAAACCGGACTGCTTGATCCCGCCATAGGAAATGTTGGGCTGCACAACGAGATTTTGATTGACCTGCACAAGCCCGGCTTCGAGGCGGCGGGAGCCGTCGAGAGCGGTTTTGAGGTTCTGAGTCCACAGCGTCGCGGCAAGCCCGTAGTCGCTATCATTGGCGGCGGCAATCACGGCATCGAAATCGGTCCAGGATTGCACGCAGGTCACGGGGCCGAAGATTTCTTCGCGCAGCACGCGGCTATGGGCGGGCAGCCCGGTGAACACAACCGGTTGGGCGAACAGGCCCTTGGCAAACGCCGGATCGGTCGGCATTTGCGCGCACCGCAGGGCCGTGCCGCCTTCCGCCTCGCCAATGGCGATATAATTCTGCACTTTTTGAAACTGCTCTTGCGAGATGATCGTACCAATATCGGTCGCATCATCGAGCGGATCACCCATTTTCATGGCATTCACCGCTTGGGTAAGCTTGGCGATGAAGGCATCGTGTAAATCGGCGTGAACATAAATCCGGCTGGCCGCTGTGCAGCTTTGGCCCTGGCGGGTAAAGCGCACGCCAGCAATTGCGCCGGCCACTGCCCGGTCTAGGTCGGCATCGGCACAGACGATCATGGGAGATTTGCCGCCGAGTTCCAGCGTCACCGGAATCAGCTTTTCCGCCGCTGCCCGCGCGACGATCTTGCCGGTTTCAACCGACCCCGTGAACGTCACCTTCTTCACCACCGGATGCGCCACCAGCGGCGCACCGCACTCCGGCCCAAAGCCCGAGAGAATGTTGAGCGTGCCGGCGGGCAGCACCGAAGCCATGATCTGACAGGCACGCAGTACCGCTAGCGGCGCTTCTTCTGCCGACTTCACGATAACGCTATTGCCCGCAACCAACGCCGGGGCAATTTTGAGCGCCATCAGCATCATCGGCACGTTCCAGGGGATGATCGCGCCGACAACGCCCAAGGGTTCATGCAGCGTAACGGTGAGCATATCCGGGTTGAACGGCACGGTTTCGCCCTTTATCTCCGGGGCAAGCCCGCCAAAAAAGGTGAAGACATCGGCCAAAATCGAGGCTTCCACGCGGCTTTCGGTTCGCAGCGCCTTGCCGGTTTCAAGCGCAACCAAGCGGCCCAACTCTTCCACATGATCTTGAAGCTTTTGCCCGCAGGCGGCCACCAACTTGCCACGTTCGCGCGCTGGGCGGGCAGCCCACAGCTTTTGCGCCTTCTGCGCCGCTACAGCCGCGCGGTCCACATCGCTAGCGTCCCCTAACGCCGCTTCGGCCACGGTTTCGCCATTGGCCGGGTTCACCACCAGGAATGTCTTGCCGCTGAGGGCAGGAACCAACGCCCCATCAATCAGTAGTTTGCCCGAGAGCGCGCGGGCAAGCAGCCTCGGATCGAGGATAGGATCAAGCCCCGGCGCGGGGGGAGTCGAGGTATCGGAACGCAGAGCAGTCACAGGGTTTTCCTCCACCGAACAGCCGGGTGGCAACGCGGCCCGGCTTCATTCTTCTGTTGCACCCAGCACTAAGGCCGGGCGTTGGCTGTCGCACCAAAAACTTGACGCCAACGTCATCAAATTTTGCCGCCGCCGTCCAGATGAATATCGGTGGGGGATATAGGCCTAAAGCGCCTTATACATAATCGTCGTGCCGTGCAGCCCATCGCGCGCGGTATTCAACGCGAAATTCGGGATAATCCCGACGGTCTGATAGCCAAGGCCCGCATAAAGCGGTTCGGCCTTATCGCCCGTGCGTGTATCGAGCGTGAGCAGCGTGCGGCCCAAGCGGCAGGCTTCCGCCTCTAAAACCAGCATCAATGCGCGCGCGGTGCCTTGCCGTCGTGCTTCGGGGTGAACCATCAGCTTGCACACATCGCCCCGGTGCGGCTGATTCGGCGGCGTGTCAATGTCGAGTTGCACTGTCCCCGTGATCGCGCCGTTATGGCGGGCGACCAGCAGAACCCGCGTGCCGCGCGCGACACCGGGACGCACCTTTTCAGACCAGAAGGCCGCAGCATCTTCAGGCGAGAACGGCAGCACGAAACTAATGTTCGCCCCCGCCTGAACGCAGGTATGCAGCAGGCTGGTGAGGTCTGGAAGGGCAGCATCCATCTGCGCCGCCGAAAGGGTTAGAATTTCCGTCATTGACGCCTACCCCGCAACGGACCCTAACCGCGCAGCCAGGGCGGCTTCGAGGAATGTGTCGATATCCCCATCCAGAACCGCGCCGGAGTTGCCCATTTCGGCCCCGGTTCGCAAATCCTTCACCATTTGGTAGGGCTGCAACACGTAGGAGCGGATTTGGTGGCCCCAGCCGATTTCGGATTTGGTGGCATTAGCGGCAGCCACTTTGGCTTCGCGTTCTTGGAGTTGGCGCTCGTACAGCCGCGCTTTCAGCATTTGCATCGCGGTTGCACGGTTGCGGTGCTGGGAACGGTCGGACTGGCAGGCGACGACGATGCCAGTGGGCATATGGGTGATGCGGATCGCGCTTTCGGTCTTATTGACGTGCTGCCCGCCCGCCCCAGAGGCGCGGAACGTGTCGATCCGCAAATCCTTATCCAGAATCTCTACTTCAATCGTGTCATCGACGACTGGATAGACCCAAACCGACGAAAAGCTGGTGTGCCGCCGCGCTTGGCTGTCGAAGGGGGAGATGCGGACTAAGCGATGCACCCCACTTTCGGTTTTCAGCCAGCCATAGGCATTAAGGCCGGAGATCATGATCGTGGCAGATTTCAGCCCGGCTTCTTCCCCAGGGCTTTCTTCCAGAAGTTCCACTTTGAAGCCGCGACGTTCGGCCCAGCGGGTGTACATCCGCAGCATGATATTAGCCCAATCCTGGGCTTCAGTGCCACCGGCCCCGGCGTTTACTTCCAGGTAGGCATCGTTCATATCGGCTTCGCCCGACAGCAGACTTTCCAGGACGCGCTTATCGGTTTCGATCTTGAGCGCGTCCAGCGCCCCCTCCGCCTCCGCCGTTAGGTCGGCGTCGCTCTCGGCCTCGGCCATTTCCAGCAGCCCGAGGGCGTCGGCGAGTTCGTTTTCGATGGCGCGGTAGCCGTTGACCTTGCGCTCCAGCGCGGTCTTTTCCTTCAGCAGGCTTTGCGCTTTGGCCTGATCGTTCCACAGGTCCGGATCATTCGCGGCATCGGTAAGCTCGGTTAGACGGGCGACAGAGACATCCCAGTCAAAGCCCCCTCCTTAGCAGCTCAAGTTGCTGCTTGATGTGATCGTGAATCGCCACGATTTCGGCACGCATGTCTTTATCCTCATCTCGTCGGAGTGCGACGCTAGTAAATTCCGCCCAGATTGGCCGGGGCCTGCGGGGGTAGCGGGAGGGGGGGTGTTTCGCCTGTAGGCGGAACCGCTGCCGGGTCCGCCCCGCCGCCTTCACTCCCCGGAACAGGCACAAGGCTATAGCCTTGTGGCAGGTCGCCGAGCAAGGGGTCTGGATTATCGGGATCATCCGCGCCCGGCTCGGTGCCGGGCTTGAAGGCTTCAAAAATCGCTTTTGAGTCGCCAACACTGGCGAGTTTACCGGTTTCCCGGTTCACGCGCACCATCCGCAGACCGGGGGGAACGCGGAAGGGAATCGGCGGCACACCGTCCAGCGCTTCCTTCATAAAGTCGCGGAAAATCGGGGCCATATTGCCACCCCCGGTTTCCGCCTTGCCCAAGGTGCGCGGCTGATCGAAGCCGATATAGGCCGCCACGACCAAATCGGGCGAATAGCCCACAAACCAATTATCAAAACTATCATTGCTGGTGCCGGTTTTCCCCGCCAGTGGCCGCTTGAGTGCCGCACCGATGGACCCGCCCGTACCGCGTTGAACAACGCCTTCCAGCATCGAGGTCATCTGAAACGCCGTGGCCGCGTCGATCACTTGGGGCCGATTGTCGGCGGGATACGGCGGCAGCCCCCCCGCGTAGGCTTCAACCGCGCAAGTCTCGCAGGCGCGCGGATCATGCTTGAACACGGTCGCCCCGTAACGATCTTGCACGCGGTCAATCACAGTCGGCACCAGTTTTTTGCCGCCATTGGCGATCATCGCATAGGCTGCTGCCATCTTAAGCGGCGTCGATTCACCGGCCCCAAGCGACATGGAGAGCAGCGGCGGCAGCGTGTCGGTAATCCCGAAGCGCCCAGCAATATCAACGACTTTTTCCATACCAATCGCGGAGGCAAGGCGAATGGTCATCAGATTGCGGCTTTGCTCGATACCGAGACGCAAGGAACTAGGGCCGTAGAATTTTTCGGTGTAATTCTCAGGCCGCCATTTTTTGCCCGAACCGTCATCCATCACGAACGGCGCATCGAGCACGATCGAGGCGGGCGTGTAGCCATTCTCCAGCGCCGCCATATAAACGAACGGCTTGAAGCTGGACCCCGGTTGCCGTTTGGCTTGCGTGGCGCGGTTGAACTGACTTTGCTCGAAGCTGAGACCGCCAACCAAGGCCAGCACGCGGCCCGTGTGCGGGTCCATCACCACCATGCCGCCCGATACATCGGGAAGCTGGCGCAGGCCGTAGGTTTCGGCGGGATATTTAGTTTTACCGTCGGGCGTAGCGGTCACGGGTTCAACCAGAATAAGATCGCCCACGGTTAGCACGTCCGACACTTTCTTCGGCGGCGCGCCTACCTTTTGCTCCGGCAACACGGGCCGCGCCCAGCCAAGTTCGGACAGCGGAATCTTACCTGGCTTGGTTTCAGTCCGATTTTCCCGAACGCCAATCTCGGCAGCGGTATCCGTCACCTTCAGCACTAGCGCAAGACTCCAACCCCCGGCCCCGCCCGGCGGCGTTCGCGTGGCAAGAATCTTCTGCCACTCATTGACCGGAACCGCTTTTTCCAGCGGGCCGCGCCAGCCGTGGCGGCGATCGTAGCGGATCAAGCCAGTGCGGAACGTGCGGTCGGCGATTTCCTGCAAGCGCGGATCAAGCGAGGCCCGCACCATGTACCCCCCGCGATAGGCACCCTCTTCGCCATAGCGGGCCACAAGTTCGCGGCGCACTTCTTCGGCGAAATATTCGGCCTTAACGGTTTCATCGGCCTCGCGGCGGCGAACGGTCAGCACCTCGTCCCTCGCCTTTGCCGCCTCTTCCACGGTCACGAACCCGTCTTCCAGCATCCGGTCGATCACATAATCGCGGCGAATGCGGGCGCGCTCGGCCTGCGTGGAGAGATTATAGTTGGAAGGGGCTTTCGGTAGGGCGGCCAGAAAGGCAGCCTCGCTCAAGGTAAGTTGATCGAGCGACTTGTTGAAGTACATCAGTGCCGCCGCTGCGACACCGTAAGCCCCGGAACCACCGCTCGATCCCAAATAGATCTCATTCAGATAGAGTTCGAGGATGTGATCCTTCGTGAGCGCCTGTTCAATACGGATTGATAAGATCATTTCCTTAATCTTGCGGTCAATCGAGCGCTCGTTGGTCAGAAGAAAGCTGCGCGTAACCTGTTGGGTGATCGTGGAGGCCCCAATCAGGCGACGGCCCGACAGGTAGTAGCCAAGGTTCTGCACCATCGCCCGACCAAGGCCCACCGCATCAATGCCGGGATGGGTGTAGAAATTTTTATCCTCGGCGGAAATAAACGCCTGCTTCACCTGCGCGGGGATGAGGGTAATCGGCACGAACACGCGCTTTTCTGCCGCCAATTCTGCCAACAAACGCCCATCGCCCGCATGAACCCGCGTGACGATGGGGGGGCGATATTCGGCCAACTGTCCGTGATCGGGAAGCTGGTCGCCATAATGGCGCAGCACCCACACAAAACCCCCAAGCGCCCCCACCGTGGCGATCAGCAAAACCGATAGAATCGCGATAAACCAAGTCCGCATGGTCGGCCAGAACCCTCTAAAATCACTCTGATCTCTTATCAGAAAATGGCGGCGGTAAGGTGAACTCTTGTCGCAGCGACTGCAAGGCGGGCGTGCAAAGACCGCACGGATGACAAGCCCTACCCCGCGCGCGCGCCGATCAGCTTAGGGACGATAATATCCACTGCCCGCACGACGCCATCGGCGATACTGCGGCGGAACTCAGGGGCCAGAATGCGGCGCTCGTCCTCGGGGTTGGAGATGTAGCCCAACTCCAACAAGACCGACGGCATATCGGGCGCAGTCAGCACAGCAAACCCCGCCGACCGAACGGCATTATTCACCTGAGCAATATCACGGCGAAGCTCGCCTGCTAACACAACGGCGAACTGCCGAGATGTGGCACGGGTATCGCGTTGGGCAAGCTCAATGAGAATAGAGGCGGCAGAACCCGTCGCCCCCGACAAATCGGCCCCCGTGATAATGTCGGCCTTATTTTCCTTGGTCGCTAAGGCTTCCGCTTCACGGTCGGTCGCCTTATCGGAGAGTGTATAAACCGACATGCCCGAAACGCTGCGGTCGGCCAGCGCATCGGCGTGGATCGAAATAAATAAAGCGGCTCTTGTGTTGCGCGCCAAGGCCACCCGGTCGCGCAAGGGCAACAGCGCGTCGCTATCGCGGGTCAGGAAAACACGATACCGCCCCGTTGCCTCCAACCGCTCGCGGATGGCGCGCGCATACTCCAGCACAATATCTTTCTCGAATTTACCGGAATAGGAGGTTGCACCGGGGTCTTTGCCGCCGTGGCCGGGGTCGAGCATAATAACATGTAAATCGGGTTTCGGCGGCAACGGCGCAGCAAAGCGCGGCGGGCCGAGTGGCACGATCACGCGAACGGAGCGATAGGGCGCGCGGTCGTACACAATACCAGGAACCGAATTAGAGGCCGAGGGAGTTGCTTCAGTCCGCGCCGCCAGAAAAGGGCCAGCGGGCGCACTCGCCGCCCCTTCAGGCGCGAGTGCGGCGGGCTTGGGGACATCCAGCGTTTCAATCCGCACTTTAGGGCGCGGGATTGCCGGCGGCGGGACGGGCGGTTGCGGCGGTGGCAGAGCTTGAACCTGACCTGCGGCGGGCGGTGGGCTTTGAAAGGGGCCGGGGGGCGCGGCAGCGCGGTTGGGCAGCCGATTGCCCGGCGTTTCGGCAATCGGCGGCAGCCCTACTGTGGGAGCGGCTCCGAGTCCGGTCAGCGGAATCGGGGCCGTATTAGAAAACGGCGGGGCCGCAGGTGAGGCCAAAAGCGGCGCGGATAGTCCCAGGCTTGGCGTTACGGTCTGCGGCGCACTTTGCGTCACGGGTGCGGGCATTCCTGGAACCAGATCAATCACCAGCCGATAGCGTTGCGGACCTTCGGGCGGAAACAGGCTGGCGGCCTGGATTTGTGCCGGGCGGACGAGCACTAACTCGATCCCGCGCCGTCCGGTCGCATCCAAGGATGTGATCGCGCGTTGAATGAGGCCCCCTTTCGGCGGCTTTTCATCCAAACGCACAGTGATGCCGGTTAGATCAATGAATACGCGGTCCGGCCCACGCGGCTGCACCCGCACGGGGATTGGCTCTGAAACATCGAGCACGAAACGGGTGATCCCCCCGTCGCGCACCCCTACGCGCCAACCGGTCGCAACGGCTTCTGCCCGCCCTTGCGCCGGGAGCAGAACCATCAGCGCCAGCAGGCTTAGGGCGGCCCAACCCAAGCGGCGCGGAGCCTTAAAGACTCCCGTTAAACAACTCATGAATACGATCATGATGGCATGATGCCTGCGCGCATCGCGCGGTGCAACCCGCCTTCGGCTTTCGGGCCGACTTGTCCCGCCCGCACCTCCCCGTAAATCTTAAGATCGGGCGAGGAATATGATTGTCGTTATGAGTAACAATCCCTATTGTGTCGTGGCATGTCCGGGATCGGCGGTGACTTCAAGGTCAACCCGTATCTTTTTCCGGTTGTTGGCTTATCGGCCCGTAAGGGGTGGAACGGCCCTGCTCAGACGGAAGATCCATTCCCGTTAGAGGGGGTTTAGCGCTACCCGGAACGATCGGTAGGTTCTGCCCCCCGGCACGCGCCCCAACAGGTTTCGCGAGATGGTCTTGCGTCTAACCCAGGAGCCGTCAGTCTAGTGTCCAACGCGTGCGGTCATCGCAGCTTAAACCCGACGCCCAAGGGGGCTTATGCCGCCTTGGCTTTTGTTCGGGTGGGGATATTAGATCGTTCTACCGCTCCGTCCCTATTCCAAGTCCAAGTGTTGACCGTAACGCCCCGCTCAACCGCTTTAGGCGGTCGTTTGGCGTTGCTGGCCACTCCGGGTTTGCTGGAGTTTATACCTTATGGTCAAGCGTATGTTGATCGATGCGACCCACGCGGAAGAAACCCGCGTCGTCGTATTGGACGGTCAGCGTCTCGAAGAGTTCGACGTTGAGACATCCACCAAAAAGCAGCTTAAAGGCAATATCTACCTCGCGAAAGTCACGCGGGTAGAGCCTTCGCTGCAAGCGGCGTTTGTGGAATACGGTGGCGGTCGCCACGGCTTCCTGGCTTTTTCTGAAATTCACCCGGATTATTACCGGATTCCGATTGCCGACCGCGAAGCCTTGATTGCCGAGGCCGCGCGCGAAGCCGCCGAAGCCCGCCAGCATGACGAGGGCGAAGACGGGGAAGCTGTGGAAGAAGTCGGCGGCGACGAGTTCGATGATGTCTCGCCGCGCCGCTCGCGCAATCTGCGGAATTACAAGATTCAGGATGTCATCACTCGCCGCCAGATTATGCTGGTGCAGGTGGTGAAGGAAGAGCGCGGCAATAAGGGTGCGGCGCTAACCACCTATATGTCACTCGCGGGCCGTTACTGCGTGCTGATGCCGAATAACCCGCGTGGTGGCGGTGTGAGCCGCAAGATCACCAACGGGCCGGATCGGAAGCGTCTAAAGGGTATTCTGGACGAGTTTAACATTCCCGAAGGCATGGCGGTCATCGTTCGTACGGCGGGGATGGAGCGGTCGCGCATTGATATTCGTCGCGACTATGAATATTTGCTGCGCCTGTGGGACGAAATTCGCGAAAGCACACTGGAATCAGCCGCCCCCGCTCTTATTCACGAGGAAGGCAATCTGATTAAGCGCGCTATCCGCGATCTCTATTCGAGCGATATCGAACAGATTTTGGTGGAAGGCGACGACGGGTATCAGAGCGCCAAGCGCTTCATGCGGATGCTGATGCCCAGCCACGCACGCCGAATTGTACCTTATACCGACCCGACGATTCCGCTGATGCACCGTTATCAGGTGGAAACGCAGCTCGATCAAATCCACTCGCCCGTCGTGCAACTGCGCTCGGGCGGTTACATCGTCATCAATCCCACCGAAGCGCTCGTTGCCATCGACGTGAACTCGGGCCGGGCGACGCGCGAACGGCATATCGAAGAAACCGCCTATAAAACCAATATGGAAGCGGCGGAAGAAATCGCCCGGCAAGTGCGCTTGCGCGATTTGGCCGGGTTAATCGTCGTCGATTTCATTGATATGGAAGAAGGCCGCAATAACCAAGCGGTCGAGCGCAAGATGAAGGAGGCCATGAAGGCCGACCGGGCGCGCATCCAAATCGGGCGGATTTCGGCGTTCGGCCTACTGGAACTGTCGCGCCAGCGCCTGCGCCCGTCGGTCATCGAAGCCCATACGGAAAAATGCCCGCATTGCCAAGGCACAGGCGTTATCCGCTCCACCGAATCGACCGCGCTCACAGTGCTGCGCGCGATTGAGGAAGAGGGTATCCGCAACCGTTCGGCGGAAATTCTGGTGTATGTGCCGACTGCGATTGCGCTCTATTTGCTAAACCAGAAGCGCCACGCTTTAGGTCATATCGAAGACCGCTACCGATTCCGCGTGCAGATTGGCCGGGATGATACACTAACGCCGCCGGATCATCGCCTGGACCGTCTGGAAGCCAAAACACCAGAACAGATTGCCGAGCTTGCGGCGCTTGCCGCCGTGGCCCCCGCAACCTTCGAGCCGGACGCCGAAGACCTTGCCTCCGAAGACGAGGAATTGACCGCCGAAGACCGGGCCGCCCTCGCCCACGAGGATGAGACGGAGGAGGAGGACGGCCAAGAACTCGATGGCAGCGATAAGCTGGGGGACGATAACAGCCGCCGCCGCCGCCGCCGCCGCCGCCGCCGCCGTCCCGAAGGCGATGCGAAAGAAGGTTCTGCCGAGGGTGCGCTTGGCGAGGGCGAAGGCGATGCTGGTGAAGACGGCGACGCCGACGAAGCCGACGCTGGCACCGAGAGCGATGCCGACGCGGGTATCACACCGGAAGCCGGGACGGGCGAGGGCGAAGAAGGCCCCCGTCGCCGTCGCGGTAAACGCGGCGGTCGCCGTCGCTCCCGCCGAGGTGAAGGGGTGCCGGGCGAGGGGATGCCGGGCGACGAAATCGCCGCCGAGGCAGGCGAAGGCTTTGCCGAGACAAAGGCGCAAGACGAGATTGCTCCGGCGCGTAATACCATGCCGGTCGTGATCCCGATTGCTGAAGCCGCTTCAAACGCCTCAGACGAAGCGCCAAAACGTAAACGCGCCCCGGCCCGCAAGAAGCCTACCGAGGACACGGTCGCAGAAGCTGCCCCGGCAGCAGAAGCATCTGCGAAACCAAAGCGCGCGCCGCGTCGCAAAAAGGCGGATGAGACGGCGGAAACAGCCCCAACGTCCGCCGTTGCACTGGTCGTCGAGACTGAACCAGCCAAACCCGCCCGCCCCCGGCGGACACGCCCGGCAAAATCGGTCGAAACCCCGGCAGAAGCCGAACTGAGCCAGAGTGTTATGGTGGAAGTTGCGGTTGCCGCGCCGTTGGAGAGCATTCCTGCGGTCATCGCCCCAGTGGTGCCCGTTCCCACGGAGAATGCAGCAGTTGCCGACGCCGTTAAACTGGTCGATGTTGATCAAGCGGCCCTGCCGCCTAAGCGTGGCTGGTGGCGGCGTTAACCTGTTGATCCATGTATTTACCATTCCTTTTTCCTGCCGCCTAAGCGTGGCTGGTGGCGGCGTTAACCACTAGAGCCGCGCGCTTTAACTCTGGCGCGGCTCTATAAGCCGCCTCAGGCGTGTTTGACACGCCAAGCGTGTCGGTTGAGGCGGCGGCCAAGGGCGCGGACGCGCCCGCCCGGCGAGGGCTAAAAGAAAGCGAGAGCATCGTGCGCCATAGTTGACGCACGATGCTCTAAAGCTCGCGTCTCTGTTTCTTGGAACCGCCCCACCGCTGGGGCGGTTTCTTTTTGTGCGCTCTCAGGCACCCTCTTCCGCATCGACCTTACCCCGGTTGAGCGATATCCATTCTTGGGCCAGAGCACGAGTCTCAAGGGTCTTATTCTGATCCAGCGCCTTAACGCCGTTATCAGCAAAACACTCAAACCGTGCTCGATACTGAGCCGGTCCTCTTTTTTCAATTTCTGAAGAGATTTTGGTTAGCATGGCGCACCTATGGGGCAAAGGGCATTGCCCTATATTGCCCCAAAAAATCTATGCCCTTGCCTAAGTCATTGAAATCTTGGAGCGGGTGAAGGGAATCGAACCCTCGTCGTAAGCTTGGGAAGCTTCTGCTCTGCCATTGAGCTACACCCGCGATTGCGCGTTACCACGTCTTATCGGTAAGTTTATAGGCAAGCGCGGCCCACGATGCAAGGGGGTCGCGCAGAAGCCTGATAAGGCCGTAAATTTTTGGAACCATTCGGTCTATCGTCGGTTTAATCAGGGATGTGGTCTTACTGCACCTCTGCGACAAATAAGCAACTCGACGCTAAAAACCAATTTGTCTCGCCGTGTGATACACAAGAGTGTCGGTTCGGGCTTGCTCCTAGAGCGAGAGGGCAGTACAACTGGCACCATGAATATAGGTCTTAAAGCCCGTCGAAAGGTGCGATCACTCTTGCGCTTTGACGGGATAAAAAAGGAGAACGCTATGAAGTCGGTTAAACTGTTTAGTGTGATTGCCGGTCTGGCCCTTCTTACGGGCTGCGGTGCAATGGATATCGAAGCGTTACGGGATACAGCCGCGCCGTCGCAAGGGACCGCCTTCACGAAGGCGCTGACCACCGAATATCGCGCGCTCACGATTTTTGAATCGGATGAAATGAAGGATTGGCCCGATGCCTATACCTTCGCGGCTAAGGGCCTTTCCGCATCGCGCGGTGAAAATGTCCTCCCGGAAGTGCTGACCAACTGGTCGCTAACCCAGGAGAAGGCTCAGGAACTCGGTACGGCACGCGCCAAGCTGGTTCAGGCGCTTGATGCAAACGCCCGCGCCGCAAAGCCTGCTATTGCCGCTAAGGCACAAGTGGCTTTCGATTGCTGGGTTGAGCAAGAAGAAGAAGCTTTCCAGCTTGCCGACATTGCTTCGTGCCGCAGCATTTTTGAACATGCCTTGGCACAACTGGTAACTCCTGTTGCGACCCCGACCACGCCGCCGGTTGCCCAGCCTTCGCTGAGCAAAAACTTCATCATCTACTTCGCTTGGGATAGTGCGCGCCTTGATGCGGCTGGCCTGCGGATTATCGACGAAGCCTCGGCGACGGCAAAAGCCACGGGCAATGCCCGCATCACCATCGTTGGCCATGCCGATCGTTCGGGGACGCCGGAATACAACACTCGCCTCTCGCTGCGTCGTGCCGATGCGGTTCGGAGCGCGCTGGTTGCCAAGGGTATCGCCACGGAACGGACCGCAGTCACGGCTCTCGGCGAAACCGAACCAGCTATCCCGACCGCCGATGGTGTTCGTGAAGGACGTAACCGCCGCGTGGAACTGACTATCCGCTAATACCGGAAACATCAGTCTTAACGATAAGGGTGCCGGTCTCTATCGAGATCGGCGCTTTTATTTTGGGGTTGCGTAAACTCGCACAACAAAAACCCGGCGGTCTCACGACTGCCGGGTCTCCATGGTTTTTGGTAGCGTATTAGAGTTGCATGCGTTAAGTCGGACCCAGCTCTAGGGGCCGCCATTGCGGCGGCGGCCAAGGGCGCGGATGCGCCCGCCCGGCGAGGGCTAAAAAATAACCTATAGCGTCGTGCGTCTAATTTAACGCACGACGCTATAGCGGTTAGAGCAAGTCTGCATTATCCACAGCCAGCGGGGTCGTCGGCGCGGGGCCAGCGTTGCGGTTGCGGCGGCTTTCGGCGCTACCGGGAACGGTGCCATCTGGGTTGAGACCAATAGCTTCGATCTCCTCCGGGGTCAGTTTTCGCAGGGCCTGTTCCTTGCGCTTGCGGCGCAAATCGGCCTCGCCGATCACGGTTGGCACTAAGAAAGCATGAACGCGCACCAGGGTAATGCTGGCGGGGTCGATTCCGTCGGCCAACAAGGTTTCTTCGATATTGATAGCCTTAAGGCTATCGGCAGCATCGAGCATTTCCAGAAAGAACAAAGCCTCGCCGATCCCGCCCCATTTACCGATGCGAGTGAGATAAACGCGCTGGCCCGTGCTTGTTTTCCCGGTAATCAGAAACCCCAGCTTATCCTCGATGGAATTAGCCGGTACGTAACGCGGAATAACGCGGTTCATTGATCACCCTCTCATAATCTAAAACTTAAATAGCGCATTGGCGGCACCGCGTCGATTGCGCTTGGCATCAATTTCAGCGTCGATTCTAGGGAGTTCGGCCAGCAGAGCGGCGCGATAGCCTTGCAGCTCCTCAATCCCGGCGCGTTCCAGCGCGGTAGCAGAGAGAAAGACCGGCTGGTCTCCCGTTTGGCGGGGGCGTTCTTCTTCGGCCTGCATCCTCAGACTTTCCCGTGCTAGCTGCTTTGGGCGTAGCATGATAAAACAACCAAGAGTGAAATTCGACTCTTGCTTCCGTCAAAAGCCTCTCAAAAAGGGCCTCCCTCGTGATCCTTCTCCCTATGATGCGCGCGATTGCGATTGAGACTCCCGGTGGGCCGGAGGTTCTGAAGCCCGTCACAGTGCCAACGCCGCACCCAAAAACGGGGGAAGTGCTGATTAAGGTAGTGGCCGCCGGGGTTAATCGGCCCGACCTGTTACAACGCCAAGGTGCCTATCCGCCCCCGCCCGAGGCAAGCCCCCTGCCTGGCCTGGAAGTGTCTGGCGAGATCGTCGCGGTTGGGAAGGGTGTCGCAGCGGCACTTGTCGGGGGCCGCGTCTGCGCGCTGACGCCCGGCGGCGGCTATGCCGAGTATGTAACCACGCCCGCCGATCATTGCCTGCCGGTCCCCACCCCGCTCTCGATGATCGAAGCTGCCGCCCTGCCCGAAGGGGCCTTCACGGTCTGGGGCAATGTGTTTGACCGGGGACGGTTGCAACCGGGCGAAACCCTGCTGGTTCATGGCGGCACCTCGGGCATCGGCTCGCTGGCGATCCAAATGGCGAAAGCCTGCGGCGCAAGCGTTCTGGTCACAGTGGGATCAGACGAAAAAGCCGCCGCCGCCCGCGCCCTCGGGGCCGATCTTGCCATCAACTACCGCACGCAAGATTTTGTCGAACAGGTCATGGCAGCCACTGAAAGCCGGGGGGCAGATGTTATTTTGGATATGGTGGGCGGTAGTTACATTCAGCGCAATATCGACTGTGCGGCGTTTGAAGCCCGCATCGTGTTCATCGCCTTCCAAGGCGGCGCCAAGGCCGATGTCGATTTCCGCAAGGTGATGATGCGCCGCCTCACCCTCACCGGCACCACGCTGCGCCCCCAGAGCATTGCTGCCAAGACGCGGCTTGCAAATTCTTTGCGCGAAACAGTGTGGCCGTGGGTGGAAAAAGGGCAGATTCGCCCTCATATCTACCGTGTTTTTCAGCTCGCGGAGGCCGCTGCCGCGCACGCCCTGCTGGAATCTGGTGAGCCGATTGGAAAAATCGTCTTGGGTTTGGAGTAACACGCCTGCTATAGACGATTCTATATCGTCCCGGCCCGCCCTTTCAGGCGGGCCGTCGCAGCTTATAGAGGGTTAGAATCATGCCATTGCCGTTGATGCCGAAAGCCACCGCTGTTTGGCTCGTCGAAAATACGGCGCTGACGTTTAACCAGATCGCCGATTTCTGCGGTCTGCACATGCTCGAAATCCAAGCCATCGCCGATGGGGAAGTTGCGGGCGGAATGCAGGGCCTCGATCCGATCATCAACGGCCAGCTTACCCACGAGGAAATTAAGCGCAGCGAGGGCGATTCCAAAACCAAGGTAAAACTATTGGTGAGTAATCTGCCGCAACCTATGGTGCGAACCAAGGGCGGGCGCTACACGCCGATTTCCAAGCGGCAAGATAAACCCGACGCGATTGCCTGGTTGGTGCGGAACTATCCCGACATCACCGACAATCAGATTTCCAAACTGCTCGGCACGACGAAAACGACCATCGCCTCGATTCGCGACCGCAGCCATTGGAACATTAGCAACATCAAAGCGCGCGACCCGATCCAACTCGGTCTGTGCTCCTACGCCGCTTTGCAAGAGGTGCTGGATACGCTGCGCCGCCAAGGCAAGAATATTCCCGACTCGCTGCCCGTCGAAGGCGAAGAAGTTCGTTACGAGCCGCCCGAGTTCACGCTGTAAACTTATGTGGCCTGAGAAGAGTCTAATCCAGTCGTAACGGGGCTGCGTATCTAAACTATGCAGCCCTCCCCCAATCCCCCTTTGCCAGATACTCCCCTGTCTGGCCCCGCTTTAGCCGCCTATGCCGCGCCGGCCCTGCCGCTGGCAGCGCTGGCGGTGCCCCTGTACATTTATCTGCCCACCCTTTACGCCGAAACCTTGGGCCTCGGGCTAACGCTGGTGGGGGCGATTCTGCTGGCCGCGCGGATTTTCGATGCGCTCACCGATCCGCTGGTTGGGGTGTTAGCCGACCGCTTTCCCCGGCGTAAACCCTGGCTGTTGGGTGCGCTGCCGCTCGTGTGCGTATCGGTCTGGGCTTTGTTCTTTCCGCCGGAGGGGGCTGGGGCTGGCCATTTGCTTGGGTGGAGCTTGGCGCTTTATTTGGGCTGGACCGCTCTACAAGTGCCCTATCTCGCCTGGGGAACCGACCTAAGCCATGCCTATCACGGGCGCACGCGGATTGCGGGCGCGCGGGAGGCGGCGCTGTTGATCGGCACCCTCGCCGCTACCCTCACCCCAGCGCTCCTCGGCCTTACGGGCTTGGCCGCCGTCAACGCGCTTGGGCTGATGATTGTGGTGCTGCTAGCTCCGGCAGTGGGACTCGCCTGCTGGCGCTTGCCGGAGAAAGCCCCCGCACTAACCCCGAAGCCTTCGCGGAAAGAGGCGTTTCGCCTGCTAATGACCAACAAACCCTTCCGCCTGCTGCTGGTCGCCTATTTGCTGAACGGTATTGCCAATGGCTTGCCAGCAACGCTGTTCCTTAGTTTCGTTGCCGACCGTTTGGGCGCACCGGAGGCGACTGGCCCTGCGTTAGCGCTTTATTTCGTCTCGGGCTTGGCGGGGGTGCCGCTCTGGCTATGGCTCAGTCGGCGCTGGGGGAAGCATAGAGTATGGCGCGCCGGGTTATTGCTCTCCTGCGCCGCCTTTCTGCCTGCACCCTTCCTGAGCCTTGGCGATGCGCCTCTCTTCTTTGCCCTGGCTGTTGCCACAGGGTTGATGATGGGGGCCGATCTGGTTTTGCCGCCTGCGATGCAGGCCGATGTGATCGAGGCCGATAGGCTGGCGGGGGGAGGAGAGCGCGCCGGGCTATATTTTGCCCTCTGGGGCATGGCCACGAAGGCATCGCTGGCGCTTGCGGTGGGCCTCGCTTTTCCGCTGCTCGATCTTGCCGGGTTCGTACCGGGAACCACTCAGTCTTCTGGCGGTTGGGCTTTAGCTGCCCTTTATGGCGGCGCGCCGCTCGCGTTCAAACTTTTAGCGTGGGGCTTGTTGCGCGGCTATACGCTTGATGAAGCCGCCCTCACTCGCCTCCGCCAATCTTCAGGAGAAGCCTCATGGCCCGCAGATGGTATCTCGCCGCCCCCCTCGTCCTCTTCGTTGGCGCCTTCGCCTTACTCTCGGGATGCAGCACGATGAAACCGCAAGATTTCGCTAACACCACGCCGCGCTTTGTCGTCGAAGAATATTTCGCCGGGAAGACCAAAGCCTGGGGAATTTTTGAAGATCGGTTCGGCACACTGCGGCGCGATTTCATTGTCGATATCACCGGCACCTGGGATGGCAAAACCCTAACGCTAGACGAGGATTTCACCTATAGCGACGGCGAGAAGGATCGGCGGATCTGGAGCATCGTCAAGCAGGATGAACACAGCTACACGGGCACTGCTGCCGACGTGGTGGGAACCGCAACCGGCCTTGCTTACGGCAAAGCGCTCAACTGGCGTTACGATCTGAACCTAAAGGTCGGTGATGGCACGTGGCGCGTTGCCTTCGATGATTGGATGTTCCTTGCCGATAAAGACACGCTGATTAACCGCGCCCGCGTATCGAAATTCGGCGTGGAGATTGGGCAAGTTACCTTGTTCTTCCGTAAAGAGCCTACTGCCGTCCAGCGCAGCGACCTGCTCACGCCTCAGTCCGGTCAGGGGATCGTCGCCGCTCAATAAAGGGTTTTGTTCAGCGAAGGCTGGCGGTGGAGGCTACTTTCCGCCGCAGCCAACGCAGCACCAAACCCAGCACCGGCAGCTTCTCGTAAAAGCCGGTCGCAGCATCCCAATGGTCACGGTAGAGGCGCACCCGGCCTTCGGCATCGAAGTAGAGTTCGCTCATACCGTCGAAGGCAAAAATCTGCCCGCTGTTCCGGCGTTCCGCCTCAAAACGCCAGCGCAAGTACCAAGCATTGCCCGACCAAGCCCGGTCGATCACCGTAAAGCGCACATTTTTGAGCGAGACGAAAATCGCGGCGAATACCCGCTGCATCGAAGCGGTGCCGCTCACATCGTGGAACGGGTCGATAAAGCGCACATCGTTCGCCACCAAATCCGCCATCTGCGGCACGGTTTCAGCCGTTAGGCTCTCAAGATAGCGCTGGAACGGGTCAATCGGCGGAACGCTGGTCATGTCTAAATCCTATCTAAACCCTTGGCCTCTCTAAACCCCGGTTTGGCGGGCAACCAGGGCAAAATAAAGCCGGTAGGGCAGCAAGCGCAGCAGTTTTAGCAAAAAGACGAACCGGCGGGGAAAAGCAATCTCGAAGCCGTTGCCCTCAAGCCCGGTAAGAATACGCGCTGCCGCTGCCTCTGGTTCCACCAAAAACGGCATCGGAAACGTATTTTTATCGGTGAGCGGGGTGCGAACGAAGCCAGGATGGATCACCTGCACGCGCACGCCAACTGCCGCCAGATCAAGCCGGAGCGATTCCGCCAGTGCCGTTACTGCCGCCTTACTGGCGCAATAGGCCCCCGCTTTCGGCAAGCCGCGATACGCCGCAACAGAGGATACCAGCGCCACCCGCCCGCTTTTGCGCGCGGTAAAGCGAGGAAGAATCGCGGCTAAGCTATTGATTGCCCCGCCCAAGTTCACCGCAATAAGCCGATCGTAAACACTGGGATCGAAGGCCGCGCCATCGGTAGGCTGGTGCGTGCCCGCGTTGAGCACGGCCACAGTAATCGGCCCGTTTGCGGCTTCCACGGCGTCCACCACGGCTGCCAAACCCGCACGGTCGGTAATATCGCCCGGAAAAGCCGAAATCCGCCCGGCCCCTGCTAAAACCAAGGCCGTCAATCCTTCCTCCCCCCGCGCCGTCGCCGAAACCGTCCAACCCCGCTGCGCTGCCGCGAGTGCCACCGCCCGGCCAATACCTTGGCTCGCGCCGGTAATCCACAGATGGGTCATGGCTGCGTCTCCAGGGTTTTGAGAAAGCGGCGCGAGTCGTCCAGAATGGCGGCGCGGCGCTCTTCGGTCAGCTTATCGAATGTGCGGTAGGGCATCGCGAGGCGCGGGTTTCGGCCCAGCTTCTCGCGGTGTTCACTCAGGAAGTTCCAGTAAAGATAGTTGAACGGGCAGGCTTTCGGGCCGTTCTTTTTAGCCACATCAAAGCGGCAGCGGTCGCAATAATTCGACATTTTATCAATATACGCGCCGCTGGCCGCATAAGGTTTGGTCGCCATCACGCCGCCATCGGCAAACAGCGCCATGCCGACGACGTTGGGCAGTTCAACCCATTCCACCGCGTCGGCATAAACCGCCAGATACCATTCCGCCACCTCTGCCGGGCGCGCGCCGATGAGGAGGGCGAAATTCCCGGTAATCATGAGCCGTTGGATATGATGGGCGTAAGCCGTGCGCTTGGTTTGGTCGATCACTTGGCGCAGGCAGTTCATCTCGGTCGCAGCAGACCAGTAGAAGCCCGGCAAAGGCCGTTCGGCATTGAAGAAATTCACCTCGGCATAGCCGGGCATGTGCAGCCAATAGAGGCCGCGCACATACTCCCGCCACCCTAAGATTTGCCGAATAAACCCTTCTGCGGCATTCAGCGGCACGCGCCCGGCGCGGTACTCCGCCTCCACCCGCGCGCACACGGCTTTCGGGTCGAGCAACCCTATATTGAGATAGAGGGCGATGCGGGCGTGAAACAGCACATCGCCGCCGTCCGGGGTGCCGTTCGGGCTACTGTCCTGGCGCATCGCGTCTTGATACGCGCCGAAGTTGGGCAGCGCATGGCGGCAAAAATGCTCGAAAGCGGCCTCGGCCTCCTCGGCGGTCACACCATAGTCAAACCCCGCCAGATCACCGAAATGATTGGTAAAACGCGCTTCGACCAAGGCAAGTACATCTTGAGTAATCCCATCCGGCACGACCCGAAACAGCGGCGGCGCGGGAATATCTTGCGACAGCGAGCCTCGGTTTTCGGCGTCGAAGTTCCACGCCTCGCCTTCTGGCTTGCCCCCAGCGGTCAGCAGAATGCCCGTGCGGCGGCGCATATCCCGATAGAAAAACTCCATCCGCAGGCTCTTGCGGCCCTCGGCCCAGGCGGCAAACTCGGCGCGGGAACACAGAAACTGATCGTCCGGGCGAAGCTCAACGGGCAACCCCAGGTCGTCCTGCCAACGCTGCATCGCGTCCCACAGCCGCCACTCGCCCGGTTCAGTAACAATCAATTGATCCGGCTTGAGTTGCGCCTGTGCCCGCGCCACGGCGTCGGCTAAAGTGTCGCACGGGTTTGGGTCATCCAGAGCAATATAGAAAACGCGAATGCCGCGCGCGCGCAAGTCTTCGGCAAAATGGCGCATGGCCGACAGAAAAAAAGCGATTTTCTTGGGGTGATGCGGCACGTAGCGCGTTTCGGCAGCCACTTCCGCCATCACCACCCAGTCGCGTGCCGGATCAAGGCCCCGCAAGGCCGAGAGGTTCGGTGTTAACTGATCGCCGAGAACGAGACGAAGACTGCCGCTCATTGCGGCGCCAGCGCCAGCGCAGGGGCAGGCTTTGCGCCCTCCGGCAGCAGCGCTACCGTGGTTGGTGTGCTGCGGCGGTAGCGGATTTTAGAGCCGCGCGCCATAAACTCCAGCCCAGCCCATTCGCCATTGGGAAGATACCACAGGTCCATCTCAAGATCGCCACTCACGCGGTAGCGGCTGGCTTTTTCAGGCGAACCCGCCACGGTAATCGTCTCGTCGCCAAGCCGCTCAATCGAAACTTTGCGTAAGCGCCCGGTTTGAGTATCGAGCCACAGGCTGCGGTCCAACGCCGCGCGGTGCCAGTAACTCGTGGGCAGAATATCTTTCGGCAGCGGACCCGTCGCCTCGCCCTGTTGCAGCCGGAAGCCTTCGGGCAGAGTGCTGCCAATCACCCTAAAAGCCTCGCCATCATCATCGGTCGTCGTTTCAAGTCGGGCGAGGCGACCATTTTGCCAGGATTCGCGGTTGCGATGAGTATAGCGGAACAGCGTGATCGGACCGAAATCGACCTTCAAATCAATCGCAATTTCCACGGTCAAGTCTTCCGCCGAACCGGAGAATTGCAGGCGGTGCGTGCCGAACAGGGCGCCGTCGCGCTCCACGGTAAACGCTAACGCGCGCGGCAGGGCCTGCTGTGCCTGTTGGGCCGAAACGGCGGAGGCGAACAATAGTCCGCCCACGAAGGCTATCCCGAAGAGCGGGCGCATCGCTTATCCTTTAACTCGAAGCGTGGACCGTCCGCCGTCCACCGCGAAAACCTGACCCGTGATCCACCCGGCGCGCTGGGGATCGAGCAAAAAGGCCGCAAGCTCCGCCACCTCCTCCGCTTCCCCGAGCCGAGGAATTGGGTGCAAAGCAGCAATCCCCTTCGCCATCGCCTCATTCTTCGTAAACGACTCCGCCAGGGGCGTGCGCGTTAGGCTCGGGGCAATGGCATTAACCCGAATCTTCGGCGCAAGTTCCGCCGCAAGCGACCGGGTAAGCCCTTCCACCGCGCCCTTAGCCATGGCAATGGCGGCATGATTGGCAAAGCCTTGCGCGACAGCCACGGTCGAAACCAGCACTACCCCGGCATCATGGCCTAAACAAGGCTGCGCGGCCTGAACCGCCACCGCTGCGCCAAGGGCGTTTAGCCGAAACGCATCGAGAAAATCCGCTTCGGTCAACCGGGCCAGGGGCTTCAGCGGAATGGAGCCGACGAGGTAAGCCAATCCAGCTAAACCGTTTGCCCCAAGCTGAGTGATAGCCGCCTTCAGCGCCGCCGCATCCATCGCATCGGCCACGGCATAGGGCACCCCCAACTCTTGCGCTAACGGCACTAACGCCGCCTCCCGCCGCCCGATGAGGGCAACCGCCTGACCATTTTTGTGCAGGCTGCGGGCCAGCGCCGCGCCAATTCCACCAGGGCCGATAATCAGAGTGGGTGCCATGCTGTATCTCTCCTTGTTTTGTAAGTATACGCGCACAGCCCGGCCTTAGATCACTCGGCAGCCCCTTGCGATTAGCCGCTTGACAGAAAACGGCGCGGCTCCTAATAACCACTCCTTGCTTCGGCAAGGGCGCTTAGCTCAGCGGGAGAGCACATCCTTCACACGGATGGGGTCACAGGTTCAATCCCTGTAGCGCCCACCAATTAGAAAGCCTTCATCTCTTTGAGATGGAAGGCTTTTTTGTTGCGTGAACCTCTCCTGTTTCGCCTCTCGTGAGGGACGGTCGGCAATTTGAGCCTTGTGATGCGAGGCTATTCGCTTAATCTCAGTCCGCCGCGCTCGAAAGCAGGAGATCGACTATTCTGAAAGCGCGTGAGTTCGATGAGAAATTCGAGGATGGGGCGGATGTTAGCGCCGATCTCGATTGGTCGCAGGCCGAGCGGCCCAATAGAGCGCTGGAAAAGCGCGGAGAACCACATGAGCCAGAGGACGATGGGCAACGAATTGATCGAGGCGATGGCAATTGCTGAAGGTGATTTAGCTTCGGCAGCGGTACATACCATTGCCATCTCCCCCCATCCCTGCCCCCGCCGTCGCTGCTAAGGCCCCGAACGTGGCTTTAGCGGCGACGGCGGGGACAGATCAATTGGAATCGGCTTGAGCGTTTCTCAACTGCTGTTTGACCGCCTCGGCGATAAACCCCGACCGAGTGAACCCGCGTCGTTCGGCGATACCATTGAGGCGGCGCAGCAAATTTTCATCCATCGTGATCGTAACTTTTACGGCACGGGAAGGCAGTTCAACGGGAAGAGACGTAACCAAGACCGCTGATTTAAACAGATCGTCTAAGCTTCTGTCTGATTTAACTTCATCCAGGGTCCGAAATTCAGGAAGTTTTTCGTTGTCTTCAATCATACCTTCGATATGAAGATCGAGAACTTCCTGACCATTTTGAAAGACGCCCTGAAGGCTCGTATCAGCAGAGATGCAACCCGGAAGATCGGGGAATGAGATGCCGTAAGTTCCCTTTTCCTGATGGATAAGAGCGATGACGTGCATTTTATAATAAATCCGTAAATAATTATCGATAAAGCTAGAGGTCACCTTCTAAGGTGGCCATTTCCAACCTGCCTGTGTGAATATTGATTTGAGCGTGTCCAAAGGCACATCCTTTTTTGGGTGCGTAACTGTTACTCGGCCTTGCTTCTCTTCATGCTTGAACTGTTTGTGGCTGCCTTTTTGCCTAACCTGAAACCATTTTTCCTTCTTTAGTTTTCTGATTATGTCGTCACTATCCATAATATCCTCTTGAGTTATCTATGTACATAGATATACGTATATTCCCCTCGAACGTCAAGCATTTATACCGACAAATCGGTATCATGCGCCCGGCCCTCGCACTCGATGAAATGCTGACGGGCCAGCTTGCCCTTCTCGTTCCGCTCGACCATACAAAGCTCTTTAGCCATGTTGAGCGAGACGTGATAGTAAGTATTTCGGGTGCCCAGCTTGCCAAATCCTTGGCATCGGTCCGCGCCTGCCTATCTTGAAGATGCTGTTAATCGAGAGAGTCCAAGGGAGAGACGCATGGGTCAGTTCGGCATGGGGCAGCCGGTTCGGCGGGTTGAAGATGCGCGGTTTCTAACCGGCGCGGGCCGCTATACCGATGATATTTCCCTCCCAAACCAAGCCTATGCCCTGGTGCTGCGCTCGCCCTATGCCCACGCTACGATCCGTAGCATCGATACTAAGGAGGCCCTGGCGCTGCCCGGTGCGCTGGCGGTTCTAACGTCTGCGGATGTGAACGCGGCGGGCCTGAAGCCGCTGATGACGCCGATTAAGCTGAAGAACCGCGATGGCTCGGCTATGGTCGTTCTCCCCCGCCTGCTGCTCGCCGACGGCACAGTGCGGCATGTTGGCGATGGTGTGGCGTTGGTTGTTGCCGACAGCCTGGACGCTGCGCGCGATATGCTCGATGCGGTGGTGGTCGATTACGAGGATCATCCCGCTATCGTCGATACTGCTGGCGCGGTCGCCCCCGATGCGCCGCAGGTTTACGCCGAAGCGCCGGGGAATATCTGTTTCGATTGGGGATCGGGCCAGCCACAGGCGGTAGCAGCGGCTTTCGCCCAAGCGAGCCAGATCGCCCGCCTCCGCCTTATCAATAACCGCCTGATTTCCCATGCAATCGAGCCGCGCAACGCGATTGGCGATGTGGATGCCGACGGACGGCTGACGCTCTACACCAGCAGCCAGGGCGTGCATGATCTGCACGCGGTTTTTGCCGATGAGGTGTTCGGCATTGGGCGGGAGAAACTCCGCGTCGTCACCCCCGATGTCGGTGGCGGGTTCGGCACTAAAATTTTCCCTTATCCCGAACAGGCGCTCGTGCTGCTCGCAGCGCAAACGCTGAAACGCCCGGTTAAATGGACTGGCGAGCGCGCCGATGCCTCGCAAGCCGACGCGCATGGCCGCGATAATGTAACCGAAGCCGCGTTGGCGTTGGATGCGGACGGAAAATTCCTGGCGCTATCGGTCGATACTATCGCCAACCTCGGCGGTTATATCTCCCCCTATGGGCCGTTTATCCCAACGCTGGCAGGCACGATGATGCTGACCGGGGTTTATGCGATTCCCGTCGCCTCAGTGCGCGTGCGCGGCGTCTTCACGCACACCGCCCCGGTCGATGCCTATCGCGGCGCGGGCCGCCCGGAAGCCGCCTATGTAATCGAGCGCATGGTGGAAGAGGCGGCGCGAATCACCGGCCTGTCATCGGTTGAAATCCGCCGCCGCAACTTTATTCCCGCCATCGCCATGCCATTCAAAACCGCGCTGGGGCAGACGTATGACAGCGGCAACTTTAATCAGACGCTCACTGAAGCCTTAAAGATCGCCGATGTTGCCGGGTTTGCTGCGCGCCAGATTGAGGCCAAAGCACGCGGCAAGCTGCGCGGGCTTGGCCTGTCCTCCTATATCGAAGCCTGCGCCGGGGGCAGCCCGGAAGACGCGCGGTTGGTGATGGACGATGCGGGCAAGGTCACGCTGTTCATCGGCACCCAATCGAACGGCCAGGGCCATGCCACTGCCTACGGGCAGCTCGCCGCCGATACGCTGGGTATTGATATTGCCGATGTTCACATGGTTCAGGGCGATACCGATCGGGTTCGCACCGGTGGTGGTACTGGCGGGTCGCGCTCGGTGCCGGTTGGCGGCGTTGCCGTGACGAAAGCAGTCGAAGCCCTCATCGAAAAAGGCAAGCGCCTCGCGGCTCATCTGCTCGAAGCCGCCCCCGCCGATGTGGAGTTTGCGGAGGCCACCTTCACCATCGTTGGCACTGATCGGCGCGTTGGCCTTGCTGAGGTCGCAGCTCACGCGAAATCTGGCAAAGTGCCCGACGGCGAAACGCCGGAATTGGATGGGGATGGGCGCTGGAAGCCGCCTGCGGCAACCTTTCCTAACGGCACCCATATCGTCGAACTCGAAATAGATCCCGAGACAGGCGGCGTTACACTGGAACGCTACGTGGTTGTTGATGATTTCGGCGCAACGGTGAACCCGCTGATGCTGGCAGGCCAGGTCCACGGCGGTATCGCGCAAGGCATAGGGCAGGCTTTGATCGAGGAGGCGGCTTACGATCCCGACTCCGGCCAGCTTATCACCGGCTCCTTCATGGATTACGGAATGCCGCGCGCCGATTTGCTGCCGCAAATCGAGTTTCATCTGAAGAACGTACCTTGCACCACAAACCCGCTCGGCCTTAAAGGCGCGGGGGAAGCCGGGGCGATTGGCGCACCGCCCGCCGTTATCAACGGGCTGTTGAATGCGCTCGCCCCGCTCGGCATCACGCATATAGATATGCCCGCAACGCCGCATAAACTGTGGCGGATGATTAAGGCTGTTCAGGGCCAGGCCGCTGCTGAATGATTGATTTAGAAACGGTGCGCGGTCTCATCGCTGGCCTAGAGCGGATCGTGACCGAGGCGGGGGCCGCCATTCTGCCGCTGTATGCGAGCGGCTGCGCGATGACCCGAAAGGGCGATGGCTCGCCCGTAACCGAAGCCGATCACGCGGCAGAAGCCGTTGTGCTCGCAGGGCTTGCCGATCTTACGCCGAATATCCCCATCGTCTCGGAAGAGCAAGTGGCGGCGGGTTTTTGCCCCGATTGCTCCGGTGGGCTATGGTGGTGCGTCGATCCGCTGGACGGCACGAAAGAGTTCGTGAACCGAAGTGGAGAGTTCGCCGTTTCAGTCGGGTTGATTTCCGGCCTCTACCCGGTCCTGGGGGCGCTGCGCGTACCCGTGCAGGGCATCACCTATTCAGGGGGCTTGGGCCTCGGCGCGTGGAAGCAAGTCGGCGATACCCGCCAGCCGATTCACATGCGCGTCGCCCCCGCCGAAGGGCTAGTCGCGATGATCTCGCGCTCTCACCGCGACGGGGTCGCCGCCGATGCGGCGCTGGCCTACCGTGGCGTGACGCAACAGGTAAGCTGTGGCAGCGCCTGGAAGTTCGGGCTGCTGGCGGAGGGGGCTGCGGATATCATGATCCGCCACGGTCGCACCTGCGAGTGGGACACAGCGGGCGGGCAAGCCATCATCGAAGGCGCGGGCGGGCGCGTGACAGACCTTGATGGCGCGCGCCTCGCGTACGGCAAACCGGAGTTCGGGAATAGCGCATTTCAGGTTTTGGCGGGGTAGACCGACCCGGCCAGCGCCGCGATTTCCTGCGCGGCTACCCCCGACGGATCGAACTCCGAAATTCCCAAACCTGCCGCCAGCGAGGCCGCGAGGGCGGTGCGGTTGCCAATGCGGAAGGCCGACAGTGGCATACCCTGGCGTGCAGCTTCGTCCGCCACCTCCTGCGCCGCTTTCCCGCGCGGCGGCACGCGGTTGAGCACTAACTGGGCCGGGCGTTTTTCCTCGGTGGCCAGATCGAGCGTGGCTTTCGTCGCCCACAAATCGAGCACGCTCGGTTGCAGCGGAATAAGCACCTGATGGGCGGCGCGCACGGCAATTCGGGCTTCGGTGGCCGCGTGCGGGGGGCTGTCGATCAACACAATATCGTAGGTTTTCGCCAGGCGTTCTACCTCCCCCGCCGTGCGCCAGCCAGTAATGGGGAGAACAAAAGGCCCAGCCCCCTCCGGCGTTCCCCGGCCCTGCTTTTCCTGGCCCTGTTTTTCCTGGCCCTGCTTTTCGGTGCGGAGTTTCGCCCACTGCGTCACCGAGCCTTGCGGGTCGATATCCGCCACGGCAACCTTGAAGCCTTGGCCGCTCCAGAAGGTTGCCAGATGGACGATGAGGGTGGTTTTCCCCGCGCCGCCCTTTTGTTGTGCAATGGTGATAATTTTAGCCGTCATACAGGTATGATCCGCTCTCCCGGCGTCGCTGGCAAGGGCTGCGTGCGGTGCAACCGCGCAAGTGCCGACAAATATGCTCATTCGCTTGACCCGCGCGGGCTAGAACGGCACGGTTGCCGTCATGCCTATTCTGTCCGCCACCGTCGCCACCATCGCCGAAGCCGCGCGCCACCTCCGGTCTGGGGGGCTGGTCGCCTTTCCGACTGAAACCGTCTATGGGCTGGGGGCCGATGCGACCCAAGATAAGGCCGTGGCCGCGATTTACGAGCTGAAAAGCCGCCCGAGCTTCAATCCGCTTATCGCCCATGTCGCCGATTTGGAAACCGCCGAGCGCTATGCGATCTTCGACCATCGCGCCCGCTACCTCGCCCGTCGCCTGTGGCCGGGCGCGCTAACGCTGGTATTGCCGCGCAATCGGCACGCCCCGCTGTCCGATTTGGTAACGGCGGGCCTTTCGACGCTGGCTATTCGCGTGCCCGATCATCCGGTGGCGTTGCAGCTTTTGCAGGCGCTGGGCCGCCCGGTCGCCGCCCCGTCCGCTAACCGTTCCGGCAAGGTCAGCCCGACGACCGCCGAGCATGTGGACGAAGAGTTCGGGGCGCGTCTTGCCATGATTCTCGACGGCGGACCAACGCGGGTGGGGTTGGAGTCAACCGTGCTCGACCTAACCGGCGAGCGGCCGGTTTTGTTGCGCCCCGGCGGCGTGACGCGCGAAACCCTAGAAGCCTCGTTAGGAGAAATCGACGTGGCTGCCGAAGGCCACACGGGAAACCCGAAAAGCCCCGGTATGCTCCTCAGCCACTACGCCCCGCGCCTGCCCGTCCGCCTGACCTGCGACACCCCCCGGCCTGGCGAAGCGCTGCTGGCTTTCGGGCCGGACGTGCCGGAGGGGTTCGCGCTGGTCGAAAACCTCTCGCCGCGCGGCAATCCGGTGGAAGCCGCAGCCAACCTGTTCGCGGCCTTACGCCGTTTGGATCAACCGGAGTTGACTGGCATCGCCGTTATGCCAATTCCCGCGCAGGGCCTTGGCCTTGCCCTGCAAGACCGGTTGCGCCGCGCTGCCAGTCCCCGTTAATTTTTCCCCGTTAATGTTTTGGAGTTTAAGACCGATCATGCCGACCGAGGCCGTTCTTTCCCGCCTGCACGCAATTCTCGGCCCGAAGGGCGTGATCGTCGATCCGGCCCTGCTAGAGCCGCATCTGGTAGAGTGGCGCGGTCTCTATCGCGGCACGGCGCGCATTGTCGTAAAGCCGGCCAATACCGCAGAAGTCGCTGCCGTGGTGAAGCTGTGCTGCGAAACCCGCACCCCTATCGTGCCGCAGGGTGGCAATACCGGCCTCGTCGGCGGCGCGGTGGCTGATGAGAACGCGGTTATTCTCTCGCTCGCCCGCATGAACAAGGTCCGCGCGCTCGATAAATCGGCCTATACGCTGACAGTGGAGGCAGGCTGCGTGCTGGCCGACGTGCAAAAGGCGGCGGAAGACGCCGACCGCTTATTCCCGTTGAGCCTTGCCGCCGAAGGCTCCTGCCAAATCGGCGGCAATCTTGCCACCAACGCGGGCGGCACTGCCGTGTTGCGCTACGGCAATAGCCGCGATCTGGTATTGGGCCTCGAAGTGGTGCTGCCGAACGGCGAGATCATTCACGGGCTGCACGGCTTGCGGAAAGATAATACGGGCTATGATCTGCGCCACCTGTTCGTGGGGTCGGAAGGCACGCTGGGGGTTATCACGGCAGCGGTGTTGAAGCTATTCCCGCGACCGCGCGATATTGCCACCGCCTTCGTTGCCGTCGAGAATCCGCAAGCCGCCATTGATACGCTGGCCCTGCTGCGCGAAAGCTCTGGCGATACTGTTACGATGTTCGAGTTGATGAGCCGCTTTTCCATCGAAACCGTGCTGAAGCATGTGCCCGGCACGGCTGACCCGGTGGAAACACTCAGCGCCTGGTACGCGCTGATCGAGCTTTCCTCTCCCAGAGCGGGCGGTGATTTACAGTCGGCACTGGAAGAAGGGCTTGGCACGGCAATGGAAAACGGCTGGGTGATAGACGCCGCTATTGCCCAAAACGATAGCCAGCGCGCCGCCTTCCGCCGCATTCGGGAAGAGATTTCAGACGCGCAAAAGCACGAGGGCGGAAGTATTAAGCACGATATTTCCGTGCCGCTGGTCGCCATTCCGGCTTTTCTGGCGCGTGCCGACGCCGCGATCGAAAAACTCATTCCCGGAACTCGCCCTTGCAGTTTTGGTCATGCCGGAGACGGAAACTTACACTATAATCTTTCACAACCAGTTGGGGCCGACCGGGAGGGCTATTTACAGCAGTGGGAGGTGGCGAACCGAGTGGTGCATGATATTGTTCAAGACCTAGGCGGATCGTTCAGCGCCGAACATGGCATCGGTAAACTGAAAGTGCATGAGCTTGAGCAGTATAAATCGCCCGCCGCTCTTGAGGCGATGCGCCAGATCAAACGGGCCTTAGACCCGTCTGCAATCATGAATCCGGGGAAGGTCATCGCGTCATGACGTATCAGGCACCGCTCGACGATATTCGCTTTACGCTGAACCGGGTTGTCGGCGTGGCCGATGTGCTGCCCGACGGGATTGACGCCACCGATGTGGATGCGATTCTGGAAGAAGCGGGCAAGTTCGCGGGGTCGGTGATCGCGCCGCTCAACTGGGGCGGCGACCAACACGGTGCAGTGCTGGAAAACGGCGTGGTCCGCACGGCTCCCGGCTTCCGCGACGCCTATCATGCGTTTGTGGAAGGCGGTTGGAACTCGGTCGGCGGTGATCCTGAGTTCGGTGGCCAGGGGTTGCCAATTGCGATTTCAGCGGCGCTTTCGGAACTGTGGAACAGCGCCAGCATGGCTTTTGCCCTCTGCCCGCTGCTGAACCTCGGCGCGATTGAGTGCTTGCAACGCCACGGTTCGGGCGCGCAAAAGCAAAAATACCTCGCCAAGATGATCGAAGGCACCTGGACCGGCACGATGAACCTGACCGAGCCGCAAGCAGGCTCGGACCTTGCGGCGGTTCGGACCAAAGCCGCTCCTGTTGGCGATGGCACTTATCGCCTCTCAGGGCAAAAAATTTACATCACCTACGGCGACCATGATTACACCGATAATATCATCCATCTGGTGCTGGCCCGCCTGCCCGATGCGCCGCCGGGCGTAAAGGGCATCAGCCTATTCGTTGTGCCGAAGGTCATGGTTCACGACGATGGCTCCTTGGGGGAACAGAACGATCTACGCTGCGTAAGCCTAGAGCATAAGCTGGGTATTCACGCCTCCCCCACGGCCGTTATGGCCTATGGCGATAACGCGGGCGCGCTGGGCGAACTGATTGGCGAGGCTAATCGCGGTCTCGAATATATGTTCGTGATGATGAATAACGCCCGGCTCAATGTTGGTGTGCAGGGCATTGGTATTGCAGAACGCGCCTATCAGCACGCGGTGGCCTATGCGCGCGCCCGCACGCAAGGCAAGCCGCTGCCGGGCAGCCCCAGCCAAACCATTATCGCCCACCCAGACGTGCGGCGGATGCTGGTGCTCTCGAAGGTAAAAATCGAAGCCGCGCGCGCCCTGGCGTTGGAAGCCGCTGCCGTGCTCGACCGCGCCCATAAGGGCGTTGAGGGCGCACAGGCGCGCGGGGATTTGCTCATTCCTATCGTCAAATCCTGGTCCACCGATCTCGGCGTTGCCGTTGCCTCCACCGGTGTGCAAATCCACGGCGGTATGGGCTTTATCGAGGAAACCGGCGCGGCCCAACATTGGCGAGACGCGCGCATCGCGCCAATCTACGAAGGCACCAACGGCATTCAAGCCGCCGATCTGGTAGGGCGTAAATTACTGCGCGACGGTGGGGCCGCGATGACCGCGCTCATCGCCGATGTCAACGCCACTATTGCTGATTTGACGAACCAACCGGGCGACGATCTCGCGGTGGTCGCCCAAAACCTTAGCCTCGGCGCATCGGCCTTGCGCGAAGCGACCGACTGGCTGCTGATCGCGGCAAAAGAAGACCTGCGCCTGCCGTTCGTCGCCAGCAGCGCCTTCCTCGATCTCGCCGCCATCGTCGCAGGCGGCTGGATGTTCGCGCGCTCCGCCTGCATCGCGCAAGCCGACCTTGCCCAAGGCGGCGGTCACGCAGCGTTCCTGGAAGCAAAAATCATCGGTGCGCGCATTTTTGCTGAACATGAATTGGTGCGCGCGAGCGGATTGCTGGACAGCATCCGTGACGGCTCGAAAAGCCTGCTTCAGTATGATGAGGCGCAGCTTTAGGCGATTTTTGACGGGACACCCAAGGTGGCTTGCCCCTTGCACCTTGGGTGTCCCGTTTTCGGAATGATTACTGTGGCAGATTCCACGCAACACCGACCCGCCCTGCCGCAGTAGCGAGGCGCCTGTCGCGGGTCCAGAGCTTACTGCCCGTCGTCAGCAGCGTCGATGCGATTAAATGAGCATCGACGTAACCGATACCCAGGCCAAATAATTTCTGTGCGATAATCAGGTCCATGACTTCGCCATGACGGGCTTGAACAGCCTGCGGTAACTCCTCAAGCATGGTGATAATCTGTTCCCGCAGGTTCAGATTCCCCAGGGCGACTTCACCGACCACGAAGGGATGCGCGAGAATCTGTGATGCCGCGAGTAAATCAACTAACTCCGGTTCGCCTGCCCGAAGGTAGTCGATCCAAATAGACGTATCGACAAGAATCACAATGCGGTCTGGCGTCTTGGTGCTGCTTGAGCCATAGGATCACTACCGCCCAACAGCATAAGCCGTCGGGCGCTCTCCCGCTCAATCAGCGCCTTGAGCGCTTCACGGACGATAGCGGCCTTTTCCGGGATGCCGGTCAGGCTTTGCGCTCGTTCAAGAAGATCATCATCTAGGGTCAAGGTGGTCCGCATGGTTCACTCCTATCAAGGCATTATCGATAGCATCATTTGATGATAAAAACCATGCCTCAGAGCGACCGCAGAAACGCCACCAGCGCTGCCCGATCCGCTGCCGGGGCCTTCCGAAACGCCTCTTTTGCCCCCTCTGCTTCGCCGCCATGCCAGAGGATTGCTTCGGCGGGGCCGCGCGCGCGGCCATCGTGGAGCAAAGTCTCGTGATGATTGACCACAGGGATCAGGCCAAGGCCCCAAAGCGGCGGCGTGCGCCATTCTGCGGGACCGGCCTGATGATCTGGCCGGCCATCGGCAAGGCCCGGCCCCATATCGTGCAAGAGTAAATCGGTGAAGGGATGAATGGTTTGATGACGCACTTCCGGTACCGGATGATCGCCGGTTTTTAGGGTTTTGACGTGGCACGCAGCGCAGCCTAACTGCGTGAACAAGGCTTCGCCCTGCCGAAGCTCCGGCGTATCCCACGCGCGCCGACGCGGCACGGCCAGGGTCTGAGTGTAGAGGGTCAGCTTCTCCAAAAACTCATCGCTGATTTCGGGGGAACCGCCCGAGGGTGCAGCCAGGCAGGCTTTTTGCGCGGGTGGGCAGTTTTGCTGCGGAAAAAGCGATGTTGTTAGGCCAATATCGCCATTCGCCGCCCCGGCGTTTTGGGTTCGTAGATCAGGCTGATTGGCCTTCCAACCGAACCGCCCTAACCGGTTGCCCTCAAGCCGATTGGGCCGACCGGAGACGATACCTGCCTGTTTCTGGCTTTCGGCTAGTGCGAGAATATCGGCCTCCGGCACAGCCTCCAGCAGGCCAAGCCCAATCACAGCGGGTGCCACGCGCAAGGAGGTCAGCACGTCTTTACCGAGCGCCCCATAGGCAGGCTGATCGAGAGTTATCGCGGGCCGCCGCAACATATAGGCGGTACCATCGGTATAAGCTCCCGGCACATCCTGCCACGCCACCCGCACGCGGGCTTCCGCCGGAACGCCTAGTATAGCCCGGTCGTTTATCTGATCGCCATACGCGGGGTGTGGTTTTGCGCTTTCAGAGGTAGCGTCCCAAACTGAAATCCGCACGAGGGCCGATTGCAGCGGCTCGTTCGGCCCATCCGGCACCTGCCCGCGCCCATCGCGCAGGTGGCACGCGGAGCAGGAGACACGGTTAAAGGTTGGCCCCAACCCGTCGAACGTCACCGTCGAAGCGGGGGCCGTGACCCAATTGGTATTGAAGAGGCGGTTGCCAAAAAAGAACTCCCGCTGCCGGGCCGCCGAAAGGCCCGAAATCGGGAGGGAAAACGCCATTGGCGTCGCGATCTGGCGGCCCGTCGAGCCTGCCAAATCAGGACCAATCAGCATTTCTTCTGCCCGGCTATGGGGCGCTGCAACCAGCGCCCCAATGAACATCACAGTAAAGCCGATAGATTTACAGCGCTGTATTGTCATTTCGTACAATCCTAAGACTTGATGCTCTATTCGCCAACCGCAGGCACCGTAACGAGCACACCCAGCGCGGCCCCGGCATCTTGGAGTTTCATCGCGAGTTGAGTGAGGTCTTTGATTAGTTTTTCGGCTGCCTTTCGGCCCTCACTGCCTGCCGGGGCGCCCAAAACGTCGCGATCAAAGGGGCGCGGCAAGGCTTCCGCAGCGGCTTCCACAGTGGCAAGCGCCGCCAGAACCTGAGCGTTAATCTCCGGCGCGCGCTGACCCACGAGAGCTTGCAAACTTGCGCCCGCTGGGGTCGCGGCGCCGCCACTATAAACTTCGCGAATACCGCGAATGTTAAACAGAAAATCCTGCCAAGTTGTATCCGAGAAGCAAGAATGCTCGTCTTCCTGATCGCCCGAATCGAGGGCTACGGCGAGGCGCTCCGACATCAGCTCGAAACCAGAGAGCGACGCGATACCCGCAAACATACGGCCAAGCGCCTCACGTTCCTCCAGCCCTCTGAAAAAGCTGGCATAATTATCCTTACCCGCCGGATCCCAGGCTTTAGCAAGCCCGCCGATGTCTTCCACCAGCATATCGGTGACGGTCTTCAGATACATTCGGCGACGGTCGTTATTGCCTTTGCCTGGAGTGTAATCCGATGCTTTTCGATCTCCCGGCCCCGTGGCGGATAAATCCTGACCCCACAGCAGAAATTCGATGGCGTGCCAGCCGGTCGTTACATCCGCTTCGTCCGAAACTTGATCGCGCTCTAAAATCGCAGCGCGGGTAATGGGCACGGTTCGGTCATTGATGAGTCCCGCCTTCGGATTACCCTTGACGCTATCAATAAATGCCTCGTTCAGCGGCCAAGCGTTGATATGGATTTCCGGCCCTTCCTCCTCACCCTGCGGTGATTTTAGATCAATAGGGCCATCGTAAAAGCGGAAGGCTTCGGTTTTAAGGTACGGCACGCGCGCCGAAACCCAGGCACTGCGCGCATCCGCCAACGTGGTCGCCGTTGGGGATTTCAAAAAGCGACCGATGGATCCCTGTAAACGCTGGGCCGCCTGATGCGCGCTGGTGTAGCTGTGAAAGACATGCGCGATATAGCCGTTCACCTGGGCCGATGCCTTGAAATTGAACGCATTCGCATCAGTGGAGCCGAGCTTATAGGTGGCTGGACGCCCGCCACCTTCACCGCCACCCTCACCCCCCGCTGCCAGAGCCATTGGAAAAGGCGACGTGAGCAGCGATGCAGGATTGGTGAGCACTTGGTCGCCCGCCGTGCTGGCAACAAGAAAGGCCCCAATACCGACCCAAAGTTTCGTCTTAGCGTGCATAATACCCTCACTTCCTTGAAACTCGACGCAGGGGCGCGAACCCTTGCGTAAATTAGGCCGAGAGATTAAACACGAACGAGACGCATTCGCAATTAAATTGCGAATGATTTTCATTATGAGGGTTGCGTGAATGCTATTATGCTTGGGGGAGATTCTGCGGCCCGAACGCCTAACCGCGATCGTTGCTGCCCTTAATAAGGCGCGGTTTATCGAGGGCAAAGCCACCGCTGGCTGGCTTGCCGCTGGCGTTAAGAATAATCAGCAGTCACGCGATGGCGGCCTCGCGCCCCTCGCGGCTGAAATCGAAGCGGCGCTTTCTGCCCACCCGGTTTTCGCCCTGGCCGCCCGCCCGCGCAGGCTTCACCCGATTGTATTCGCCCGCTACACGCCCGGCATGGCCTATGGCCCCCATGTGGATGATGCGCTGATGGGGGAGCCACCGCTGAGAACCGATCTGGCGCTAACGCTGTTTCTGTCCGCCCCGGAGAGCTATACCGGCGGGGAGCTGACTATTGATCATCCGGGGGGCGAGCAGAGCTATAAGCTGTCTGCTGGGGCTGGCGTGCTTTATCCTGCCACCAGTTTGCATCACGTCACCCCCGTAACCGAAGGCGTGCGCTTAGTGGCGGTGACATGGGTGCAAAGCCTGATCCGCGATCCGGGGCGGCGGGAAATTCTGTTCGATCTCGATACCGCCCGCCGCACGCTGTTCGCCCGCGATGGCAAAAGCCGCGAGGTCGATCTCATGTCGAAATCCTTAGCAAATCTGCTGCGACTGTGGGCCGAGCCTTAAGAGACCGTTGACCCGCGCAAGCGGCGCGATTACAAAGCTCTGGTTTTCGGCTCCTGCCGAGCGCCGGCTTAGCACAGTGGTAGTGCAGCGGTTTTGTAAACCGAAGGTCGCGGGTTCAAATCCTGCAGCCGGCACCATATTTTAGGCAGGACTTTGGCCAGCCTTTTCTCAAATCGCCTTTGATGATAACCTGACGTCTTTAGATTAAAGGGATGGGCTGATGGTTGCCACCTTCGCTTACGGGAACGCGCCCAAACGGCATTCGCAACCCGGCACGAGCAAACCCGACTCACCGCTTGCGGCGGCTTTTGCGCGTGGGAAGCGTGCAAAAGAACAAATTTTAGGGGCGTGCGGTGGCACGCTGACATCTTATGAAATGGCGGAACGCTTAAGTGTTTCTCCGCCCACAGTCTATCGATGGCGTACTGAGAATAAGCTGTTTTGGATGAAGCCGAACGGTAAGATCGTCTATCCAAAATTCCAACTGACTGAAGGCGGATTGCTTCAAGGAATATATGCTGTCCTTTCCGCCTTAGAGGTTGATGACCCGTGGATGCAGATAAATTTTATGCTGACGGGAGATTTCAGGCTTAATCAAGAAACCCCTCTCAGCGTTCTGAAGCGCGGTGAAATTGAGGCGGTTGTTAGGGCAGCGCGGGCCTTTGGTTCTCAAGGTGCCGCCTAACACTCTACCCCCAGCGCCGCCTGCCGACCTCGATCAGCGGAATTTGCCGATCGATAGTGTCGTGGCGGGATCTGAATTTTTTCGCATCCATCAACGAAATTACGCGCCGCTCTATTTCGGACGTGAGGCGATTTATAGATTTGATGATCCAACACGACAGTTTGGGGTTTGCTACACGGCGCATGACTTAAAAGGAGCCTTTGCTGAAACTTGCCTGCGCGAGGTTGGCATTAGCCTAGTTTCAACTTCTTATTTGCAAGAGCGTGACTATTCGATCTTGACCAATGATCGCCCCTTGTCTTTCATCAAATTGTACGGGAATGGCCTGGCCCAACTCGGAGCAACCGCTGCCGTCACGTCGGGCAACTACAATGTATCGCAACCTTGGGCGAAAGCCCTGCACGACCATCCTCAACAGGCAGACGGCATTGCCTACATGGCTAATCACGATAACAGTGAAATCTGCTATGCTTTTTTTGATAGAACAGCCGCGGGTCTATCGATAAAAAATACTTTTGACTTACTCCATGATGAAACTCTTATCGGCTCTATTTTGGATCATTATGGAGTAGCGCTCGGTTAGACGTTGAACAAAAAATGAGGAATATCTTGCCCACTACCATCGTTTTCGATTTCGGCGGCGTGCTGGTTGATTGGGATCGGGAGTATCTCTATCGCAAACTCATTCCCGATGCTGACCTGCGCGCGCATTTTCTGACCGCGATTTGCGATATGCGCTTTAACGAGCGCTTCGATTTAGGCGAGCCGCACCAACAGATTATCGACGATCATGTTGAGCGTTTCCCGGCCCATGACGCCCTGATCCGCGCCTATTATGCACGCTGGGATGAGATGATCGGCGGTGGCCTTGCGGATGGGATTGATCTGGTGGAGGCGCTGCACACCGCAGGCTATCCGCTGTTCGGTCTGTCCAACTGGTCGGCGGAGTTTTTTGCGCGGACGCGGCTGAAATTCACGGTGTTCGAGCGGTTTCAGCATATCGTGCTGTCGGGGGACGTGAAACTGGTGAAGCCGGACCCAGCGATTTTCCATCACTTGTTCGCAGCCCTCCAACGCAACCCAGCAGAGATCGTGTTTCTCGACGATAACCCCGCCAATGTTGCCACCGCGCGGGCGCTGGGGATCGAGACGATCCATTGGGTTGGTGCCGCAGATGCCATGCCCCGCCTGCGCGCGCTCGGTTTCAGTTTCTAACCCATGGCCCACAAAAAGCTAACCCTGCCCAGTAAAATCTGTGTGGCGTGCCAACGCCCCTTTGTCTGGCGCAAAAAATGGGAACGGGATTGGGAGCAGGTTCGTTACTGCTCAGACCGCTGCCGCAGTGTTGGGGCTGGGGCCGGTGCTAGAACTACCAGCGGCGATCATGCCGCCAATCATCCCGCCACCCCCGACGGTCATCGCGGCGGCGATCCCGGCGGTCGTCGCGCCAATCGCGGCGATCATGGTAAGATCGGTCGCGGTAAATGATCACGGGGCGATATTCTGGGGCGGGGCGATAATAGACAGGCGGCGGGTAATCGTAACGCGGGGGCGGCGAGTCATAATAATAACGCTCTCCGGCAAAGCTGGTCGCCCCCGTCACGCAACCGGATAGCAGCACCAAGATAGCCATAAGAGACAAGCGCATCGGCATGATTTTCTCCACCGCAAAAACCTGAAACTTATCCTAGGCTAGCGGACCTATCCCCACGCTGGCCGTCGTATGACAAATTGGCAAGATGATCATTTCAGGCGAAACCATTGGCAGGACTGCAAAGTTTGGATTTCCGTTGCGCCCGAAAAGCTGTATTCTGATTGATCTTCTGAAAAATCAGAAGAAAACGGAGTTGAGGAAGAGAAACCGATGAGCGGGAAATGGACCCCCGATAGCTGGCGCACCAAGCCGGTGAAGCAGATGCCGACCTACCCGAATGCCGCCGACGTGGCATCGGTCGAAGCCACCCTGCGTAGCTATCCGCCCTTGGTTTTTGCAGGCGAAGCGCGCCGCTTGCAGGCCCAGCTTGCCAAAGTGGCCGATGGAAAGGCGTTTTTGCTCCAAGGCGGCGATTGCGCCGAGAGCTTCGCCGAGTTCCATCCCGACAACATCCGCGACACCTTCCGCGTGCTGCTGCAAATGGCCGTGATTATGACCTTTGGTTCGGCCATGCCGACGGTAAAGGTGGGGCGACTTGCCGGGCAGTTCGCCAAGCCGCGCTCGGAAGATACCGAAACGCGCGACGGCATTACCCTGCCCTCTTATCGCGGCGATGTGGTGAATGGTATCGAGTTCACTGAAGACGCCCGCATTCCCAATCCAAAGCGCCAGTTGCAGGCCTATAGCCAGTCCGCCGCCACGCTGAACCTAATTCGTGCCTTCGCGCAAGGCGGCTATGCCGACCTGCACCGCGTTCACGGCTGGACGCTGGGGTTCGTCGCCCGCTCCCCCGCCGGGGAAAAATATCAGGCGCTGGCCGACCGCATTAGCGAATGCCTTGCCTTCATGGAAGCCTGCGGCCTCACCTCCGAAAGCTCACCACAAATCCGCGAAACCGATGTGTTCACCAGCCATGAAGCCCTTCTGTTGGGCTTCGAGCAGGCGATGACGCGGATAGATAGCCTTACCGGCGATTGGTACGATACCTCCGCCCATATGCTATGGATCGGCGACCGCACGCGCCAACTGGATGGCGCACACGTAGAGTTCATGCGCGGGATTAAGAACCCCATCGGCATGAAAGTCGGCCCCAGCATGGACCCGGATGATCTGATCCGCCTGATTGATCGGTTGAACCCTGCGAACGAACCGGGTCGCCTAACCCTGATTGCACGCATGGGGGCCGATAAGATTGCAAAACACCTGCCGCCGCTGGTGCGGTTGGTGGAGCGCGAAGGCCGCCGCGTGGTGTGGTCGTCCGACCCGATGCACGGCAATACGATGAAAGCCGCCAGCGGGTATAAAACCCGCGCCTTCGACAATATCCTGTCGGAAATCCGCAGTTTCTTTGAAATTCACCGCGCCGAAGGCACCTATGCGGGCGGCGTGCATTTCGAGATGACCGGACGCAACGTGACCGAATGTATCGGCGGGGCGCAGGCTATTAGCGACGAGTCGTTGGGGGATCGTTACCATACCCACTGCGATCCGCGCTTAAATGGCGAGCAGGCAATTGAACTCGCCTTCCTTATCGCGGAATCCTTGAAAGCCGAGCGAGAAGCTGTAAGGCTTGCCGCAGCGAGTTAGGTGGTAGTGAGTTAGGTGGTCAGGCCATAACAGGCGGGCCGTTCAGGAGAATCATGCAGATTCCAGAGTTAGGCTCAGCCCTTACCCCCGAGCAGGTTGCCAACCGCACCGATGCGTACTTCCTACGGACGAAAGAAATCGTCCGTAGGAATGGCGACTCAGCCGTAACTTACGCGGTGTTCATGCGGCGGCCCGTGTTGTTTGCCGCCAAACTCGCCCTTGATTGGCTCACGACGATGGCAGCGGTTCGGGAGACGGCGTTCGAGATCGAAACCAAGCATCACGAAGGTGATTGGGTGGGCGCGGGCGAGCCTTTGTTCTACGTCACCGGCTCGTTCATTCATCTTGTCGATCTTGAAACCATTCTGCTGCAACGCTTAGGCCCGGCCTGTGTAGCGGCGTATAATGCGTTTACCATGTGTGTGGATTTACCGAATGTGGCGTTTCTCGCTATGGAAGCCCGCCACTGCGCCGGGCAAGAAATGGCCGAGATGATGGCCTATGCCGCCCATGTGGGATCGGACGCGGCTAAAAGATCCGTCGGCGCGGTCGGCTTCATCGGTAATGCCACCACCGCCACCGCCCATTATTTCGGGCGCGACGGCGGTTTGGGCACCATGCCGCACGCCCTTGTCGGGTATGCGGGCAGCACGTTACGCGCCGCCGAAATGTATCACGAGACCTATCCCGAGAATGATTTGATCGTGCTGGTCGATTATTTTGGTCAGGAAGTGACCGACGCGCTAGCGGTTTGCGCGCGCTTCCCGCAGTTGGCGGCAGAGGGGTGCATCAGCTTCCGGCTCGATACCCACGGCAGCCGGTTTATCGAGGGGCTTGATACCTCCCTGTCCTACGCTGTGCTGGAAGCCCACGCACCGCACTCTATTCGCGGGTATCGTACCGAAGCCGAACTGCGGCACCTCGTCGGGCCAGGGGTAACGGCAGCAGCGATTTTCCATTTCCGCCAAGCGCTCGATACCGCCGGGTTCCCCAAGGTAAAAATCATCGGCTCCAGCGGCTTCGGCCCCGCGAAGTGCAAGGTGATGGCTGCCGCCAATGCCCCTGTCGATATTATCGGCACTGGCTCCTACCTGCCCGACAGTTGGGGCGAAACCTACGCCACGGCCGATATTATCGCTTACGATGGCGAGCCTCGCGTGAAACTCGGGCGCGAATTTTTGCTGCGGAAATGAAATTTCTGCGGCGCTTGCTCCTCACCTTCGCGCTACTGCTAGGGGTGGGGGGCCTTGGCTGGGCGCTAACGCCAGCGGGAACCGGCGCAGCGCTCTGGGTCATCGTCTCGCTGCTGTCGAATAAAGCGCCGCTGCCCTTCGCCCCTGCTATCACGACCAATCGCACACAGTGGACGATTGATGGTCGCACGCGCGATGGCGACATCTGGCTAAGGCAGGATGGGTGGGAGCGTGCCAGCCTGATCCTCGTGCCAGGGGCCGCGAGAGCAGGGCGCGATGATGCGCGCTTGCAGCTTATGGCGCGGATTTTGGCGGAAGTCGGCTTTCGCGTCATCGTGCCGGACCTACCCGGCATAGAGCGCTTCCACGTGCTGCCGGACCACGCCCGCGCCATTGCCGATGCGGTGCGGGTGGCGACGGATAGGATCGACCCGTCGGCGCGCGCGGTGGGCATTGGCGCAGTTTCCTACAGCCTCGTGCCCTCGATCCGCGCCGCGCTGGAGCCGGACGTGAGCGCCGATGTGCAGGGGATTTTCGCGCTGGGCGGTTTTTACGATTCGGAAGCCGTGATCCGTTTTTTCATCACCGGGGCCTATCGCGGGCGCTTTGATGATACGTGGCAGTTTCAACCGCCCAACCCGCGTTCGGTATGGGTATTTCTCCAGGCCAATCTCGGGCGGCTGGAGGATGCCAACGACCGGGGTTTGCTGGCGATTATGGCGGAGCGCCGCCTAAACGATCCCAGCGCGCCCTTGGACGATCTGGCGCAAGGCTTAGGGCTGCAGGGCAAGGCCCTCTATGCGCTGGTGCGAACGGATGATCCCGATGCTGTTAGCGAGCTTATCGCGGCCCTGCCCGCCCCAATCCGGGGTGCGATTTCTGCCCTTAGCCTCGTTGATCTTGACCTCTCTGCCCTTGCCGCGCGCGTGACCCTAGTGCATAGCCGTTATGATGCGGTAATCCCTTACACCGAAAGCGAAAGCCTGTTGGAAGCCCTCCCCCCAGGACAGGGCCGCTTGGTTCTGCTGGAAGATCTGAACCACGCCGACATTGGCAGCCTATCCATGAGCGACGCTTTCAGCCTGTGGGGCGCGGCCCTAAGCCTGATGCAGTTTCGGCAATAACGTCCCTATTTTATTCACTGTCTTGACTGTTTTTGCGGTTGAGAAAACTCAGAGCCAACAATGCGGCAGGAGGTCCACCTACCGTAATTGCCAAAAATATGGTGGGAAATACCCAATTACCTGTATATAGGTACATTCCTGGAGAAAGAATAATACCACTAACCGCTATAGCCAGAGCAATATATTGTGCTCTGTCTTTGCGCTTTTCCTTATTATCCCGTCTACCCTCTTCCCCATCAACAATCTTAAAATTGATTTTTCAGCGATGTTCCGTTTCTTCATCTATTTTTGCTATAATATGATTAGGGAAGTCCGGTCGAAATTCTGCATATGCGCTAAGCATCTCAGGGGAGGGATATGGGCTACGCGATAGAGCAACACTCTTAGTAAATGTCCTTGCAATACGACCCTCTAATATTTCAGGAGTGATCCCACGATCACTGAGAGCATCATTACTTAGACCAGACCCTTCAATCTGATTTTCATCAACCTTGGGCACAGACAAATCATTCTCATCAGACATAAATACAATCCTTATTTATTAGATGTTTTTTACAAAATAAGCCCTTGAAAAATACTTATTTACAACGTTCATCACTTCATCACAATCCGACGCCAAGGACTTCAAATCATCATCCAAATCCCCTAACTCATAATTATGTATTTTCTCAGATTTTTCTTGCGGAAACATTATAAATGCATGCGCATAACCATCAACATAGTCCATAAATATACTAAATTTGGACATGTTAACGCCAGCAAACTTATGTTTGTTAGTATTTTTATATAAATTCATAGTGACAACCTCCGGTGTAAGCTCTTTTGTATCGGCTAACACTAACAGCACCCCACTCAGTGAAAATGGCGCTACATAACGCATTAATCAAGGTTATTTACGCTCTGGTGCTATGCAAACTGATGCGATGGTTCATAGACTCAATATATGAGCGTTGCATAGCGGTTATGATGCGGTGATCCCTTACACCGAAAGCGAAAGCCTGTTAGAAGCCCTCCCCCCAGGACAGGGTCGCTTGGTTCTGCTGGAAGATCTGAACCACGCCGATATTGGCAGCCTTTCTGTGAATGACGCTTTCAGCCTGTGGGGCGCAGCCCTAAGCCTGATGCAGTTTCGGCATATCACAGGATAAAATACTGCCACTTGACGCCAGTTCAGAATATGATATTGATTTGCACCACGAACACAGAGGATTAAGCGGTGACCCAAGTTTCCACCCTGCAACGACGACGAGAAGACGGCCCCCAGGGCCGGTCGGTTCGTCTGCGTTTGCAGCGGGGTTCTGGGTTCTGCTTCGTCACCCTGCTGCCCTAGACGAGACCCGGCCTACCGGCCTTGCGCTTAACCAACCCTGCGGTTGGCCGAGACACGCGATTACAGGCTCTCTCAGGTTCAGGACGACGATAATGGTGACTTTCACTCAAGAACAACCGCACGATTCAGACGCGATTGAACACCTGCTCGACCGGGTTTTCGGTACGGCGCGCAGCCAGAAAACCTCCTATCGCTTCCGCGACCGCGTGGCCCCGGTTGGCCCGCTCTGCTATGTGGCGAAAGAGGGCGATACGGTTATCGGCACGCTGCGCTACTGGCCAGTCGAAATCGGCCCGAACGCCACGCCAGCGCTGCTGCTTGGCCCGCTCGCCGTCGATGACACCTATCGCGGCTTAGGTGTCGGTGCCGATTTGATGGACGTTACCCTCGCTGCCTGCGCGGCCCACGGCCACCAGATCATCGTGCTGGTCAGCGATTTGGCCGAGTTCTATGGCAAGTTCAACTTCACCGCCGCTGCCCCCACGGGCATCACCATGCCGGGCGAAAAAACCGAACGGCTCTACGTGCGCGGCATCCTGCCGCAGGCCTTAGCAGGCGTCGAAGGGCCGGTTCGCCCTTTCGGGGCACGCGCCTTGAAAGCGCGCTCGGTGAAAAACCGCAGCGCGAAGCGGAAAGCCGCGTAACGGTTTGAGGGATGTACGCTGCGAGCGCTGGATTTTCGTGCAACTTAAGACTTATGCGGCAAAACAAGACAGTTTCAGCATGGCCCGCCTTGTGTTATCTTGCACTGCATTTGTAACACAAGGCGCAAGGCCATGAGCGAAGCAACCTTCACATTCCGGGTCGGTGAATCCCTGAAAACTGAGTTCGCCACGGCGGCAAAGGCCCGTGACCGCAGCAGCGCCCAGCTTCTGCGAGACTACATGCGAGATGTCGTGCGACAACAACAGGAAGCCCCTGCGCATGACGCTTGGTTCCGTCGCCAGATACAAATTGGCCTGGACTCGGCTAATGCGGGCGACGTGATCTCAGCAACTGAAGTGGAAGCCGAGGCCGAAGCCTGGCGGGCTGAAACACGACGGAAGATGGCCAACGCACAATCGTAAAATTGGTATTGGCCGTGAAATTGGTATGGGCGCGCCCGGCATACACTGACCGGATGGAAATACGCGAGCACGTCGCACAGCACGCACCAGCGGCAGCTTTGGCCCTCGATGAGCTATTGTCAGAGAAAGCTGGTCTGCTGCTCGATCATCCTGGCCTGGGCCGTGTTGGCCGCGTGCCTGGCACTCGGGAACTGGTCGCGCACCAGAATTACATCCTGATTTACGACGTGGCCGACGACCTAGTACGAGTCCTGCGCGTCCTACACAGTGCTCGGCAGTGGCCCGACAAATAGCCTCACCCCCGCTTATCCCGCATCGTCACGAACTCTTCAGACGCACTCGGATGCAACCCAATCGTGCGATCAAACTGTTGCTTCGTCGCGCCGCACGTTAGCGCTACCGCAAGCCCTTGGATGATTTCCGCCGAATCTGGGCCGACCATATGCGCGCCAAGCACGCGCTGGGTCGGTTGATCGACGACGAGTTTCATGAAGGTGCGCTCGCTGCGGCCAGAGAGCGTGTTTTTCATCGGGCGGAAGCGGGTTGTGTAAATATCGAGCGTATGGCCTGCCGCAAGGGCCGCTTCTTCGGACAGGCCGACGGTGCCAACTTCGGGGCGGGAGAAAACCGCGCTGGGGACGATAGTCTCGAATACGCTCATCGGGTTATTGTTGTAGAGGGTTTCCGCCAGCGCCCGCGCCTCGGCAATGGCAACGGGGGTAAGGTTGACGCGGTTCGTGACATCGCCCACAGCGTAGATGTTTGGCACCGAGGTGCGCGAATGACTATCGACGATGATTTCGCCCAGCGCGCCCGTTTCAACGCCAACCGCCTCAAGCCCAAGGCCCTTGGTGTTCGGCGCGCGGCCCGTGGCGAACATCACTTGGCCCGCAAGAATCACGGAGCCATCGGAAAGGCTAACACGCCGCGCAGCCCCCTCTTCCGACAGGCCGGTAATCGTGAGGCCCGGCATGAGGTTGATGCCGCGCGCGGTGA
>JAAFIC010000127.1 GCA_013298565.1 Alphaproteobacteria bacterium | reverse complement strand
CCGGGAAACACCCAAAGTCGGGGTGAAAAAGGCGAAAAATCACCCAAAAAACACGCCTAAACCAGCGATAACGCCCCAAAAGCCCGAATAAACAGCAAAATCACACGGTTATTGCGGGTGTCCAGCTTCAATAAGGTAATAAATTGAATGCGCGCCATAGACCGACCGGCGGTACCCTGCGCGAATATGATCTACCCCTTGCCAAAGTTGCGGGTTCTCAGCGATTTGGCCGAAGCGCGCGATCAACCCGTCATAATAACGATCCGCTGCGGTCATGCCGTAATGATCAAAGCCCCATTCATAAAGGCTTTTAATATCCTCGCCAGCCGCTTTACTGAGGCAATAGTGCGGCTCAGGCATTGAAGGTTTTTTGCCGCTGCACCGCCATACGAATCTCTTGAGGCGTGCGTGCGCTCAATCCACTTCTTTCACCCTCGATAAGCGCCGCACGAAGGGTTTCGATTTCGATGGTTTCTTGCTGTGCCTTGCGGATCAGGTCGTGCAATAATTCACTGTAATTCGTATAAGCGCCGCTGTCGATCTGTGCCTTGATCCACTCATTCTGAGTCTCTGTGAGAGTAATGGTCTTTCGTATCGTTGTCACAGCACCCTCCTTTGCCTGCGATCATCATACTATTGGTGTATAATCGCATATCTAAGGGTCTAAGAAGCAAAAATGTTCAAACACCTCGTCGGAGGGTTGAACGTCAAAAAAATTCCCGCATCGTTCAGAATATTGACAAAATTTGGTGCGCCCGGAGGGAATCGAACCCCCAACCAACCGGGTAGAAGCCGGTTGCTCTATCCTGTTGAGCTACGGGCGCTGAAACTCTGAAAAAAATCTCTGGCTACCAGCGGATGCGGCTGGGGCGGAAGTTATCGGCATAGGCGCGGATTTTCAAGCTCGCGGTCTGCGGCTCCGAGATCGTCGCGGCAAGGCCATTGCGTTGGGCGTAGGCCACCGCCTCTTCTTTCGTCGCGAAGCTAAGGCTTACCTGTGCCTGCATATCCCGGCCAGAAACCCAGCCCATCAGCGGTTCTGGCACGCGGGGTGCTGTCGGTTCAAACTCCAGCACCCAGGCTTTCGTAAGCGCCTTGCCGGACTGCATAGCGTTCTTCGCCGGGCGATAAATCCGGGCGGCAGGACGGGCGGAGGCAACAACGGGCAAGGACATGGGATAAGCTCTTCCGCAAGAGAGGCTCGTTATAACCGTATGGTCGGGGCGAGAGGATTTGAACCCCCGACATCCTGCTCCCAAAGCAGGCGCGCTACCAGACTGCGCTACGCCCCGACAAGTCACGGTCACGACCATTACTCAGGCTTTTACCGGGTCAGTGCCGCAGGCGCAACAACGGAAAGCATCGCGCGACCCTAAGGCGTGCCGAGACCGGGAAAAACGATGCTATCGCCGGGCTTCAACCCGAGCCGCGAGGCCGAGCCGCCCGCAAGCTCCAACACGGCCTTTACGCGCCCGCCAGAACTAATCGTGGTCTCCGATAGCGGGACCGTTCGTTCCTGAATGCGGTGAATTTTGCCATCGGCACGGATGAACAGCATATCGAGCGGAATCAGCGTATTGGCCATCCACATCGCCAATTCCTGCTCCTGCGGGTGCAGAAACAGCATCCCGGTATCAGGGGCCAACGCGCGGCGATACATCAACCCTTGCGACATTTGCGCCGGGCTGAGGGCCAGTTCTACGGTAAAGCGCAGGTCGCGGCCCTGGCTGCGGATGGTCAAGGGCGCTTTCTCGAAGCTCTGCGTGCCTTGCGCCAGCAGGGTTTCGGCGTGTGCGGGTGCGAAGAAGATCCCGGACAACCCGACCAAAAGGCATAGCGCAACGATCAACCGCATGATGGTGTTCCCCCTCAGAAACTTTTCCTATACCCCAGCCCGCGCCGCCTCCGCCAGCAGCCAATCGACGCCCTGGGCGATCTGCGGACGGACCTGGCCTTCTCGCGGTGGGTCTTGCAGCGTCGTGAACCATGCTTCGGGCGGGGAGCGGCCCAAACGGTGATCCCAAGCGAGACCGCGCAGAACGGCCTCTCCCGCCTCCGGCAATTGCCTCGGCAGATCGAACCCGTTCAGGCTTCCCCACAGCCCCGCCCAGGCGCGCGTGACCGACCACGGATTATACCCACCACCGCCAAGAATGATCGCTTGAGGCGCAAGCCCCTGCCCCGCCTGAACCGCCTGCCAGAGCGCGCCGTTGGAGAGGGTGAGGCGGCTCAGGGGGTCTTCCGCCAACCCATCGGCTCCCGCTTGGATCACCACGACCTCTGGCGCAAACGCACGGCCCAACGGCAGCACTAGGGTTCCGACGATAAAGCCTAGCTCACTATCGTTGAAGTCGGCAGGCACGGGCAGATTGAAGGCCGAGCCTTCCGCCCGGTCGGTAAGCACGCCAGAGAAGGGCCAACGCTTTTCCTCATGGATCGACAGGCATAGAACGCGCGGCTCGCCGGTAAAGGCGGCTTCCACCCCATCGCCGTGGTGGGCGTCGAAATCGAGATACAGAACCCGGCCAAAACCATGATCCAACAGGCGTAACAGTGTGAGAACGGGATC
>JAAFIC010000126.1 GCA_013298565.1 Alphaproteobacteria bacterium | reverse complement strand
CCAAAAAATACGCCTAAACCAGCGATAACGCCCCAAAAGCCCGAATAAACAGCAAAATCACACGGTTATTGCGGGTGTCCAGGTAATGATGCGAGAGATGGGGGATGAGGACGTCCGGTATTTGGCGGTGGACCTAAATTGGCCTGATTATCGGGGGAATGTGGAAACGCTACGCCAGGAGATTCTTGATTGGTACGAGTGCGGGGATGGTTTTAAGATTAAAAGTCAGAAAAAGCAGTCTGGTGAAAAAATGGCGGTGCTGGTTGCCGCCCTTGGTGTTCTGAGTATCGACACCCTGCGTGTGGTTGTCGATCACATCATGGAGAATTTTGAGGTTGATTTCGATGGATTGGTCGATAAGCGCCGTAAGGCGAGTTTGATCGAATTTATTTCTGGCAATTACGGTGTTTTTTTGGAAAATATTACTATGCTAGGCAAGCCTGATTTGATTGATTTTGCGGATGCCGTCGGGGCGATTTTTTTGCGGTCAAAAACTAAGGATGAAATTACCGAGGCAATTTACGCCGCACTTGATCCTTTGTACGCTCCTTGAAATGTGGGAACGCATCCAGTGTCTCTCCTCATTGCTTGAATCGCGTCGCCGCTGCCCTCCTCTTCGCAGTCTGCCGCGCCAAGACTGAAATATTCTCAGTGGCGGCAGCGCAATTGAAGTCCACTGGATTGGAGGGGCTGCTGTGTCACGCCAAGAGTTCCGCATTATTCGGGGGCTCTGGGTTGGCCAAGGATTCTAGGATTCGCTTGAAGCCTGTGATGCTGCCGACGTCCTGGGGCGGGCAGCGCCCTGCGCCGTCGATGAGGCTTGGCGCGGGTTCGTTCGGGGCGGCGGGGGTTATCGCTTCGATGGTGGTGCCGTGCGCCCAATTATACCCCATATCATAGGTATAGAAGACGTGGCGCAAGCTCTGGTCCAGCAGTGTGATAGTCGGACCCTTTTGGCGTCGGCTGGCCCCCAGGTCGGGTGGGGGTGACCGTAGAGCTTATCGCCGCACTCACAGTCTTGCAGCGCCGCGTGCAGCGCTTTCAGCGTGCCGTCGACCCGAAAGCTCACCCGCCGCCAGACAATCGGCATGATGTGGAGCAGCAGGATATTCAGATGGACGATATAGCGGCCAGTCCTAGGGGCACTTTGCCGAAGCGCCCCGTGAAAGCTAAGGCCGGTTCTTTGTCGATGAGGCGAAATATGAGATGAAAAAACGCTGCAACCCATTGAATTAAAATAACATTTCTTGTTTCAAGTGTGATTTTGCACTATAACGCCTTGATCTTAATAGGGTTTTGGCGTTCGTAGTTCTAATACTACCATAAAATATTAAAAATGATCCCTTGTCAATAATTATATGTCATATCGCGTGTAATTTATGGCTTGATTGAGGCCTTCCGATAGCGAATTCTCCCTTTTGAAAGACGTAACGGCTTTCCGGAGCGCTTTCATTCTGTTTTTTCTTGCGTTCTGTTTTTGAGTGCGAAGGGCTTGCAGCTTGGGGGCGGCTTGTGCAATCTGTGGGGGCCGCATAGCAGCGGCTGAAAAGAGGGGTTGCGATCATTTTTGATTGCACACCCACGGTGCAGGCCGCCCTTGAGGGCGGCGGCTCGGGTCCAAACCGGGCCGCCGTTTAAACCGTCCAGGGAAAGAAGCGTCGGTTTTTCAGTCCGCTCATCGCGCGGTTTTGTCTTAGCAGGCAAGCGAAGGGTTCTTTGAGAATGAAAATCGTTTTGGGTCTTATGGCCCTGGGTCTTGGCGCGTGTGCGCTTTGGCCGGGGCAAAGCCATGCGGCGAGCGGGACCAATGCGGTGCCGTCTGCCTTTGCGGCGGTGGCGATAGTGCCGGAGGCTGGGACGTCGGTCATCGGCGTGCCAGTGTGGAACGCGCGCTCGCAATCCGGCAGTTATCAACGCGGCAAGATTACGCGGACTTATCAAAACGGGCGGCGCACGGTGCAACGGTACCAGTGCCTTCAGCTTCCCAATGGGCAACGGTGTAAAATCACCCGTAGCTAATCCTCTCCGCTTTTTTCTTTTTCCCCGACTGTTCCGAAAGGCAGGCGACGATGCGCCGCGTCCGCGACGTTTATCTCACGCTGTCGGTAACGCCGCGCGTGAGTTTCAAGATTTTTATCGTGCTGAGCATTCTCGCCACGGGAGCACTGGCCTTTCGGCTGTGGGAGGCCCGGCTGGAAACCATTCTGTCTGCCGCGATTGAAGCCGGTATCGCCGTTATCGGCGTGTCTGTTCTGGCAGGGGTGTTGATTTTTTTCAACTACAGCCGGGGCGTCATCATCACGGCGGAGGGCGTCAGCTTTCCCGCGTCTGATGTCGAAAACTCCATTCTAGCGCTGCTCCTGGGCAAGTCGCTGTGGGGGCATTTGATCCGCGAGCGCCTTCCGCTTAACGAGGTGGAGCATTTGGCCAATGACGGCCATGGCACACGCTGGCGGCTGAACCTCAGCGGCGCTTTCGGCTCCCGACAGATCGAATTCTCGTCCAAGCAAAAGCGCGATGAATGCCGCGCGGCTCTGGCGCGCTATCTGCGCGCCGCTCAGGCCGACGCCAATCTCGATTTTTCCGATTACAGCGAATAGGGGCCGATCATGGTCGAGGTTAGATACAAACTTA
>JAAFIC010000125.1 GCA_013298565.1 Alphaproteobacteria bacterium | reverse complement strand
CGGTCGCCGTAGAAACGGTTCGCCAAGAGGGCGGTGAGCGGATAATGCCAGCGCGGCCCCACCATTCGCATTGTGCCGAGCCAGGGGCCGAAGCGGCGTTCGATCTCGAAGGCAAACTCTGCGTCGGGCAGCGCCAGGAACCCTGGCACTTTCGCCGGGTCTTCGGTCCACACAACCGAAGAGCGGTTAGGCTGTTGCAGCGGCAGGAGCGCCAGGGGGCCAATAGGCAGGAAGCGTTCGTGGGCGATGCCCTGGTGCGGCTTTTCATGCTCCACCGCGCAAACGATGCCGGTTTGCGCGTACTCGATCCGGCGCACGCTAATCCCGGCCCACTCCCGCGTTGGGCTATTCCGCCCTTCCGCCCCCACTAGCAGCGGCGCGCGAAGGCTGCGGCCATTCTCTAGTGTTAGCCCTACCCAACCGGGGCCACGCTCGAAACCCGTGCTACTTGCGGGCGCGAGCCACTCCACGTTGGGGGTTTGGCCGACGATCTTATGGAGCGCGCGGCGCAGAAAACGGTTTTCGATGATCCAGCCCATCGGCTCGTCGCCAACCGTGCGGTGATCATAGTGCAGATGCAGGCGCGACGGGCCGTCCGACACGCGAATATCGAGAATTGGGCCGCTTTCGGCTATTGCATCCCACACGCCCAAAGCCGCCAGAACGCGCTTTGAGGCCAGCGACACTGCCGAGCCGCGCCCATCGAAACTATCCTGGGTTTGATCGGCGGGCGCGTCGCGGTCGATCAAGGCGACGCGCAAGCCCGCTTGCCCAAGGGCAATAGCGAGGGACGCGCCCACAAGCCCGCCCCCCAAAATTAAAATATCGTGCCGGTCAGCCGCCCCGGCGGGCGAGAATGTCGTTACCATACCCGTGAGAATGGTGCTGCCCCCCGCGATTGTCCAGGGGGGTGTCCAGGGGCGATTAAGCCTCAGTCTTGTTGGTGGACGCGACCGCGCCAGTGGCGCCCATGGACGCGACCGATTTTTCAGCCGCCAGTTGCGCGCGCGCGCCATCAAAGCTCACAGAAAAACTTGGCCCCGTGCTGACTGCCCCTGCGGCTTGGGCCTTAAGCTGAGTGAGTGCCACCGTCGCGGTGCTCAAGGCCCCTAGGGCTTCGGCAACACCGGGAGTGCTGTTCAGAAGAGTTTCGAGCTTATTAGCGTCTTTATAATTGGTGACGGTAATGCGCCCGCGCTCGTTCACGTCCAGCGTTGGGATCGTGGTGGCATCTAGGCCGTTCTCGGTCATCACATGCTTCAGGTCGCGGTCGAAGGAGGCTTGACGCTTGTCAACGTCGGCCTGCACTTGGGTTACGTCTTCCGCGCGCGCGGCGATAATTTGGGCAGCAAAGGCGCTGCCGTAGGATTCGGTGAGGGCAATGTCGCCAAGCTTTTGAGTGCCAGTCTGTTCAGTCGTCGATTTCACGTAATCGCGAAAGCTCTTACCCGTCGGCGGGGTGGTGACGCTGCTATCGACCAAACTAGCGCTCGACTGCGGAAGCAGGCTGCTGCTGGCAGGGGCCTGAGCGTCGGTCTTCGGGGAAAACAGGCTTTGCACCGTTTCCGTTAGTTTGCGAATGCTCATTCCCACATCTCCTGGTCTTTCGCCCATCTTCGGGCTGCGATGTTACGAAGACAGCAAGAAAGATGCCATAAAAATAAAGACTGTATTTCAATAGGCTATGAAGAAAAGCTCGGTAAAAACTGCCGCCCCAGCGCGTGAGGCGGCAGTTTTGGCTAGTGTTAAGGCCGATAAAGCGCGGCGAGGCGGTCTTGGATTTGCAGCATGAGCGCATTCGGCAAACTTCCGCGCGTCCAGGGGTGAGTCGTTCCCGGAGCGACCTGTAAATCTAGGAATTTATCACTCGGCCAAAAGACTTCATTCATCTCGGTTAGAATTAGCCAGCATCGGCGGCGACTCAACCCAAGATTTTGACGGGTGCCCGCTGGGATTTCGACGGCAATGTTCGGGTCGTTGCTCTCGTTGTGCGTAATAGGAATTACAAAAAGAGAAATTATTGGCATGTTTTCGCGCGTCTTGAGGATCAGGCAAGGTCTATTTTGTTTCGATTGACGCTCTCCTGAAAACCTAAACCGCGTGTAAATAATTTCTCCCGGCTTTGGCGCTGGTGGTGCTGCCATTATCTACTCCGTTTGTTGTTGGCTCACGATCCACTAACTCAGCCGATGTGAGAAAAGACACCATTTCTGGTGTCATCTCTTCTTTGGAAATCACCCGAGGCTCACCAGTGATAAACGAACGAAGAGATGGTGAAAATTGATCAATAAGTGCATAAGACATTAGGATGTAACGCGGTTTTCTGTGTTTTGTAATGATTTGAGGCGTTGTAAGTGCGTTGGTCATTACTTCATCATAATTTTTTTGAAGTTTTGTTGCGGTGATTGTTTTCATGATCTGCTCTCATAGATATTGGGGAATCGCTAGAGTGCTGAGGTACTCCATAGCGATGCGACTGCAAAAAATCTTAAATTAAAATGAGATAGTTGTGCGTTCCTGTCAAGCAATAATCCGCATTATCCGCAAAGTACGGAAAACTACCCCTCGCTGAACAGGGCCGCGAACAGCGCCGCTGCTTCCGGCCCATCCCAGGGCGCATCCCCTTCTAAACGCCCGATTTCTCG
>JAAFIC010000124.1:662-2756 GCA_013298565.1 Alphaproteobacteria bacterium | reverse complement strand
TGCGGATTATGATGCCGGGAGCAAATTTTTCGCCCCTTCGCCTTGCGCTAAGGCTGGGTATTCTCGGGCTTGCGGCGGCAGGGCTTGTGGCCTGCGGGGGCGGGTCGCGCGGTCCTGCAACCGGGGCAACGCAACCGGCATCGGGCGGAGATATTACGGCGCAGGTGCCGCAAAAGGCCGTTTATAAGGTGGGCGCGCCCTATCAAATCAACGGCGTTACCTATTATCCGTCCGAAGATTTTAGCTACGATGAAAGCGGCGTTGCCTCCTGGTACGGGCCGGGGTTTCACGCCAAACTTACGGCCAATGGCGAAGATTACGATCAGAACGACATGACGGCGGCCCACCGCACGCTGCCCATGCCGAGCTTCGTGCGCGTGACCAATCTCGATAATGGCCGCACGGTCGTGCTCAGAATCAATGATCGTGGCCCGTACGCGCGGGGCCGGATTATTGATATTTCCCGGCGCGGCGCGCAGTTGCTGGGGTTCGATCAGGCCGGAACGGCGCGGGTGCGGGTGCAAGTGCTCACTCAAGAGTCGCGCCAGATGGCCGATGCGTTGCGGAGCCAAGGCCGCGTCGCCTCCGATGCCGCCAGCAAGGGCAGTGGCACCGTGATCGCCCGTGTTGCGCCGCCGCCGTCTGATCCTAAAGCAACGGCGGCCCCGCGCAGCACAGTTGCGGTGGAACGGTTGGAGGCACCGAGCGGTGTTAAGTCCAATAATGCTCCAGGTGGCTCTGCGGGTATCCCGCCCGCAGGCTCCGCGCCCGTAACGGGTACACAACAGGTTATCGCCCCGCCACCCGATCCAACGGGCATTGGCCCGACAACGACCCCGAAACGGACACAATTGTTTATTCAAGTAGCGGCGCTGTCGAGCGAGGAGGGCGCGCGGGTTCTAAGCCAACGGCTCAACGGGTATGGCCGCGTGGTGATCCAGCCGATCACCGCTGCCAACGGTCAACGCCTCCAGCGTGTGCGGATAGGCCCACTCGCCAGCGTCGATGACGGCGACCGCACTTTAGATGATGTCATCAATCGCGGTGGGTATCCCGATGCCCGCCTCGTGGTGGAATAAGGGAAGGAGTAAGAGCGATGCGCGAGATTTTAGGGGTGCGGCAGCGGCTCTCTGGGAGTGTTTTCGGCGCAATGGTGGTCGCAATGGCCCTTGTTGTGCAGCCACTTGCCGCCCAGCAGGCCCAGCAAAGCGGCAAACCACCGGCGGCAAAGCCAGCGCCAGCAGGAAAATCCGCGCAAACCAAACCTTCCACGCAAACGCCGCCACCGCCGCCCGCTCCGACGGTCAACGCTAAAGGCTGGCCGATTATCGAGACGACGGGCAGCCACGCGCTGCTGCTCGATGCCAATACCGGCACCATCTTGATGGATAAGAACGCCGATCAGCGTATGTTCCCCTCGTCGATGACGAAGATGATGACGACGCATATTGTTTTCGAGAAGCTCAAAAAGGGCGACTTGAAAATGACCGACGAATTAACCGTTTCGGAAAAAGCCTGGCGTACCGGCGGCTCGAAAATGTTCATCGACGTTGGCTCCCGCGTGACGGTGGAAGATTTGCTGCACGGTGCGGTCATTGCGTCGGGGAATGATGCCTGCGTTGCCCTTGCCGAGGGTATTTCGGGGACCGAGGAAGCCTTTGCCGATGAAATGAACCGACACGCCAAAACGATTGGCATGACCGATAGTAATTTCCGCAACTCATCTGGCTGGCCTGATCCCGATCATTGGACCACGGCCCATGATCTTGCCGTGCTGGCGCTTTCGACCATTCGGAACTTCCCAGAATATTACCCGATGTACGCTCAGCGCGAGTTTACCTTCAATAATATCAAGCAAGGCAACCGCAACCCGCTGCTCTACTCGATGCCGGGGGCGGATGGCTTGAAGACGGGTCATACGGAAATCGCAGGCTTTGGCCTCACGGCCTCGGCAGCGCGCGAGGGGCGGCGGTTGGTGCTGGTGGTCAATGGCCTGAAATCTATGAAAGATCGCGCCCAGGAAACCGAACGCCTGATGGAGTGGGGCTTCCGCGAGTTCGATTCGTACCTCGTCGGCAAACCCGGCGAGCCGCT
>JAAFIC010000124.1:0-652 GCA_013298565.1 Alphaproteobacteria bacterium | reverse complement strand
GAGCCGCTAACCGATGTGCCCGTGTGGCTCGGAACGCAACCCACTGTCAGCGTAACGGTGAAGGACGCCGCTTATGTTACGCTGCCGCGCCGGTTGCGGAAAGATATGGTGGCTGTTGCCAAATTCGATGGGCCGGCACAAGCCCCCGTGCTCAAGGGTCAGCCGGTTGGTAAGCTGGTGATTACGGCTCCCGGTGCCGATCCGATTGAAATTCCCCTAGTCGCCGCTGCCGATGTGCCGGAACTCGGCTTGTTTGGCCGGGTTGGGGCCGCAATGCGCCATTACGTTCTGGGGTCGGCGCAATAGGCGATGACCAAGCGCTTCATCAGCTTTGAAGGCGGCGAGGGCGGCGGTAAATCAACCCAGATTGCCCGACTGGCCGAGTGGTTGCGCGGGCAGGGGCAAGTGGTTGTGGTGACGCGCGAACCCGGCGGCTCGGCAGGGGCGGAAGAGATACGCGCGCTGCTCGTGACGGGTTCTGCCGATCGTTGGGATGGCGAAACGGAAGCGCTGCTGGTTTCTGCCGCGCGCCGGGATCATGTATGTAAAACCATTCTTCCCGCCTTGAATAGCGGCGCGTGGGTGCTGTGTGATCGTTTTATCGATTCAACTCTGGCCTATCAGGGCTATGGGCGCGGCTTGCCGCTACCGT
>JAAFIC010000122.1 GCA_013298565.1 Alphaproteobacteria bacterium | reverse complement strand
TCGACAGCATCAAGACCCACTTCGCCCCGGTCGCCTATGCGCCGCAATCAGCCGAGCCGCCAGCCTATCGTGCCGCCCTCGTTACCGATAAGGGGTTTGCCGCCTGGGTCGCCACCAACATCGCCGCCCACCGCGAACCCGGCTATTCTATCGTGACCGTAACACTGAAACCGACAGGCGGCATTCCGGGCGATGCCACCGCCGAGCAGATGGACGCGCTGGCGGACCTGGCCGAGCGCTACAGCAGCGATGAAATTCGCGTGACCCATGTGCAGAACCTCGTGCTGCCGCACGTTCGCAAGGCCGATCTTATGGCGGTTTATGCGGAGTTACAGCGCATCGGCTTTGCCGAAGCCCATTTGAACACCGCCGCCGATATTATCGCCTGCCCAGGGTTGGATTATTGCGCGCTCGCCAATGCCCGCGCTATTCCCATCGCGCAGGAAATCTCTGCCCGCGTGGCGCAACCGGGACGCTTGGAAGAGATTGGCCCCGTGCAGATCAAGATTTCCGGCTGCATCAACGCCTGCGGTCATCACCACGTCGGCCATATCGGCCTGCTGGGAGTCGATAAGAACGGCGAGGAATTTTATCAGATCACCTTGGGTGGCCATGCGGGGGACGATCCGGCGCGTAGTGCTGCCATCGGCACGATCCTCGGCCCGGCCCTCTCGAAGGACGCGGTGGTGGATGGTATTGATAAGGTTTTCGATGCCTATCTTGCGCTTCGTACCGCCCCTGCGGAAACTTTTGTGGAAACAGTGCGCCGCCTTGGCACGGCCCCGTTCAAGGAGCGCGTTTATGCCGCTGGTTGATGCCGCTGGCCTGCGGGCCGATCCGTATTGGAGCCTGGAAGACGGGGTTTCGCCCGCGCCAACCGCCGCCGTGCTGGTCAACTTCGATCAATGGGCGCAGGTCGCCGATCACACCGGGCCGCTCGGTCTGCGATTGCCCAATACGCAGGATCCGGTAGAAATCGCCCCTACCCTGCCACGGCTATCGCTCATTGTGCTGGAGTTCCCCAAATTCACCGATGGCAGAGCCTATAGCCAAGCCCGCCTGCTGCGCGAACGCTATGGCTTTACGGGCGAGATTCGCGCGACGGGGGCGGTGTTGCGCGATCAACTGCTGTACATGACCCGCTGCGGCATCACCAGCTTCGAGATCGACCGCGCCGACGCTGCCGAACGCCTGGCTGCTGCGCTGAAAGACTATAGCATCGTCTATCAACCAGCAGCAGACCAACCCGCGCTCTCCCCGCTGTTGGGGCAGAAATGGCGACGGGCGGTGGGGTAGTTCTCGCGACCCTCACCCTGCCCTCTCCCAGGGGGAGAGGGGGTTTTTTTTCTCTTTTTTCTCTTTTCCCTCCTGCCTCTGGGAGAGTATTTTCTTTTTTCCCCTCTCCCTCTGGGAGAGTGTTTTTTCTTTTCCCCTCTCCCTTTGGGAGAGGGCAGGGTGAGGGAAAAATGCCTAACGCCAATGCACGCCGTTTACGCCAAACCATGACGGATGCAGAGCGTCGCCTATGGGCGGCCTTGCGCGGGCGGCGGCTCGGCGGCTGGAAGTTTCGGCGGCAGCATCCGGTCGATCCGTACATCCTGGATTTCGCGTGCCTGGAATGCTTGACAGGTATCGAAGCCGATGGCGGGCAACATGCCGACCCAGACCATGACCGCCGCCGCAGCCTTTGGCTGGCACAGCAGGGCTGGCGGATCGTTCGCTTCTGGAACAATGATATTCTGCTGGACGGTTAAGCGGGGCCATAATTCCCAAAAGCAACAAACCCCGCCGAGGCGGGGTTTGTGTCTGGTCGAGGAAGGGCGAACCCTTCCCCAATCTGAATTTCGGTGAACCGAAATTAGAAATCCAGGCGCGTACGGAACGTGAAGAGCGTACCATCGTTCTTCGTTTGACCAGACTTCAGGCCAGTCGTGACCGATTCGGCTTCGAACTTCACGATGTCAGCCTGAAGCGACAGACCGGGAGCGAGCTGGTAAGCACCACCAAGACCAATTGCATAGTCGGTTGTGTTCTTTGCACCACGAGCCGCCGGATCGGTTTCAGTGCGAGCGTAGTTGATACCAACGCCCCACGGACCAATCGCGTAGGTCAAGCCGAGCTGCCAGCCGAACTGATCGTCACCCTTCAACAAGCCGCTTTCGCCATTGTTGTAGTAATGACCACCGACAGTGAAGCCCTGGTACGAAACCTGAGCGCCGACGTTCCAAACGGTGTAGTCACCCTGGGTCGCCTTAGCGGTTGCCGAAATATCCTTGGCATTGCCGAGATCAAGACCAGCGCCGAGCTTCAAGCCAACATCACCGAACTTACCGGTGTAGGCAGCGCCCAAACCGATAATATCATTGTAATTGTTCGAACCCGAGGCGAAATCAGAACGGGTATTGCTGCGACCAGCCGAACCCTTTTCCGGGGTGTAGCTTATGCCAGCTTGGAAGCCCGAGAACACCGGCGTGTAGTACACGATTTTGGTGTCAAAGTTGCCTTCATTGTAGTGATAATAGCTGTAGTTACCCGTAGATACGCCCCAAGCATAATCTGCTTGACCGATACCAACGGCAGGAGCCTGAACTTCAAAGTTGCTCGCCGGTGTTACCGTATCACCGAACTGGACTTGGCCCCAAGAGCCGCCCATATAGATGAACTTACGGTCAGCGCCAACAACATCTTGGCCGGAACCTTGGTTGTTACGCAGGCGCGCATCAAAACCATAGGTCAGACCATTTTCGGCCTTTGCTTCAGCTTTTAGATTCAGGCGATAGTCAATGCGAGCTTCGCGAGAAGCTGAACTGGCTGCATCATCATTCACAAGAATGAAGTCCGAACGGACCGAGCCGCCGAGCGTAACCGTGAAGGGAGCCTTCGTAGTGACCTGTTGTGCCGAAGCAACGCCAGCTAGAAGAACGAGAGCAGACGTGCCCAGAAGAATCTTTTTCATTGTCAATACCCCTTGGTGGTACTTAACCCAAAACAAACCCTTCCGGGGGACCACACAGTGACCCACCCCGCTCGGGACAGGCGTA
>JAAFIC010000121.1 GCA_013298565.1 Alphaproteobacteria bacterium | reverse complement strand
CTCTTGCGAGCCACCGAGCGCTTGCCCGGAAACGGAAGCCTGGGGGGCCGCCGCCACTTTCGGTGGCGGGGCTGCTGCTGCTGCTGCGGCTTGCTGTTGGCGCTTCTGGGCGCTTTCCAGGCTCAAGGGATTGCTGAATTTGGTATCGCGGGTTTGCCGAAGGGCATTCAGCGTTGCGCCGTCGAGCTTACCCGTTACCGGCAGCTTGGCCTCTGCTTGAAACTTTTGCAGCCCCTCGACCGTTTGCGGCGTCATCTCTCCGGTTGGGCGGCGCGCGAAATGACCCGTTAGCATCAAAATCTTCTGCGCCTCCTCCACCTCGTCCTTGCTTTGCGCCTGAGCAGGCATCGGCAGAACGAGCGGGAGCAGCAGCAGGCCAGTGGCCAGGAGGCGCGCGGCGCGGGAAGCAGTTAAGTTTGGCATGGGTGTGTTATGACCGAAGGCCCAAGGGGTTCGCAAGAGAATGTCATACAATGCTGCCCCACAAAAGCGGCAGAATCGCGGCAGTCAGCCCCCCGCAATCACCGCGAGGTAGCGTTTCACGGTCGGCTCCAGCCCCTCCACCAGCGTGTCGGCGATAATGGCGTGGCCGATGGAGACTTCATCGGGCTTCAAGCGCGCGAGGCAAGCGGGCAGGTTGAGCGTATCGAGATCATGCCCCGCGTGAACGCGCAAACCCAAACTGCGCGCGTAATCCGCCGCGCGGCCCAAGTCTTCCAGCAGCGCCGCGCCCGTGGGGGTGCCGAACGCTTGCGCGAAAGCCCCTGTGTAAAACTCCACCGCGTTAGCCCCCCCACGGGCGGCATAGGCGACCGACGTTTCTGTCGCGTCGCAGAACACCGAAACGCGCAGTTTACCGTTAAAGAAACGCATGGCAGCGGCCAGCCCATCGTGATCGTCATAGGCGCGCCAGCCGCGCGACGACGTAACTTCCCCCGGCATAACCGGCACAACGGTGAATTGATGCGCCCCAGCCTCATAGGCGCACCGAATGAGTTCGGGTCGCAAATCGCCCTCGACATTCAGTTCAACGTCGCCGCGCGCCACCTCTGGCAGCCCTGCAAAAGCGATAACGTCTTCGAGCGTGGCATGGCGCGCGTCGGCACGCGGGTGCAGGGTAAGGCCCTCGGCTCCCGCCGCAATACACAGCCGCGCCGCCGCGAGAGGATCGGGACTATTCCCGCCGCGCGAATTCCGCAGCAAACACACTTTATTCAGATTAACGCTCAACCGGGTCATCACCGCATTCCTTCTCTCTCTCTGAACGACCGTAAGGCTGCTATCCCACGATGCTCCCTGACGGGAATTGCGCCTCGACCCACATCGGCACATCGCGAATACCCGACAGGCGCACATAGCGCGGATGCCCCAAGGGTTCCGGCGCCTGTTCATGGTCCCAGGTCAGCGGATAGGGAATATGCACGCCCCACCCGCCAATGTCTAAAATCGGCAGTACGTCCGAGCGCAAGGAGTTACCGACCATCACGAGCCGTTCGGGCGCAACCCCATGCCGGGCCAGCAGGCGCGAGTAGCTCATCGTATCTTTCTCGCTGACGATTTCCACTGCCGTGAACAAATCGGCAAGGCCAGAGCGCGCCACCTTATTTTCCTGATGAAACAGATCGCCCTTCGTAATCAGCATAAGCGGGAAGCGCGTGGCAAGCTGCTCCAACACATCGCCCACGCCGTCGAGCAGCGTGACCGGATGGGCCATCATCTCCTTACCCAGATCGAGCAAGGCTTGCAGCACCATGGCCGGTACTGTGCCGTCGGTCACGTCAATAGCGGTTTCGATCATCGACAGCGTAAAGCCCTTCACACCGTACCCGAAGATGCCAAGATTGCGCCGCTCGGTGCGAGTCAATCGCTCCCGCAAGGCCCCCGGCTCGGCATAGGGCGCGAGCAATTGGGTAAAGGCTTCTTCGGTGAGTGCGAAGAAACTTTCATTATGCCACAGGGTATCGTCGGCATCAAAAGCCAGCAAAGGTTTATCCTGCATCGAAAAATCTTCGCTAGATCAAGAGGGGGACGGTGATTGGAGGTGCTGCAACAAGCACTGCCGGGTAAGAGGGCTTCGCCATCCTGCGCCCTATGACACGGCAATGATAATAGTATCGGCTGGCATCAATAACGATTGTACCCAAGCGGCAAGCGCGGGCAACCTTTTCGTGATGCCACTAATTTTTATGCACTGCGTCTATGCTTCTGGTAAATGCCGCCTTCAGCGCTTATCTTCGCGTAAAAGGTGAAGGAAATAGGACTAAAACGTGCAGAAAACCAATAAACGCTTATGGGATATTGGGCGGATGGCTTGGGATCGGTTGATCCTAACCGGTGCACCGCCAACGCCTGAAAACTACACCCTATGGTACCACGCTACCGGCGGCACCGTTGCAGGTTTGCCCGAAGCCATGGCAGAACTGGCGGCGGCGGGCTTATTGGCGCAGCCCAATGCGCTCAACTCGCTGCAAACACGCTTCTTCCCCGAAAGTCTTAAGCCGCTCGCGTTGCCCGCAGACCTGGTTGCGGAGACCCCTGCCGAGGCCCCGCCGGGAGAGCCACGCCCTTCTGACCCCTCGCTCGTTCACCGTGTCGCTGGCGATGCTGGGGATATTATGGAGGCGGCGGCGGAAGTGCTGTCGCAGGCAGACCGCGCTCATTCCGACTATGCCGAAACCCTAGCCGGGCTTCAGCCAACTCATATAGATACGCCATCGAGCCTGAAAACCTCCATTCGCTTGCTAACGACAGAGACCGATAAAGTTATTGGCGAAAATGCGGCCCTGCGCGCCCAACTTGAGAGCCTATCAGATCGAATGCGGGCCTTGCGGGAGGAACTTTCGGCCACGCAGTCCGATCTGGGACGCGCGCAAGCCCACTTATCGGAAGCGCGGATGGCGGCGGATACGGATGCTCTCACGCATCTGCCCAATCGCCGCCGGTTCGAGCAAGATTTGAGTGCGTTGCTTCGTAGTGCCGACGGTCAGTTTTGCCTTGTGTTGTCGGATATTGATTTCTTCAAAAACTTTAACGACCAGCACGGTCACGTTATAGGCGATCACGTGTTGCGTTTGGTCGCTCAGGGGCTTGCCCAACGGGTAGGCAAACTAGGGCGAGCTTACCGCTTTGGTGGGGAAGAGTTTGCACTGCTGGTGCGCGATATGGGCCTGCATCAGGTGTTCGATCTGTGCGAGATCATTCGGCGCGATGTCGCCACGCGGGCAGTGGTCAACCGCACGACAGCACAGCCGCTCGGGCGTATCACCCTCTCAGCGGGCGTCACGATAGCGCAAAGCGGGGAAACCAGCGACCAGATCATCAATCGCGCCGACCGGGCGCTCTATGCGGCTAAAAAGCAGGGCCGTAACCGTGTTATCGCCGATCC
>JAAFIC010000120.1 GCA_013298565.1 Alphaproteobacteria bacterium | reverse complement strand
ATGACGGCGACGCTTCTGTTCAACCGACATACGGCGCGCCTACTACGGCGCGAAGGGTCAGAAAAATGGTGAGTGCCTAATGGCAAAAGGACATATCGATCTTCCGCAGAGGGAAGCGCAGCTAATCCTATCGAAGAAGTCCATTTATGAGGCGCTAAAGCGTATCGATGACGATGCCTTGGCGCGTGATAGAGTTCTTCGCTTAGAAACGGGATTCCGTACCAAAATAAATACCCATCTTCTAAGTTTACCTACCGCCGAAGCTAAATTTCAGAAATTCAATACGAGCCCCTTTGTATTGATGTTTTATTCAAAGAAGAAGGGATACACTCGGGTTGCCGAGATCGAGGGAGATATAATTCCGGCCAAGGTTTTTTCTTCTATGGAGACTTCTGGGGGTAGAATGGTCGAGGAAGTAGTACTGCCCGTCTATGGATGGGAGGTGGTTCCAAGTCAAATGCATACCGTTGAGTCGTTACTCGACGGAAAGAAAAGTAATGTTGACAATTTTTGTGGCGTAACACTTAAAAGTGGGCCACGTTGCCTAAACGATGAGATGGCTCAAAACATTGGTCGCGATGTAGCAAATAATGTGAGAGCGTGGGCAGAAAAGCACGGCACAAGTGAGGTCGATTTCACTTACGGTGTTTTGTACGGGACGAAGGCTCAGTCAAATAAGAAGGACTGGCATGTCCTTCGAAATCTCGCCGAGTCACTGCCGCGCAACGTTGATGTGATCAATTCCCATAAAGGTACCTGGAACATTCGCTATCGTAGAGATGGTTTAGATGTTAGTGCCGCAGTACGAATTGGGATCGATTGGTGGACTTATCTTGGCGACGACAATACATGGCTTGAAGTATGTGCGGCCTTGATAAGAGCTTGTGTGTCGCCCGCTGGACCTCGTCATGATATTCCAAAATATATTATTTCGGATCTTTCTGCGATATTAGACACATCGACAAAACCACGGGACTTCAATGTGTCTCTTTTACAAGAAAGTCAATTGGAGTGGTTGTTTTTTATAGCGCGGCATTTCTGTGATGGCCTGTCGAATTGATAATGTTGAACTTGATATTAGGCTGTCTAACTAGCCGTCGGACGGGAAACCCACACGAGATATCGCCTGAAAGCGGTTTAAGGAGCGCTCCCCCCTAAACCCCCCGCGTCATCCCGCCACCCACCCGGATATTCTGCCCGGTGATATAGCCCGCGCCGTCGGACGCTAGGAATGCCGCCGTCGCCGCGATTTCGCCCGAGGTGCCGTAGCGTTGCATCGGCACGCTCTCGCGGCGTTCTTCGGTGGCGGGGAGGCTGTCGATCCAGCCGGGGAGGATGTTGTTCAGGCCGATAGTGTCGGCGGCATGAAAACCTTGGCAACCCCTACTCCTCACACCAGCGCCAGCTTCACCCGCCCGAGGCGCCCCCCCACCTGCCACAGGTGACGCTCCCGCCAAAGGTCTCTATGCTCACGGCTCTCTCGATTGCGTTGGGCGGATGGTATGGCTTTTTTTGTCTCGAAGCTCCTGTGGATCATTGCCAACCCGGCCAATCTTCTCGGTTTGCTGGTCCTGCTGACGGCGGGGGCGGCGTTGGTGGGGTGGCGGCGGCTGGCAGCGGGGGTGTTGACGGTGCTGGTGTTGCTGTGCGGCACGCTCACGCTCACGCCGCTGCCGAGTGCTTTGCTGGGGGTGTTAGAAAATCGCTTTCCGCAGCCCGATCTCAGCAAATTAGCCAAGGTCGATGGCGTTATCGTGCTGGGCGGGGCGGTGGATACCAACCGTTCGGCGGCGTTCAACACGCTGGTGGTTTCCGATGCCGGCGAGCGGTTGTTAGCGCTGGTCGATCTTGGGCGGCGCTACCCGAACGCCAAGCTGGTGATGACGGGCGGCTCGGCCAATATTGATGGGGAAGATGCTGTGCGGGAGGCTGATTTGGTCCGCGACCGTTTTCTGCCGATGGTTGGGTTCGATCCGGCCCGCGTGATCTTCGAGCGCGCGTCCCGCAATACCGATGAGAACGCCCGGTTTAGTGCCGCGCTGGTCAAGCCTCAACCCGGCGAAACTTGGTTGCTGGTGACGAGCGCCTACCATATGCCGCGCGCCGTGGGCATTTTTCGCCACCAAGGCTGGCCTGTGGTGCCGTATCCGGTTGATTATGGGTCGTGGCCGGAAAGCCGAATTGCCTTCGATCTGCTCGCGGGCTTGCATGATTTCTATTGGGCCAGCCGGGAATGGATTGGCCTTGCGTATTACTGGGCACTCGGGCGGACAGAAAGCCTCTTTCCGGCCCCGTAATGAGTGGGACGTGCCCGTACTTGATTGCGTCATACGCGCACCTGTGCGAGAAGAGCGGTAGCGTAAATGAGAATGGGGCGCAGTGATGCGAGCGACGGGATTTCAGATCAGCCTTGGGGCGGCCCTCGTGTCCGCGCTGCTGCTGGCACACCCGGTTGCAGCTCAGGAGAAAGCCAGCTTCGCGGTGTGGCTGGCAGGCTTTCGGCACAGCGCGGCGGAAAAAGGCGTCTCCGAGCCTACGCTCGATAGGGCGCTAACGGGCCTCGTCCCCATCCCGCGCGTGCTGGAACTCGATCAGCGCCAGCCGGAAAAAACCATTCGGTTTGAAACCTACCGCAAGGGCGTGGTGAGCGACGCGCGGGTTAAAGCCGCAAAAGAACGCGCGGTGCTGCACCGGGCAGCACTGAAGGCGGTATCGGCGGAAAGCGGCGTTCCGGTGTCTTTCATTCTAGCGCTCTGGGCGATAGAAAGCGATTTTGGGCGCGGGCAGGGCGGGTTTGCCGTCATCCCTTCGCTGGCAACCCTGGCCTATGACGGGCGGCGGCAGGCGTTTTTTGCGGGCGAGTTGCTGGCGGCTTTGCAGATTCTCGACCGGGGCGAGGCAACGCTGGCGCAACTGCGCGGCTCCTGGGCCGGGGCGATGGGGCAATCGCAGTTTATGCCATCGAGCTACCTTAAATATGCCAAAGACGGCGACGGCGACGGCAAGCGCGATATTTGGACCAATCCGCGCGATGTGTTTGCCTCTATCGCCAATTATCTCGCGACAGTCGGCTGGCGGCAGGATGTGCGCTGGGGGCGGGAGGTGCGGGCTTCGCGTATCGTGCCGGGCGATCTCATCGGCGTGAAAATTCGTAAACCCTTGGCAGAGTGGACCGCGCTGGGGCTAACCCGCCTCGACGGGCAAAAGCTGCAAGGGCCGGTCGGAATCGAAGCCTCGCTGGTCCAACCCGATGGGCCGGAGGGGCCGTCTTATTTGGTCTATGACAATTTTCGAACCTTGATGGATTGGAACAGATCAACCTATTTCGCTACGGCGGTGGGGTTGCTGGCGGATCGGATTGGGGATGGTTGAGCGGATTATGATGCGGATTATGATGCCGGGAGCAAATTTTTCGCCCCTTCGCCTTGCGCTAAGGCTGGGTATTCTCGGGCTTGCGGCGGCAGGGCTTGTGGCCTGCGGGGGCGGGTCGCGCGGTCCTGCAACCGGGGGAACGCAACCGGCATCGGGCGGAGATATTACGGCACAGGTGCCGCAAAAGGCCGTTTATAAGGTGGGCGCACCCTATCCAATCA
>JAAFIC010000012.1 GCA_013298565.1 Alphaproteobacteria bacterium | reverse complement strand
CGGCGGCTGGGTTGGAGCTTCACCCGGCATAGCACCGACCAAGCGCCGACTGTCGCCCTCGTCGCGCTCTATCAGCAGTTAAGCGATGGCGCGGGCCGGGCGCGGGGGGGGGAGGCGCTATGATTGTGTTGGGGCCGCTCGCCTTTGCCGCACCGTGGATCTTGGCAGCGCTGCTCGCGCTTCCCGCGCTGTGGTTGCTGCTGCGGGTAATCCCGCCGACGCCCCTCAGCCTCCGGTTTCCGGCCTTGCGCTTTCTGCTGGGGCTTGAAAGCCAGGAGGAAACGGCAGCGCGCACGCCCTGGTGGTTGCTGGTTTTGCGCCTCACCGTTGCGGCTTTGCTCGTGCTGGCACTCGCCCGGCCTTTGCTCAACCCCGCAGCGCCCCTCAGCGGAACCGGGCCATTGCTGCTCGTGCTTGATGACGGTTGGGGATCTGCGGCGGATTGGGATCGTCGGGTAGTGGCCGCCTCGGCAGTTTTGGATCAGGCCGACCGTCAAGGCCGTCCTGTCGCGTTGCTAACGACTGCGCGGGCGGGCGATGATGCCGCGCCGTCGCTGTTCGGCCCGCGCCGTGCCGCCGATGTGCGGGACCGTTTAGGCTCCGTGCAGCCCCATCCGTGGCCGACAGACCGGGGGGCGGCGCTAACGGCGTTGAAAGCCTTCGAGCCGGGCGCGATTATTTCGATTCTCTACCTCAGCGACGGCCAGACCGATGCCGCCATGACACCGCTGTTGGCGCGCCTCGTGCAACTAGGGTCGCTCGAGCTGCGCGGGCCGGATCGGTTGCCGCTCTTGGTGATGCCGCCACCGCGCGCAACCTCCGCCACCGCTGCCAATCGCATCGAACTGCACGTGCGCCGGGCGGAGGCGAGTGCTGCCGAAACCGCCAACCTGCGCCTGCTCACGCAAGGCGGGCAGGTGATAGCGCAACCGAGCCTGCGGTTCGCCGAGGGCGAGAAACAAGCCAGCTTGTCCTTCACCATTCCGCCGGAGCGCCGGAACGATTTGGCGCGGCTCGATCTCGTGCCGCGCCCGGAAACCCGGCCTACGGTGGGCGGCACCGTGCTGCTCGATCAAGGCTGGCAGCGCCGCTCGGTCGGGCTTATCAGCAGCGGGGCGTTGGACCGCACGCAGTCGTTGCTGGATGATCCCTATTATCTCGATCGCGCGCTGGCCCCCGTCGCCAATCTAGCGCGGGCATCGCTGGACGATCTGCTGCGAAAGCCGCCCTCGGTGCTCATCTGGACCGATGCGGAAAGCGCCACCGTCGATCAACGCACTCGTCTGCGGGCGTATGTGGAGGCGGGAGGCGTGCTGCTGCGCTTTGCCGGGCCGCGCCTTGCCGCGACGGAAGCCGATGAGGGGCCGGTGTTGCTGCCCGTGCGCCTGCGACCGGGCGACCGCGCTTTGGGGACGGCACTGCAATGGACCGTGCCGATGCCGCTGGCCCCGTTTGCCGTAACCTCGCCGTTTTCGGGCCTCGCCCTTCCTGCCGATGTGACGGTAAAGCGGCAAGTGCTGGCCGAACCAGGGCCGGATTTAGCGGGGCGCACCTGGGCGCAACTTTCCGACGGAACCCCCTTGGTTACAGCGGCCCCTGCGGGCGAAGGCTGGCTAGTGCTCATGCACGTACCCGCCAGCGCCGATTGGTCGAGCCTTCCGGTCAGCGGCCTGTTCATCGAAATGCTGGAGCGGCTGATTGCCCTCTCGCAGGCCACGCCGGGTGCCGCGCAGACGGGGACGGAAGGCGGTCTTCCCGTACCGCCGCTGCAAAGTTTGGATGGGTTCGCGCGGCTGGGACCGCCCGCATCGGGGGCCGAAGCTGTGGCGCGCGCGGGGGCTGTTACAGTCGGGCCGCGCCATCCACCAGGACTTTATGGCACCAGCGGCACCGAAACCGCGCAACGGGCGCTGAATTTGACTGGGGGCACTGTGACCGAGCTTCTCTCGCTTCGGACCACGCCGGGGGCCTTGCCCTCGGGGGTGAACCTCGCGCCTCTGCACGGTTCGGCGGAAGTTGATCTGCGGCCTTGGTTGTTCACGTTGGCACTGCTGCTATTTTTGCTCGATCTGATCGTCGCCTACGCTTTGCGCGGGCTGCTGTCGGCGCGCGGGCGCTGGCACTTTGGGAAAGTCGGGGTTGCTGCCGTGGCGCTCGCGGTCCTGATGCCGCCGTCCGGTCAGGCGCAAACCCCTGCGCCTTACATGGACCCGCAGGTTCAAGAGTTCGCGCTGAAGTCCGCGCTGGATTTCCGCCTCGCCTATATCCGCACGGGCGATGCAACCGTCGATGCCATTAGCAAATCCGGGCTTGAGGGCCTCTCCTATATTTTGCAACGGCGCACAGCGGTAGATGCCGCAGCGCCGATACCAGTGGAGATCGAGCGCGATGAGTTGGCCTTCTTTCCGCTGATTTACTGGCCGATGACCGACGGGCAACCGCTGCCAAGCCCCGAAGCGTTGGCGCGGATCAACCTTTATCTCCGTACCGGCGGCACGTTGCTGTTCGATACGCGCGACGGCCCTTACGGTGATAGTTTCAGCCCTGGTGCGGGTACCCGGCGGCTGCGGGCGCTCGTGCGCGGGCTGGATATTCCGCCGCTGGTGCCTGCCGGGGCAGACCATGTGCTGACCAAAACCTTCTACCTGTTGCAAGAGTTTCCGGGCCGCGAAGCTGCCTCCCCCCTGTGGGTGCAGGCGAACCCCACGGCGGGCGGCGATGAAGTATCGAACATTCTCATGACCCAATCGGACCTAGCCGGTGCCTGGGCGATGGATAAGGACGGAACCCCCCTCTACCCAGTCTCGCCGGGCGGGGAAGTGCAGCGCGAGATGGCCTACCGCACGGGGGTCAACATCGTCATGTACGCGCTCACGGGGAATTATAAGGCCGATCAAGTTCACGTCACGACCATTCTGGAAAGGCTTGGGCAATGAACGGCCTGTTCGGCGATGGCGTACAAATCGCCTTCACGCCGATGCTGCCGCTGTGGGCGCTGGCGGCGCTAGCGCTGGTGGGGGCGGCGCTGGTTGGCTTTGGGCTATGGCACCGGGCGCGCGGGAGTGGCTGGCGCGCGGCGGCGCTAATCTTAGGGCTGCTGGCGTTGCTCGATCCGGCTTTGGTGTCGGAAACCCGGCGTTATGCCAAAGATATTGCCCTGGTGGTGGTGGATGACAGCCCCAGTCAAACCCTGCTGGATCGCCCGGCTCAAACCGACGCGGCGATGAAAGCGCTGCAAGAGGCAGGGGCGCGCCTGCCTAATCTCGATCTGCGGATCGTGCGTGCCGGGCGCACGAATGCCGACGGCACGGCCCTGATGGGCGCACTCGATCAGGCGATGGAAGACGTGCCGCGCCAGCGGTTTGCCGGGGCGATTCTGCTCACCGATGGGCAGGTTCACGATACCCCCGCCGATCTATCGGCGCTGCCGGGGCCAATCCACACACTGTTGACGGGCGCACCGGGGGAGGGGGACCGGCGGCTGGTGATTCTCTCCAGCCCCAGCTTTGCCCTGGTCGATAAACCCGCGCTGTTCAGCTTTCGAGTGGAAGAGCCTGCGGGCGGCGCTGCCACCGTTCCGGTCACGATCCAACTGGATGGGGCCGATACGCGCGCGCTGAACGTGCCTGCTAACGAAGATGTAGCGGTTGAAATCGCCCCGCGCCACGGCGGGCAATCGGTGGTGGAAATAACAACGCCGCCGGGGCCGCAGGAACTCACGCTGCAAAACAACCGCGCTGCGCTGACCGTGAATGGTATCCGTGATCGGCTGCGCGTGCTGCTGATTTCGGGCGAGCCGCATCCGGGGGAGCGGACGTGGCGGAATTTGCTCAAAGCCGACCCGTCCGTCGATCTCGTCCATTTCACCATTCTGCGCCCGGCTGACCGAGTGATGGATTTGACGCCCGTCAACGAGCTGTCGCTGATCGCCTTCCCGATCCGCGAGCTGTTCGAGGTGAAGCTGAACGAGTTCGATCTGATTATTTTCGACCGGTATCGGCGGCGCAATAGCCTGATCCCAGCGACCTACCTGCAAGCCGTGGCCAATTATGTGGAGCGTGGCGGCGCGGTGTTGGAAGTAGCGGCCCCGGCGTTCGCCACCAACCAAGGGCTGTTCGCTTCGCCGATTGGCACGATTCTGCCAGGGCAACCGACCGGGAAACTGCTCGAAGGCCCGTTTCGCCCGGAAGTTACCGCGCTCGGCTGGCGGCATCCGGTCACGCAGGGGCTTGAGGGCGCAGGCTTCCCGCAAACTGGCGCACCGCCCTCTTGGGGCCGCTGGTTTCGTGCCGTCGATGTTACCGCAGGGCGCGGGCAGGTGGTGATGACTGGGCCGGGGGCGTCGCCCCTCGTTATTCTCGACCGGGTGGGCGAAGGGCGCGTCGCGCAAATTTTGAGCGATCAACTCTGGCTGTGGTCGCGCGGGTACGATGGCGGCGGCCCGCAGGCCGAACTGCTGCGCCGCCTCGCCCATTGGCTGATGAAAGAGCCGTCGCTGGAAGAGGAAGATTTGGTGGCGGCAGTGCGTGGCGATGCGCTGCACATCACCCGCCGCAGTCTTACGCCCCTCCCGCCGGGGCAAAGCCGGGCTGTGGCTATTACCGATCCCGATGGCGGCACCCGCACGCTTATCCTTACGGAACGGGATGGCGTTGCGTCCGGCACGGCTCCCCTTGCGGGGCCGGGGGTTTATCGGCTGGCGGAGGGGAGTTTGCAGCGGGTGATTGCCGTTGGCACAATCAACCCGAAGGAAATGAGCGACGTGCGCGCAACCGCCGCCGTGCTGCAACCCGTGACGGTTGCAACGGGCGGCTCGATCCAATGGCTGCGTGATGGCATTTCTGACCTGCGCCGAACAGAGCCGGGGCGCGCCACAAGCGGGCGCGGCTGGATTGGTCTGCCCGAACGCCGAGATTATGACGTGAGCGGCCTCACGCGCCTACCGCTGCTCCCGGCGTGGCTCATGTTGCTGCTCGCGGGCGGGGCGCTTGGACTGGCGTGGTGGCGGGAGGGGCGGTAGTTTTGCCGCCAGTATGATCTTGCAGCCTAATTTCCGACGGGGCGGGGTCGCGGAAGGCAAGAGTTTCCTCGATCCCCCCCGCCGTTCGCGAATCGCCTCGCTCGGTTTCGATCAAGGCACTTTGATATTTTGATATACGGAGACTAAAATGCTCGATTATCGACCCTTCAACAGCCTCGGGCGGATGGATATTGGCTGGTTATCTGCCCGCTACCACTTCAGTTTCTCCGATTACGCCGATCCGGCGCGCATGGGCTGGGGGCCGCTGCGGGTGTGGAACGATGATAAGATTCGCCCGCGCACTGGGTTCGATCCGCATTCGCACCGCGATATGGAAATCATCACCTATGTTCGTTCCGGCGCCATTAGCCACGAGGATAACCTTGGCAATAAGGGCCGCACAGAAGCCGGGCAGGTGCAGGTAATGTCTGCCGGAACCGGTATTCAGCACGCGGAATATAACCTTGAAGAGTCCGACACGACGCTGTTTCAAATCTGGATCATGCCGAACGGCAAGGGACTTAAGCCGAACTGGGAAACCCGCACGCTACCGGGGGTAGGCGATCCAGGCCGCTTGATCCCGCTCGCCTCCGGTCAGGGAATTCCCGGCACGATGCCGATTAACCAGGATGCAACCCTGTATGTGGCGCATCTGGTGGACGGCGGTAAAATCGAGCACCGTCTGGCTGCGGGCCGAAAAGCCTATCTAGTTGGGTTCGAGGGCCAGTTTGCGGTCAACGGTCAGGAGATGAGCGCGCGCGACGGGCTTGCGGTTGGTGATCTCGATTTGCTCAGCCTTGATGCGCGCGGGGCTGGCAGCCTGCTGCTCGCCGATTTACCGGGTTGATCTGCACCGCACACTGTAGCGAGGCGGGGAGGGATGGGGTATAGAGCGGACCTATGACCGCGCTTTCCCAACTCTCCCCATCGCTTCGCTCCCCCGCCGCATTAGCCGAGGCGGGGTTGATTGCGGCTGCCGAAGCCGACGCGCTTGCCCCCGTTGCCGCGCGTTATGCTGTTGCTGTTACGCCAACACTGGTAAAAGCCCTCCAAGAGGGCGCGGGGCCGGGGCTATCGCGGCAGTTTCTGCCCGATTCCCGCGAACTCATTACCCATCCTCACGAGCGGGAAGACCCGATTGGCGATGCCCCTCACAGCCCCGTGCCGGGCATTGTGCATCGCTATCCTGACCGGCTGTTGCTGAAGCTCGTTTCCGTCTGCGCCGTTTACTGCCGCTTCTGCTTCCGTCGCGAAATGGTGGGGCCGGGCAAAGACGCCTTGAGTGCCGAGGAGATTGACGCCGCCCTCGCCTATATCGCGGCGAACCCGGCTCTCTGGGAGGTTATTCTGACGGGCGGCGATCCGCTGGTCGTCTCGCCGCGTCGCTTGCAGGCGCTCAAATCCCGGCTTGATGATATTGCCCACTTGGGCGTCCTCCGTATCCACACCCGCGTGCCCGTGGTTGCGCCGGAGCGGATTACGCCCGAGCTTATCGCAGCGCTAACTGGGCGGTTGCCGGTTCATGTGCTGCTTCACGCCAATCATGCTGAAGAGTTTGGCCCGGCGGCGCGGCGGGCGATTGCGGCCCTGGTGGATGCGGGTATCCCGCTGTTCGGCCAATCAGTGCTGTTGCGCGGGGTGAATGATCAGGTGGCGGCGCTGACCGAGCTGTTCCGCACGATGGTAAGCCTGCGGGTAAAGCCCCATTATCTTCATCATGGTGATCTTGCCCCCGGCACGTCGCATTTTCGGCTGTCATTGGCCGAGGGCATGGTCCTGATGCGCGCCTTGCGGGGGCCTGTGTCGGGCTTGGCGCTGCCTACCTATATGCTCGATATTCCAGGAGGATACGGCAAAGTGCCGGTTTCGGCGGATTATGTCGCCCCAGATGGGCAGGGCGGCTGGTGGATTACCGATCCCAACGGACAGCGCCACGCCTATCGCGATAGTGTTGAAAACACGCCTACCGCGATCGTGTTGAAAACCCGTATTGATTAATGCCGCATTTCCTCCGTATTTTCACCCAAAGGGACGCGACGATGGCCGAGTTTTTCGGAAAGCTGCCTGATCTCGTCGAACTCATTGGGTTGGCCGCGAGTTTTTTGACCACCGCAGCCTTTTTTCCGCAGGCGGTCAGAACGATCTATCGGCGGGACACGCGCGGATTGTCGCTCGTGACGTATCTTTTGCTGACCTTGGGAGTTGCGACGTGGTTGACCTATGGGCTGCTGATTGGCAATCGCCCGATAACCATCGCCAATGGGGTGACGCTGATCCCGATTGTTGCGATTTTGATTCTGAAACTGCGCCTCGGGTGATCGCGCTCGGAGCCAGACGATGACGGCTGAAAGCGGTCTCGACGCCACGACGGGCGGCGTTGAGGAAACGCCGGAGCCTGCGTCCGTGCTGCTGCGTCGCCTCATTGCCGACCATCCAGAGGAACGGATTTCGCTGGATGATTTGCTGAAAGGGGTCGGCCACCGGGCGTTCGGCTTGCTGCTGTTGCTGCTGGCAATACCGAACTCCATTCCGTTGCCTAGCCCGCCGGGTCTTTCCACGCTCTTCGGGTTGCCGATGGCGATTTTTGCCGCACAACTGCTGCTGGGGCACCAAGCGCCGTGGCTGCCCGCGTTCCTGCGCCGCAAAACCCTACCGCGTGACGATCTTCTAAGGTTGCTTGATCGCGCAAACCCTTATCTCGCCAAAGTCGAGCGGCGTCTAAAATCGCGGCACCACCGCTTCGTTGGCCCACCTGCCGAGCGTGTGGCGGGGTTGGTCATTTTGATCATGGCGATCATTCTGTGCGCGCCGATTATATTCGGGAATTTTCTGCCGGCTTTTGCCGTTCTTCTCATGGCTCTCGCCATTTTGGCGCGGGATGGGTTGATGATGGTGGCGGGGTGGGGAACCAGTATTTTTGCCGCCTCGGTCGTCGGTCTGGTAATTCACATTGGTATTGAAGTTATCAAGCTGGCCCTGCTTTCGCTATTTTCCTAAAAACACTCAACAGAAAGGGAATCCCCCCATAGTGTTTCAAGAATTCCTCGAGCCGGGCGCTCTATCGGCCCTTTTTCAAGTCTTAATGGTCGATTTGGTCTTGGCCGGGGACAATGCAATTGTGGTGGGCATGGCGGTCGCTGGGCTTCCTGCGAATATTCGCACGCGCGCGATTTTCTTGGGCATTGCTGCCGCTGCGATCTTGCGAATTATGTTTTCGCTGATGACAGTGCAACTGCTATCAATCACTGGGCTGGTGTTGGCGGGGGGGGTGTTACTCCTGTGGGTTTGCTGGAAAATGTGGCGTGAAATTATGGATCAGCGGGCCGACCAAAAAGCCGCTGAAGCCCTTAAGAACGCTACCGACGATCTGTTAAGCGAGGCCAACGCCAAAGCCGCTGCGCCAGAAGTGCCGACGAAGACGCTGCGTCAAGCCCTGGTTCAGATCATGATTGCCGATGTATCAATGTCGCTCGATAATGTTCTGGCAGTGGCGGGGGCCGCGCGCGACCATGAAATGATTATGGTTATCGGTCTTGCCGTGTCGGTTATTCTCATGGCGGTGGCGTCCACTATTATTGCACGTCTGCTTTCTCGCTATCATTGGATTGCTTATATCGGCCTTGTCATGATCGGCTATATTGCCTTCAAGATGATCTACGACGGGGTTTTTGAAGTGCTGCCTTTAGTCGGTGTTAAATAAGCCTAACGAGAGGGCGGTAACTTGGGTGAATTTTCCGATTATGTGCGGTTTTTAGTTTCGCTGTTTGCGATTCTAACGCCTTTTGCGGCTTTACCCACGTTCCTAACCCTTACCCAAGGCGAAACGCCGCAGCAGCAGCGTTTAACCGCTTTGACGGCGGCGCGGACGGTGGCTGGAGTGCTGATTGCGGCGTCGCTTTCGGGCGATGCTGTGTTGAGCGTTTTGGGTGCCTCGATCCACTCCTTCCGCGTTGGTGGCGGTTTGGTGTTGGTACTCATGTCGCTCTCGATGCTGTCGGCCAAGGTTTCTTCCGTTCAGCAGTCGGCGGAGGAGGCGGTAGCGACCGAAGACCGGACTTCTAGCGGAGTGGTGCCGCTTGGCATTCCACTGCTGGCCGGGCCGGGGGCTATTTCGTCGGTTATTGTCGAAGGCCACCGTATTCCAAGCCTTTGGCATCAGTTGGGCGTGATTATCTGTATTGTGGTCGTCGCGGCGGGTTTATACTGGTCGCTGCGCCTTGCGGTGCCGATTGGCGAAAAGTTGGGCCGCTTCGGTCTCAACATCATCAACCGCCTGTTCGGGCTGTTGTTGGCGGCGATTGGGGTTGAAATGATGGCGGGCGGCTTGCGCGCGCTCTTCTCAGGGCTTAATTAGCCTTATCAGGGGCACTGTCATGCAGTCGCCATAAACAGGCGCTAGGGTCCGCCCTCTAACCCGCGTGTGCGGGACAGTGGGAATAGGCCGGGGCAACGAAAGGAAACGGGTATGGGTAGCTTTAGCATTTGGCATTGGTTGGTGGTCGCGGTGATCATCATTCTGCTTTTCGGTGCCAAGAAAGTGCCGTCGGCCATGGGCGATCTTGCCAAGGGCATCAAAGCCTTCAAGCGCGGTTTGAGCGACGATAGCGATACGGCTCCGGCAACGGCAACCCCTGCGGCTGCTCCCGCGCCGGCCCCGACGCCTGCGCCGCAAGGTCCGGTCGCGGGTCTGCAAGTGCCGCCGCCGCCTGCGGTTTCGCCGGTTTCCCCGCAGGCCGACACGAAGGTTTCGTAACCCGCCATGCCGCGTGTCGAGTTTCGGGGCGTGGAGTTCCGGGCTGGGCTGCTGGCCTTGGCGGGCGGGATCGGCGCAACGGCGGTCATGGCGGCAGCGGCCTCTGCTCATGGGCCACTGGCCTCCGAGATGGCCGCGATGGCGAGCCACCTGCAACTGTTTCATGCTTTAGCGCTGGCAGTTGTGGCGCTCGCCCCGTTTCCCCGCTGGGGGCAAAGCGCCGCCGCGCTGCTGTTTACCCTGGGTATTTTTGGATTTTGTGGGGGGCTTTACAGCCTTGCCTGGCGCGGCATCAGCCTGGGGCCGATTGTGCCTTTGGGTGGCGCGTGCCTTATTCTCGGTTGGCTCGTGTTTGGCTTTGCCGGTTTTAAGAGCCGATTTTCGAGTTAAGTTCCTGGTAGAGCGTGCGATTGCATCTGTTCGATCCGCTGCATAGCCGCTTCCGCCGTGAGGGGGCGGTCGAATAGATACCCCTGTCCGCCCCAGCAGCCGTGTGCCGTGAGATAATTGGCGACTTCCGGTGTCTCAATGCCTTCCGCCACCAAATTAAGCTCCAGTGAGCGGGCGAGCGTAATCATCGCATCGACGATGGCGGTGGACCGTCTGTCCTGGCCGATTTGCGACACAAAGCGCTTATCTATCTTCAGCCCGTCGATGGGGAACTGAAGCAGGTGGCTAAAGCTGGAATAGCCCGTGCCAAAATCATCAATCACCACAGCCAACCCGCGCTCCCGCAGCGCGTGAATCTGGTTTAGCACTAAATCGGCGTGAGAGAGAATCGAGGTTTCGGTTACTTCCAGCTTAAGGGCCGAACCGGGGACGCAAGTGGTTTCCAGAGACGTATCTATCATCCGCAAGAGGGCCGGGTCGGCGAATTGGCGGGCAGAAAGATTTATGCTAATTGTCGGTGCCTCTGCGCCCAATCGCGCGCGCCAGCGGGCAGCTTGCGTGCAGGCTTGGTGGAACAGATGCGCGCCTATGTCGAGAATAAGGCTCGATTCTTCAGCCTGCTCAATGAACTGCCCAGGCATGATGATGCCCTCGGATGGGTGAATCCAGCGCACCAAACCCTCGAAACCAACGAGGCGTCGGTCGCTCAAGGCGATGATCGGTTGAAAGAAAAGCTGCAACTCGTCCTGGCTGAGGGCTGCGACCAGATCGGCTTCGAGCCGCAACCGGGCGACGGCCTGATGGCGCATGGTTGGGTTGAAGTGAGTAAAGGTGCCACCGCCTTGCTCTTTCGCGCGGCGCATGGCGGTTGCGGCGTTGCGGATCACTTCGTCAGGATCATCGTCCAACCGGTCGGGCAGGGCGATACCCAGGCTGATAGATTGGGTCAGCGTATGCCCGTCGATGGTTACGGGGCTACGCACTTCGGTCAACAGCACCTCGGCAATCGTCTCCAGATCCGCAGGCTTCATGACGCCGGGAACGAGCAGCGCAAACTCGTCCGAGCGCAGGCGGGCCAACATGCCGAACTTGGTGGCGTGATGATCCAGCCGTTGCGCTAGCATCGAAAGTGCAAGGTCTCCCGCCGCATGGCCAAGACTGTCGTTGACCTTGGCAAGATCGTCGCAATCAATGCAAAGAATGGCGTAAGCTTGCCGCTCGCTCACCAGGGCATTGAGACGTAGGCGTAAGGCGTCGCGGTTTGGCAGTTTCGTCAGCGGGTCGATCGCAATGGCGGCAATTTGCAGTTCTTGGGTCGAGAGTAACGCCCGCAGCCGCCCTTCGGCTTGGCCTAAACGCTCTTCCGCCTCGGCCCGCTGAAGGTTACTGACGGCGATGGCAACGCAATCGGCCAGATTGGCGACGAAACTTTGCTCTTCCACCAACCACTGACGCGGGCCGCCGCGATGCTCGCAGCATAGAACGCCCCAGTTTTGGCCGCCGATCAAAATAGGCGCATCCAGAATCGCGCCAATCCATGCTCCGTCAAAGTAATGCTTAAGCGAGCTTAGCCGAGGATCGACCAGGGTATTATCGCTGATGAACAGGCGATGGGTGCGGATCTCATTGAAATATTCAGGAAATTGGCGTGACGTAAACATCATGCCAATAATACTGGGCACCCCCGGATCATCAACATAGGCCGTACACTCAATTCCCGACCCGTCCGGGGTAAATTGCCACAGGCTACAGCGCGAGATTTGCAGCATTTCGCTGGCGATCAGCAGGACATCGTTCAAACACGCCGAAAGATCGGCTTGCGAGCGCACCGGACGCGCCCCAATATCGGCCAACACGGTCATTTGACGCCGAATGCGCCGCTCGTAGGGTTGGGTTAGAAGGGGAATGCTTTGGGGCACGGGGAATGCACAAATCCGAATGGAAGGTGAAGCCGTAGCGTGGTACGACGGCAATATTAATCTACATTCATACAGCGTAATCACCAACGGTATTTTAACAAAATTAGGGTTCGCATAAGATTGTAACGGCACTCCTAAGTGCGCTATGAAGGGGACCGAACTGAACCGTGGGCGATGGTGCGAATGACATTTTAACGCTTGATTGTACTGGCCTGCGGTGTCCTTTACCGATTCTGCGCTTTCGTAAAGCAGCGCAGGCGCTTCATCCCGGTCAGCAGATATGGCTGCTTTCGGATGATCCGAACACCCATCGGGATTTTCCCGATTTTTGCCGCGCGGCAGGCCATAATCTCCTCGAAATTCAGGATATGGTCACTGGGTGGCGGTTTTTGGTGCAAGCGGGTTGCGCTGCGACAAGGGGCGGGGAATAGTCATATCGCGCCCGAAAGGCAGCACCGCGCCTGTAGCCGAGGCAAGAGATCCGACGAAAGAGCATAAGAGCCAAGATGACGACCCTGCTCCTCACGCACGAAGCCTGCCTGCACCACGATCCCGGCCCAATGCACCCCGAGCGCCCGGATCGCTTGCGCGCGGTGCTGGCCCGCCTGGATGCGCCGGAGTTTGAGGCGTTGTTGCGGCGCGACGCCCCGTTGGCAGCCCTGGATCAATTGGCGCGCGTCCATCCGCGCGATTTCGTCGAAGGCATGTTATCCGCTCTCCCTGGGGCACAGCCGGATGGGGTGGAGCAGCCTCTAGCGATTGATACCGATACCATTGCCTCTACCGGCACGAAGGAAGCGGCGTTGCGCGCCGCCGGGGCGGTTTGCGCTGCCGTCGATGCCGTTATGGCGGGGGAGGCGTCGAACGCCTTCTGCGCGGTGCGCCCGCCGGGGCACCATGCCGAAGCCCGTCAGTCGATGGGGTTTTGTTTCTTTAATAATGTCGCGGTGGGTGCGGCCTATGTGCGGGCGCAGTATGGCGTGAAGCGCGTGGCGATTATCGACTTCGATGTGCATCACGGCAATGGCACTCAGGCGATTTTCGAGGCGGAACCGGCCGTATTCTTTGCCTCTACGCACCAATTTCCGCTCTATCCCGGCACGGGCGGGCGCAGCGAGCGCGGCGTTGGCAATATCCTGAACGTCCCCCTGGCTCCGGGGGCGGGGTCGAGCGATTTCCGTCATGCCTTCTCGGAGCATATTCTGCCGGCCCTCTCCGAATTTTCGCCGGATTTCATCTTTATCTCAGCGGGGTTCGATGGTCATGCCGATGATCCGCTGGCATCAATGGCGCTGTTCGAGCCGGATTATCAATGGGTCACCCGTGAAATTTTGCGCGTTGCCGCCTATGTGTGTGACGGGCGGGTTGTTTCGACCTTAGAGGGCGGGTATGACCTTGGCGCGTTGGCGGAGAGTACGGCAGCGCATGTGTTGGCGCTGATGGCCGCGCCGGATGTTTCGTGATGGGAAGGGTGCAGGGCCGCAATGAGCGATGATATTGCAGGGTTGAGCTTCGAGGACGCGATGGCGCAACTGGAAGCCATTGTGCGCGATCTTGAATCGGGCAAAGGCAAGCTCGATGATGCCGTTGGGGCCTATGACCGGGGGGTGCGCCTGCGCCGCCACTGCGATGCAAAACTGGCGGAAGCCCAGGCCAAAATAGATAAAATCGTTGCCGGGCCAAACGGTGCGGTCGGAACGGAGCCGTTCGATGCCCAATCTTGAAGGCCGCTCCTTGCCTTTGCAAACCGCGATGGCCGACGTGGCGACCGACGTTCAGGCTATGCTGGATCGGCTCATCCCCGATGGCGGTGGCGAGAGCGGCGAAGCGCGCCTGTCGGCGGCCATGCGTTACGCAGTCTTAGGCGGCGGCAAGCGGTTGCGGCCTTTTCTGGTCGTTGAATCGGCGGCACTGTTTAACGTCTCGCCCTCGTCTGCCGTGAAAGTGGCGGCGGCAGTGGAGATGCTGCACACCTATTCGCTTATTCACGACGATCTACCCGCGATGGATGATGCGGAACTGCGCCGGGGCCGCCCCACGGTTCACCGCATGTACGATGAAGCCACGGCAATCCTGGCCGGCGATGCGCTGCTGACCCGCGCCTTCGAGGTTTTGGCCGATGCGGGCGTTCACGGCGATCCGGCAGTGCGGATCGAGCTTGTCAAAGAACTCGCGCAGGCAGCGGGGATTGCGGGCATGTGCGGCGGGCAGATGATGGATTTGCAGGCCGAAACCGAAAGCCTGCCGCTCGAAATTGGTGCGATCACGCGGCTGCAACGGCTGAAGACGGGCGCGATCATCGCCTTTTCCTGCGAGGCTGGGGCGATTTTGGGCAAAGCACCGCAGCAGATGCGCCACGCGCTCAACGCCTACGCCCACGATCTTGGGCTAGCCTTCCAGATTGTCGATGATTTGCTGGATGTCGAAAGCTCCAGCGCTGAAACCGGTAAGGACACCGGCAAGGATGCGAGTGCTAATAAGGCAACCTTCGTGTCTATCCTGGGGGTGGAGCGCGCCCGCGCACAAGCGATCCTTCTGGCCGAACAAGCCTGCGCGCACCTCGATGCTTTCGGCCCCAGTGCGGATAGGTTGCGCGATGTGGCGCGGTTTGTTGTCGAACGTCGCGCGTAACTTTTCTTGCCCTTTTTGGACCAATTTCGATGGTAAACACGCCCCTACTCGATGAACTCACGCTGCCTGATGGCCTGCGTGCGCTCGATTCCGAAGCGTTGTGCGCGGTGGCGGCAGAAGTGCGGGCTGAGATGATCGACGCGGTTAGCCGCACCGGCGGGCATTTAGGTGCGGGCTTGGGCGTGGTGGAACTGACCGTGGCCCTGCACGCCGTGTTCAAAACGCCCCATGATCGCTTAATCTGGGATGTGGGCCACCAAGCCTATCCCCATAAAATCCTAACCGGGCGGCGCGACCGTATTCGCACGTTGCGCCAATCAGGGGGGCTATCGGGCTTCACGCGGCGCACGGAAAGCGTGTTCGATCCGTTCGGTGCGGCCCACAGCTCTACCTCCATCTCTGCTGGGCTGGGTATGGCCGTGGCGCGTGACCTAAAGGGTGAAGCGCGCAATATAATCGCCGTTATCGGCGACGGCGCGATGAGCGCGGGCATGGCCTATGAGGCGATGAATAACGCAGGGGCCATGCGTTCGCGCTTGGTGGTGATCCTCAACGATAACGACATGTCCATCGCCCGCCCGGTAGGGGCGATGAGCGCGTATCTGTCGCGGCTGATTTCCTCTAAATCCTACCGCTCGTTGCGGCATCTGGCGAAAGACGTGGCCCAAGCGCTCGGGCCGAAGGTAACGCGCGCGGCGCGCAAGGCCGAAGAATATGCGCGCGGTATGGTTTCGGGCGGCACCTTGTTCGAGGAACTGGGCTTCTATTACATCGGCCCCATTGATGGGCATAACCTAGATCATTTGCTGCCCGTGCTTCGCAATGTCCGCGATATGCCCGACGAAGGCCCCGTGCTGATCCATGTGGTCACGCAAAAAGGCCGGGGCTATAAGCCTGCCGAAGAGGCTGCCGACAAGTACCACGGGGTGAGCAAGTTCGACGTGCTGACCGGCACGCAAGCCAAGCCTGCTAGTAATGTGCCGAGCTATACCGAGGTCTTTGCGCGCGGGCTGATTGCTGAAGCCCACGCCGATAACCGAATTATCGCGATCACTGCCGCCATGCCGTCCGGCACGGGGCTGTCGGGCTTTGGCAAACTGTTCCCCACGCGCATTTTCGATGTGGGAATTGCCGAACAGCACGCCGTAACCTTCGCGGCAGGGTTAGCGTGCGAAGGGCTGAAGCCGTTCTGCGCGATTTACTCCACCTTCCTTCAGCGCGCCTACGATCAGATCGTGCATGATGTGGCAATCCAGAACCTGCCCGTCCGCTTCGCGATCGACCGCGCTGGATTGGTGGGGGCCGATGGCGCAACCCACGCCGGGAGCTTCGATACCGCTTTTCTGGGTGCGGTGCCGAATATGGTGCTGATGGCCGCCTCCGACGAGGTGGAGTTGATGCATATGGTGGCGACCGCCGCCGCCTACGACGCTGGCCCCATCGCCTTCCGCTACCCGCGCGGCGAGGGGGTGGGGTTGGATTTGCCGGAGCGCGGCAGCGTACTACCCATTGGCAAGGGCCGGATTCTGAAAGAAGGCGGGCGCGCGGCCATCCTCTCCTACGGTACGCGGCTTGCCGAAGTGCTGAGTGCCGCCGAGATGCTGGCGCAACGCGGCCTGCCGGTGACGGTGGCCGACGCCCGCTTCGCCAAACCGCTTGATACAGACCTTGTGGAAAGGCTCGCTGCTGAGCATGAGGTGCTGATAACGGTAGAAGAAGGCTCGGTCGGCGGGTTCAGCAGCCTCGTGCTGCATCATCTCGCGCTCAGTGGGCACTTGGATCGCGGGTTAAAAATGCGCCCGCTGGTGCTGCCTGATGTGTTCATCGACCACGACAACCCTGCCAAACAATATGATGAAGCGGGCCTCTCCGCTCGCAAGATTGCCGCGACAGTGGAACAGGCCCTTGGTTTGGGAAATGCCGCTGCCTTAAGCGCATAGAGCGGTTTCCGTTCGCTTTGGCTCAGGTAAACCACTCTATGATTTTGTTTTGTAACGCAAATGCGTCGTCGCGGGTGCTTCCACCCGCTCGGGATTTGCTCTAATGCGGCTCGATCAAACCCTCGTTGCCCACGGTCACGCGGCATCGCGCGAGCGGGCGCGGCAGATGATCTTGGCGGGGCAGGTTGAGCTTGCCGGGAAAATCACAACCAAACCGGGGGCGGAGGTTGCCGATCCTGCGGCTGTGTGCGTGTTGGTGCCCGATCATCCGTGGGTATCGCGCGGGGCGTTGAAGCTGCTGGGCGCGCTTGCGGCTTTCAGGCTCGAGCCTGCGGGGGCAAGGGCGCTCGATATTGGGGCCTCTACCGGCGGCTTTACGGAAGTGCTGCTGGCGCGCGGGGCCGAGGCGGTTCTCGCAGTCGATGTCGGTCAAGACCAACTTGCCGAAAAACTCCGCACCGATCCCCGCGTTGAAGCGCTAGAGCAGACCAATGCGCGCGATTTAACCGCCGTTCATCTGGCCCGCCTCGGCCCGCCCAACTGGATCGTCTGCGATGCCAGCTTTATTTCGCTAATGCTGGTGCTGCCCGCCGCCTTAGCCCTCGCCGCCCCCGGCTGCACGCTGGTGGCCCTCATCAAACCGCAGTTCGAGGTAGGGCGCGGCAATCTTGGCAAAGGCGGGATTGTGCGGGATGCGGCGCAGCACGCGGCGGTCTGCGCTAAAATTCAGGCGTGGTTGAGCGAGGCAGAGGGGTGGCAGGTATTCGGCCTCGCCCCCAGCCCCATTGAAGGGCCGGATGGCAATAGGGAGTTTTTGATTGCGGCGCGGAAACGCTAGAGCTGCGTGCGATTAATCGCACGCAGCTCTAAAAGCAGCATCAGGCGTGTTTGACACGCCAAGCGTGTCGGGTGAGGCTGCGGCCAAGGGCGCGGATGCGCCCGCCCGCTCGGGATTTGCTCTCATTCACGCCCAAGCACCTGCCGTCGTCAGCCCAAACTCGGTCGGGCGCAATGCCGGGGATCTGTCACAGATTGCGATACCGCTGCGTGCGCCAAAGATGCGCTTGCCATAGCAGATGAGATGTTCGAGCGATTGCATGGAAAAACTGGCGGCAGGCAGAAGTCTCTCATACTCCAAAAGCGCCAAGTCGATCTCGCCAGATGCCCAGGCACGGTAGCACGCGACGACACCCGGCAAAACATCTGGTGCTACCACAAATCCCTCGCAGCCAGCCTTCAGGCAATCCGTCATCTCAAGGCCACCGCGCCCGTTCAAGATGGTAAGGGAACCGCCGACGCGCGTTACCAGACCAGCGAGGTCAATGGCTGAGGTTTCGGATTTGATGAGGGTAAAATTGATGCATCTGGCCCGCAACACTGCGATGTCTTCGTCCGACAAAGACCGACCAAGGTATTGCGGGGCATTTTGAATAGCGAAAGGCAGCCGAGTTTCAGCCCCAACCCTGGCGAAGAACTCGATATACTCTGAAGCCGGATAGGCCCCCACCAGCGGCGGCTGTAGGATGAGCCAAGCAGCGCCAGCCGCCTCAGCGTGGCGGATCAACTCCGTTTGTTCGGCCACAGAATTTCCGGCAATCGTAACCGAAAGTGGCAGGTCTTGGATGTCCTCGGCAGCCCAGTCGATCAACCGGCATCTCTCGGCAAACGTCAGTTTGCCAACTTCAGTTGCAAGGCCGAGCACTGTGACCCCATCGGCTCCTGCCTGTCTTACATAGTCGGCTTGCGCTGCCATGGCGGTGCGGTCTAGCCTTTCGCTTGCATCAAATAGCGCGAAAAGCACGCAGTGGATGCCCGTGAATACTCTCAAAGTGCGGCCTCCTTAAGAAAATCAGTGACTCCCTCGGCCTCGGGTGTCGTAGCGCGAGGCAGGTCTTGGCGGCCCCGCTCAAGACCTGGCAAAAATACTCTGGCTTTGATTACTAGAGCGTTTTTCGTTCGCTTTGGCTCACGTCAATCGCTCTAAGAGCCTGTTTGAAAATGTCGGACGGGTCGACCCCACCCGCTCGGGATTTGCTCTAAGACGAATTTCCGGCGATCAGCCGTCTATTTGACGTTAGATCGGCTACCATTCCGCAATCGAGCCATCCTTGTGGCGCCAGACTGGCGCGCGCCATTTGTGGCCGCTGCGGGCAGCCTCCACCACGCGTTCTTCATCAACTTCGATGCCAAGGCCGGGGCCGTTAGGAATTTGAAGCTGGCCGTTCGTGAGCGTAAAGCCCTGTCCGGGGCGAGTATAATCGGTCAGGTCACCCCCTTGATTATAGTGAATGCCCAGGCTTTGCTCCTGAATGAAGGCGTTGTGGCAAACGGCGTTAACCTGAAGACAGGCTGCCAGCGCAATTGGCCCAAGCGGGCAATGCGGGGCTAGTGCGATGTCATAGGCTTCGGCCCAATGCCCGATCCGCACGGTTTCCGAAATGCCGCCGACGTGTGCTGGATCAGGGTTAATTACTTGCGCCGCCCGCAATTCAAACACACGCTTGAAATCATAGCGGGAATGCAGCCGTTCGCCGATACACAACGGGATTGAGGTGGCGCGGGCTAAATCTGCCAGGCTCTCGACCATTGCAGAAACCACGGCATCCTCGACAAAGATCGGGCGCAGTGGTTCCAGTTCTTTCAAAAGCACCCGCGCCATAGGCAAATGGACCCGCCCGTGAAAATCGAAGGCAAGATCCATGCTAGAGCCGACCGCTTCGCGCAACTCGAACAATCGCTGAATGATGCCGTCAACTTTTGCGTAAGTATCAACAATTTGCAATTCTTCACAAATATTGAATTTCACCGCATCAAAGCCCTGATCTCGCAGCTTGATCGCCCCTTCAATCAGTCCTGAAGGCCGGTCGCCGCCAATCCAGCAATAGCTGCGAACCGACTGGCGCACTGGGCCGCCCAGTAATTCATTCACCGGTACGCCGAGGGCACGCCCCTTAATGTCCCACAGCGCGGTGTCCAGACCGGAGATGGCGCTCATCAGCACCGGGCCGCCACGGTAGCAGCCGTTCCGATACAGCATCTGCCAGATGTCTTCGATATGGCGGGGATCGCGGCCCACGACCATATCGCTAAGCTCGGCGATCTTCGTGGCCAGCGTTTCAGCGTGACCCTCCAGCACAGGTTCGCCCCAACCGGAGATGCCTTCATCCGTTTCCACTTTCAGAAACAGCCAGCGTGGCGGGACCAGAAAAGTTTTAAGCGAGATAATCTTCATGTCAGCCTTGGGCCTCCACCACGGGGCCACTGGCCGCGAGGTCTGTGATCTGCATATTGGTCGGCCCGTCGGTCCAGGTACCCTTTGTCGCCACGGGCCGGGCGCACAGCGGTGCCTTTGTCTGATTGGTCTCGCTCATCTTGATTGCTCCTTCCAACACTGCTTCAGCGCCCCCTGACCACGGGTCCATGCTTTTTGCTCAACGCCGTATCCTGTCGTCCCGGTCGGTCAGGGTCATTCGGACTGACCAACTGTGCATCTCGTTCAGGCCAAGCATCCGGGCCTGTCCAAGGGTGTCAGCATCGGCAAGGTTATCGACGGCGGCCGTGGTTGGCTCCAGCGCAACCTGATTCACCGGATTTCCCTTGGGCCAGCCGCCATAGCAGAGCCATAGTCCGAAGGCTGGCACATCGTCCCAATCAAGAGTGATGCCGCCATTGGGTCCTACGATGGTCGCTGATGCGCGGCGCGGCGTTTCGGAATAGGCTTTCAGGGCAACGCCCTCATCCGGCGGCCCAACGATGCTCAAATCGCGGCCCTGATAGGTGGGCCAGACGAACGGATCCTCCCCGATACGCAGCCTTTCATGTCCGGCCAAGAAGATCCGGTCGCCCCGGCTGGTGGCCAGTAGGCAATGCTGGCTCCAGAGATAGGGCAGTTGCCGTGGACCAAGATTGCTCACGCGGTAGTTCGCCACCGCAGCTGCACCTGCTACTGTTAGCCGCCGTGTGAAGCGGAACAGGGAGGTCTCGAACCGTGTTTCAACGCACTCCGGGGCTATCAGATCGACGCTCCAGTGACGCCCCCAAAGCACGCCGTGATCGCGCAACCGCCCCCCCCAGGCGGGATGATCGCAGGAAAGGACGGTCGGGAAACACTCGTCCCAACCGACAGCCTCGTCGGCACCATAGGCCGTGCCCTCGCCCGGATAGGAACTCTGTGGACCCGTAACCAGCCACTGGCGGCCGCTGTTGCGATCCGTCAGTGACAAAACCCTGGCACCATAGTCGGGCGATATCGAAAGGCTAAGGCGATCATTCCCGATGCTCAGCACTTTAGTGTCCTCCCGAGGCCATCAATTTCGTCTGGTGCCGTTCGGCTGAAGCCATCCGCCATTGACCGATGGCCACGGCGAGGACCAGCAACAAGCCTTTCGCAACGAGTTGATAAAAAGTTGGAATTCCCAGCAAATTCATGCCGTTGGACAAAACCGCGAGCAGCAAAACGGCCAGCATCGACCCAACGATGGTGCCCTTACCCCCTGCTAACAACGCACCCCCCAGAAAGACGGCCGTGATCGCCTCTAACTCCAGCCCTTGGGTACCCGAGGCAGGTTGCCCTGAAGATGTCCGCGCTGTAACGATGACCCCTGCAAGGCCGGACAAAGCACCGGAAATGGCATAGATCCAGAGCCGCATCCTGTTGAGATTGATCCCTGCAAGGCGCGCTGCGGCAGGGTTGCCGCCCATCGCATAGATAGAGCGACCGAACACAGTAGAAGACATCACGAAGTAGCCGACAATCGCCACGCCGATCAAGATCGCGAACGCAATCGGAATGCCTGGAAAGCTGCCTAATTGCAAGAATCGGCCCGATCCAAGCAACGCGAAGGTAGGGTCGAGCACGCCCACGGGCCGTCCGTCGGGGGCGATCAGAAAGGCTATACCGCGAAAGGCGGACATGGTGGCGAGCGTTGCCACCACCGCATTAACGCGCAGATAGTTGATGATGAGCGCGTTAACCAAACCCAGCACGGCCCCGACAGCGAGGCCACCCGCGAGGCCACCCGGAACACTGCCCGATCCCGTAACGATCAACGCGCAAACGACCGAGGCGCAGCCCGCAATCGACCCTACGGAGATATCCAGCCCATTAGAGACGATTACCAATGTCATGCCGACGGCGATCAGGCCGACCACGGCCATATTCTGACCGATGTTAAACAGATTGCGCGATGAAAACAGAAATTCGGTTTGGCTCGACACCGCCAGTACAAGAAGAATCAGCGCGATAATAAGCGAAATATTCTCAGCGCCCATAAAGCGGGTCAGTCGAAATATGGGGCTTTCCGGGGAACGGGTCGTCATCTTTAATTCTCCAGCGGTCATGCTGCCGCTCCGGTGCCAATGGCCAAGGCGACGATGGCCTCTTCTGTGGCATCTTGTTTTTCAATCGGGTGAGAAAGTCGCCCGCCGTGCATCACTACGATGCGGTCGGATAAGGCCAGCAGCTCGGGCATTTCCGACGAGATCAGCATGATTGCCATACCGTCCTTGGCCAAACGGTCTATGAGACGGTAGATTTCGGCTTTGGCCCCCACATCGACCGCGCGGGTCGGTTCGTCCAAAATCAGCAATCGCGGCCCTGCAACTAACCAGCGCGCCAGCACTACTTTTTGCTGGTTGCCGCCCGAGAGCTTTCCTACCTCTTGCCATAGCGACGGAGTCTTGACCTCTAACTGGCGAATAACCGGGCCAACAGCGTCAACCATCTGTCCTATCCGCAACATGCCCCAGCGCGCCAATCGCGTATAGACAGCCATGGCGGCGTTGTCGATTACCGACCGGCCGAGAATCAGCCCCTCGGCCTTGCGGTTTTCCGGGGCAAAACCGATATCGGCGCGGATTGCTTCTGCCGGGGAGCGGATGTCGCGCTCCTGTCCAAATAACGCTATCTTGCCCCCGAAACGGCGATATTCGCCAAAGATCACCTTAGCCAGTTCCGTGCGGCCCGCTCCAACCAGCCCGGCAAAGCCGAGGATCTCGCCTGCGCGGATATTGAACGAGATGTCACGATGCCAGGGGCTGGATAAGCCTTCGACTTCCAGAACCACGTCGTCGCGCGTCGTTGCCTCCCGCTTAAAGCCGTAGATCATCTCTCGCCCGACCATTAGGCGCACAATCGCGTCTTCGGTCGTGTCGGCGGTGGTAAGGTCACCAGTTTTCTGGCCGTCTTTCAGCACGATCACTCGGTCCGAGATCGCCATAACCTCTTGCAGGCGGTGGGAGACATAGATGATCCCGAGACCTTCGGCTTTGAGCTTGCGGATAAGATCGAACAAGCGCGCCACCTCGTCCGAGGTCAGCGATGATGTCGGCTCGTCGAAAGCCACGACCTTCACGCCAGGCTTCAACGCCCGCATGATTTCGACCACGTGCATCTGCGCGGGGGACAGGCTTCGCCCTGTCGCGGAAATGTCGATCAGGTCCGAAAAGCCATAGCGTTGCAGCAGGGCGATCACTTCGGCGCGCATCGCGTTGACGTCCACCCGACCGAAACTGCGGCTGGGATATTCGCCGACAAAAATGTTTTCGGCCACGGAGATATCGGGAACGATTTCCGGTTCTTGGCGCACTAGGCGGAACCCGGCGTTGCGGGCCGCCAACGGCGAGGCGTGCAAGACATCGGCCCCGTCCAGAAGAATTTGACCCTGATCGAGCTGGTAGTCACCTGACAATATTTTAAGGAGGGTCGATTTGCCGGCACCGTTCTCGCCCACAAAGGCCACCACTTCGCCACGTGCGACCGCCATCGACAAATTCTGAAGCGCCCGCACGCCAGGAAAGGATTTACCCACGCTTTTGATGTCGAGGATTGTATTCTTCATCGGATTTCCAAAGAAGGTGGCGAGCCTGTGCCGTAGGCCCGCCAACTCAGGGGTAGGTCACGGGCAGGGCATGATGTCTTTGTAGGTCACCGGATCCACGATCGTGGTATTCGCCACGGTCTTGGCAGGCAGTGGCTTACCGTTTTCGAGCGCATTGACCAGCGCGCGCGCTGCGGCATCGCCCACATCGACCCCTGAAATATACAGCGCCGCTTTGAAGCCAGTTCTAAGCCCTGCTTTCCAAGGACGGCAAGCCTCATAGGCACCCAGACCAACCGCAATCACGTCGGCTGCCGAAATGCCTGCGTTCTTAAGGGCGTTGGTTGCACCCAGCACACCTTCGTCGTTGCAGGATGTCACAACCCATTTAGTGACCCCTGGATGGGCCGTAATCACCGGACCCGAGGCGCTGAGCGACACATCCGTTGTGCCATCATACGCGACGGTAATGAAGTTTTTTTCCTTCACACCAGACGCGATCATCCGTGCCTTTTGGGCATTGGTGCGGTCGTTACAGACCGAAACCGTAGGAACAGTAACCAGTAAGACCCCAAGACCGGGATCGTTCAGCCAACCCGCTGCTGCCAGCAGTTCGCCCGCCTTATTGCCAACCTTGGTTCCCATAGCCACGCCGTCAAAACCCGCGAAGGGCACATCCGCGCCCGTACCATCTTTCAGGGGGTCATCAGTGGCAATCAGTGGAATGCGCGCAGCGGCAGCGGCTTTTGCAACGGCCGGCCCGATGGCTTGATCGGGTGCAGTGATGGCCATAGCCTTAGCACCGGCGGCGATAGCGTCTGAGACGGCGCTGATGGCAAGGTTTGAATCTAGCTCGACGTTGATGATTTGAGCCTTGTAGCCCAGCTCTTTGGCCGCTTTGGTAAAACCGGCGGCCTGGTCGATGAAGTATTGCTGCGTGCCGCTCTTATAGATGGCGACCAGCAACTTGTCTTGGGCGAACGCTGTGCCAGATGCCAAACTGGCGGCAACCATGACAGACGCCGTAAGCGTATTCCTAAAGTTCATCGTATCCTCCCCGGTAGATTTTTTATGGTTTTATCACTTAAACCGTTTATCATATAAACACAAATTTGATGAAAGAGGGAGGAAAAAGTGAGGAGATTGAGCGGCAGAGTTGCCATCGTAACGGGCGGCGGCCAAGGCATCGGTGCTGCTATCGTGGCTCGATTTGCCCATGAAGGCGCGTCGGTCATGATTGCCGATATTAATGAGACCCGAGGAAACGCAACCGCCGAAGCCATCTCTCGGCAAACCGGCGCGCGCGTGATTGCTGTAGAGTGCGATGTCGCCGACGCTCAGTCGGTGCGGACTATGGTTCAGGCAGCAAAAGCGCAGTTGGGGTCTGCCGACGTGTTGGTTAATAATGCCGGCATCGCGGTCTTCCGCGAACCGCTGGAGATGACCCCGGAGGATTGGCGACGCTGCCTGTCGGTCGATCTGGAAGGGGCGTGGAACTGCGCCAAAGCCGTCCTACCCGATATGCTAGCACGCCGCGATGGTGCTATTATCAACATCATATCGAACCACGCCTTCACGGTCATCAAGCACACATTTCCCTATCCAGTGGCAAAGCACGCTTTGCTGGGGCTAACGCGATCGTTGGGGCTAGAATATGCGGATCGTGGTATTGCTGTGAATGCGATTTCGCCGGGCTATACCGATACGCAGATTGCTCAGGATGATTTCAATCGACATCCAGACCCGGTGGCCGCTCGAGCTGCGACAGAAGCGAAACAGCCACCGGGGCGCTTGTGCCGCCCCGACGAAGTGGCGGCGGTGGCGGCCTTGCTTGCCTCGAACGAAGCGAGGTTCATGATTGGTGAAAACATCGTGATCGACGGTGGCGTCAGCATTCGGATGTATGAGTAGGGGGGCGATTTGAAAAAGGGGTACCCCGCTCGCGCCCGTTCTCTCTGCCCGGCCTGGCTGCATTGATGGTGGCAGACACCGCCATCAGGATCGACCTAAAAAATCTCTAGAGCCGCGCGCCTTAACTCTGGCACGGCTCTAAAAGCCGCCTCAGGCGTGTTTGACACGCCAAGCGTGTCGGGTGAGGCGGCGGCCAAGGGCGCGGATGCGCCCGGCGATGCGCTTGGCGCGTCAAACGCACCGGGCGGCGAGGGCTAAAAGAAAGCGAGAGCGTCTTGCGTCAACCTTTACGCAAGACGCTCTAGAGTGTTCGTTGCTCGAAACCATCATGTGCGTCGCGTATGGCACGTCCGATCAGGCGCCGCATCGCCGATTGAGCGGCCTCGGCGTCCCTTCGTTCAAATTCGGCAAAGACTGCGGCGTGCAGTTCCTGGCTCTCCTCCATCCCGATCATGTGAGTGGTGTAGCCGCGTGCCGCCATTTGAACGTCGAGCAAAAGGCCCAGTGCTGCCTCAATCACGGCAAAAAGTTGCGATAGCAGGTCGGAGTCAACAGCCGCGAGAAAGGCGCGGTGAAACTCCAGATCGGCTGAAATGAACCTGCGGCGACGTTCGGCATAGTCGGGGTCAGGGGTCCGGTAGACGTGCTCCATGGTTTGCCATGCCGTTCGGATGCGCGCGCGCGCATCCTCCGTCGCCACGATGGTCGCCGTGTGTACGACGCCAGGCTCCAGCACCAGCCGTACCTTGAGCAGGTCGTGCAACAACGCCACGGTGTCGCCCGCCTTGATCCGCCAGTCCATGACATCGGGGTCCAGCAATCGCCACTCGCTGCGCGGCAAAACGCGGGTACCGTCAGACGTGCGGCTTCTAATTAGGCCCTTGGCACCGATGATACGAAAGGCCTCGCGGATGACCGAGCGGCCAACCCCCATTTCGTCGCAGAGGTCAGCTTCCGTCGGAATTGCCTCGCCGGGTGCCCATGCACTGCCCACAATGCGCGTACCAAGCTCCGTCACAGCAGCACCGAGGATCCCGCGTACTTCAATGACGCCCGCCAGCGCATCGGCTTTCCGGCTTCCGAAAGTGGAATTGATGAGTGTAGCCACAGCCCGTCCGTACATTTATATGTTTATCATATTAATAAGCAGGAAGCTCTTTGACAATCGGTCTTCTGTTTTGTTTGTCGCGCGAGCTATCTCGCCTTTCGACAGAAGTCGGTGTTTGCGCTTACCTGTCTCTTGCGGCGCCTCGTGAGGGGGGGCGGTTTTCGGTCTCTTAGGCACCCGTCAACCGCGCTAACTGTGTGTCAAGCACAGGCTTGTCACGGGTCAGTCCCGCCGCACGCGATTTGCCTTCACCTCAGCGGTTCACGTCGAGCGGCATATACAGGCTCTCGCCATTCAGCAACGGCTCCACTTTCGTCCGCACGCCCTCGATCCGCGTGGCGGTTTGTTCTAGTTTCGAGACAAATTTCAGCGCCTTATCGAAGCTATTCTGCGGGGCTGGGTAATTGATGAGGCGGAGCGGGGTATCGACGGGTTGGCGCAGCAGGGCGCGCATTTCCTCGGTGGCCTCGGTCATGCCGCCAAGACGGTCCACCAACCCGGCTTCCTTGGCCGAAGCGCCGCTCCAGATGCGACCACGGGCGAGCGCGTCCATCTTCTCCATCGGAATTTTACGGCCTGCAGCGACGCGCTGAGTGAAATCGGCATAGATGCGGTCCAGGTTTTCCTGGAACCGCGCCCATTCCGCCGGCGTGAAGTCGCGGTTGAGGCTATTTTGGCCTGCCGAGGCACCGCTGCCGACCCGCTCCCAACGAATGCCGAGCTTATCCCAAAGGCCCGTCAGCACGAATTTACCGCTATAGACGCCGATAGAGCCAGTGAGGGTGCCGGGCTGCGCCACGATCTTATCGGCGGGGGCCGCGACGAAATAACCGCCGGAAGCCGCATAGGTACCCATTACGGCAACGACGGGCTTCCCGGCATCTTGCGCGGTGCGTACGGCCTGCCAAATAGTGTCGGACGCCACATAGGAGCCGCCGGGCGAATCGATGCGGAAGAGTATGCCTTTCACCGTCGGGTCTTGCACAGCGGCGGTGAACGCGGCCACGACGCGGCCTGCGGCAAAGCTGCCGTCTTCGGCAAAAGGATCATCCCCTTCGCCGCCGCGCGCGACCGGCCCCGCCGCTTCGATCACAGCGACGTGCAGGGCGGCATTCGGTAGCGTGTCGGGTGCGCGATAATCAGCAAGGGAAACGGTGGCTTGAGTGCGGCTAGTATCTTTCAGCGCGCGCAGGGCATCGCTGCGATAGCCCATCTGGTCGATCAGGCTTTGCGTTACGGCGTCTTGCGCCGCAATCGGCGCGGTATCAATAGCAGCTTTGGCGTCATCGGCGGAGATATTGCGGCCCTTGGCGATCATCTCGATGGCTTGGGTTAGCAGATCGTCGGTGAGTTTTTGTAAGGAGCCGCGTAGCGCGGGCGATAGGCCCATCTCCGTAAACATATCAATCCCGCCCTTGAACTCGTGGCGTTGATCGAGACGGGGGGCGACGCCAATACTCTTCAGCGCGTCCGCAAGGTAGGGGCGTTCCAGCGCTAACCCGTCGATGCCCAAGGCTCCGGCGGGTTGTAGCCACACACGGTCGAACTGAGCGGCAAGGGCATAGGTGAAGGTAGCACCGCCCGCTTCGCCCATCGTATCGGCAAAAGCATAGGTGGGTTTGCGCTTGGCTTTGAAGCGCTGCACGGCAGCGGCAATATCTTGAGCGGCGGCAGGGGAGAGTTGGGCGTTGGAGAAATCGACGAACAACCCCTGCACGCGCCCATCTTTCGCTGCGCCATCAATGCGGCTGACGATATCGCGCAACGACAGGCCATCGCCAGTGAAGGCTTTGAAGGGGCTGTTGCTGCTGCTGGCGGGCGGCTGTCCCTCAATCGAGAGGGTCAGCAGCAAATGGCTGGGTAACTCAGGCGCGCTCGCCTCCTGGAAACTGCTAAACCCGCGCCAGGCGAGATAACCGATACCGCCCGCGAGCAGCAGAAACAGAACACCCAGAATGCTCAAACAGCCTACCAAAAACCGGCCCATGGCGGCTCTCCCTATCGTGCGTCGCGAGGGGGCCTCGGAGGACGGACCCTTATCGACACAGTTGGTCATCGTAACGTAAATTCCGCAAGGCGAGTAAATCTAGTGATTTGGTCAATTTTACGGCGACAGCCTGCGCGACCTCACCGCCCGGCGCACTGCCGCCTTATGCGGCATCCTCCAGATGAAGCCGTAACTTAAAGCCTGCCGAGGCTGCAATATTGACGAGAGCATCGAGCAAAAATTTTTCAAGTTTTCCGCGCATGAGATCGTTTAGGCGGGGGCGGGTCAGGCCCAACCGTTCCGCAGCTTGATCCTGCGAGAGCGCCCAGGAGGCTACCCGGTCCCGAATGCACAGGATCATATCGGCGCGGGCGGTGAGATTGGCCGCTTCGGCAGGCGATGCCGTGAGAGCATCGAAGACGGACGGAAAGAGCGGATCGGTCATTGCGCGGCCTTCCAGGTTTTCTTCACCCACACTGCGCCCGGTGGCGCATCATTTGATCGACCAGCACCAGCGCCAGCATCGCTTCCGCCACCGGCACGCCGCGAATGCCGACGCAGGGGTCGTGGCGGCCTTTGGTTTGCACGTCGATTTCCTCGCCCGCTGCGTTAATGCTTTGGCGGGGAATGAGAATCGAGCTGGTCGGCTTAATCGCCAGGCGCACGATAATATCTTGGCCCGTGGAAATCCCGCCCAAGATTCCGCCCGCGTGGTTGGAGAGAAACTGCGGCGTGCCGTTTACCATGCGAATTTCATCGGCATTCTCTTCCCCGCGCAAAGCTGCCGTTTCGAACCCATCGCCGATTTCGACCCCCTTGACCGCGTTAATGGTCATCATCGCGCGGGCGATTTCGCTGTCGAGTTTTTCGTACAGCGGGGTGCCCCACCCTGCTGGAACGCCCGACGCCACCACTTCGATGATCGCCCCGCAAGAGGAGCCGTCTTTGCGAATGCCGTCGAGATAGTCGGTCCAGCGCGCCACGGCCCCCGCATCGGGGCAGAAGAACGGGTTTTCGTCGGCCTGATCCCAGTCCCATGCCGCGCGGTCGATTTTCTGCGTGCCGAGTTGGACCAAAGCGCCGCGAATCACGACCTCCGGCCCCAGCACTTTGCGCGCGATTGCGCCTGCCGCAACACGGGCGGCGGTTTCGCGCGCGGAAGACCGCCCGCCGCCGCGATAATCCCGAATGCCGTATTTGGCATCATAGGTAAAATCGGCATGGCCGGGCCGGTAGGCGTGAGCGATATTGCCGTAATCCTTGGAGCGCTGATCGACATTCTCGATCATCAAGGAAATCGGCGTGCCCGTCGTTTGGCCCTCGAACACACCGGAGAGGATTTTCACCGCGTCCGGCTCGCGCCGCTGCGTCGTGAAGCGGTTTTGGCCGGGGCGGCGTTTATCGAGCCAGGGCTGAATATCAGCCTCGGTGAGGGGAAGGCGCGGCGGCACGCCATCCACAACACAGCCCAAAGCCGGGCCGTGGCTCTCCCCCCAGGTGGTAAACCGAAACACGCTGCCAAAAGAATTACCGGCCAAGACGCTTAGTCCTTTGAAACATTAATGTCGGGCGCGTCCACGGCCTTCATGCCGACCACATGATAGCCGCTATCGACGTGATGGGTTTCGCCCGTAACGCCGCTGGAAAGGTCGGACAGTAAATACAGCGCCGAGCCGCCCACGTCTTCCAAGGTGGTATTGCGCTTTAGCGGCGAGTTATACTGGTTCCATTTCAGAATATAGCGGAAGTCGCCAATGCCCGACGCCGCGAGCGTCTTCATCGGGCCTGCCGACAGAGCGTTGACGCGGATATTCTGCCCGCCTAAATCGACGGCAAGATAGCGAACGGAAGATTCCAGCGCCGCTTTCGCCACGCCCATCACATTGTAATGCGGCATTACCCGTTCTGCGCCGTAATAGGTGAGGGTGAGCAGACTGCCGCCGTTGGTCATCAACTTCGCCGCCCGCTGGGCAACAGCAGTGAAGGAATAGACCGAGATATTCATTGTCATCAGGAAATTATCGAGGCTGGTATCGACGTACTTGCCCTTCAACTCTTCCTTATTAGAAAAGCCGATAGCGTGAACAACGAAATCGAGCTTGCCCCACACTTTTTCGAGATGGGCGAACACGGCATCGACCGAGCCTAGGTCGCTCACATCGCAGGGCATGATTTCCGTCGCGCCCAGTTGCGCCGCCAAGGGCCGCACGCGCTTTTCCAGCGCATCGCCCTGGAAGGTGAAGGCCAACTCCGCCCCGTGGGCGGCCAGCGCCTGCGAAATGCCCCAGGCAATTGATTTATCGTTGGCGAGGCCCATAACCAGCCCGCGTTTACCGTGCATCAGGGGAGCAGCAGAGACCATTCACTCTTTTCCTTGTCTAAACACCGAGTTTCCAGCCCACCAGGGGCAAAAGCGCAGCGCATCCTAACGGATGACGCGCGGCGGGGCAAAGCCTGCTTGGTGAGGGGGGCTATGGCACCTTGCCAGGGGTGGGCATGCGAACAATCTCCTGCGGTAGCGGCACCCCTTCTTCGGCGGACTTGTCGATGATATGGGTGAGCAGTATTTTCAGCGCGTCCGGCGGCATGGTGCGGTGACGCGACGTACAGAGCCAACCGGAAGCCATATTCTGCCATAGATCATCATACTTATTCTCATCACGCCAATAGGCACGGAATTGGCTACAATAATTGGTTGCGCCATTTTTTATGAATGTCGCGTGCAAGACCTCGTAATTTTTACCTAAAGCTTGTAAATTTTCACGCTGTAGCGTGTCTATTATGCCGAAATTGATATTAGTTTTTAAAATATCGCTATCTGGTTTAAAAACGGCTTTTAGATGAACGTAATTGATATGAAATAGGCAGTAATCGTCGGTTTCAGACCAGCTATATTGCCAAACGGCTCCATCGCCGGTCCGGCCCCTTATTACCCGCTTGGGCGCATTGTACCATTCCTTAAAATAAAATCCGATTCTCGCATGCTCGGGTGAAATGTCGAAGACACCGTTATTGGGGGGTAGGAATATTCTTTTCGGCGGCGCTTTAAAGTTTTCCCGGTCGTGCTCTTCGCAGGCGGTTTGGGGACTCGGTTGTGCCGGTACGGAGAGGGAGGTTGTGCCGTTTTGGTACCCCATCAATCCGAGGCAGAGAGGAAGGGCAAAGTATCGAATCATTGCGGCAGCCTTACTGAGGGACCGGCATGGTGCCGATGTCTAGCGGCGGATCGGAGGGGCCGAGCAAATGCGTGATATGCGTCAACATCGTTTCAAGAGCATCGGGAGGCATCGGTCGGTTCTTTGAGGTGCAGAGAAAGCCATATACACCGCCTGAGGAAATTGGCTGTTCTTCTCCCTCCCATGATGCTCGAAATATGGTGCAATAATTTTTTTTATTTCTCAATGTGTATATTAAATACAATGTTTCATAATTCTTATTATTAATAAGAAACGTATCTTTTTTGATAATTTCTGTAGTTTCGGACTCAAAAATTGTTTCCGCGCCTCTCTCAATGGGATGATATATAATATTTCTGCGACCCATGCGAGAAGATGCGCGATGGTAAAAACAGTAATTTTGCGTTTCTGACCAGCTATACTCCCAGAATGTTAATTGAGTGCCTACGCCATTCACCGCGCGCTTTAATGCGTCATTCCAATCTTCGAGATAAAAGCGTAGCTCGGCTTTAGATGGCTCAATATCGAACTCGCCGGGATTTCTCGTCATGATCGTGTCTATGGGCGGTGCGCGAAATTTCTTAAAATCATGCTCCTCGCACGCCGTCAGCGCTTTTTCGGTCTCGGACCCGGAAAGGCTCAGGATCAAAACACCCGCGAGAAGCATAAAGCGCAGCATCCGGGACCTCCGCAAAATTCGATGCAACCATCGCATTTCCGATATGGGTTGGTCCAGACGATCTCGTTGAACGGGTAGGGCCGGGCACGATTAGAGCGTGCCGCCATTACCCCACAGGTTTCTGTGTAACCTTCCCTCACGTCTTGGCGAACCAGAATCAGAGCGCGCCAATCATCGGCCCCACCCCAGGCCCCACCCCAGGCCCGACCCCAGGAGCGTGAGATGATCCAAGATATCTTCCGGCTGGCTCATACCGCCGAGCATCCCGACGCTATCGCTGCTTTCGAGCGCGCGACCGATGAGGTGGCGGCCCATCGTCCTGGCGCGGGCGCGGCTTTGGCTGAGGCGCTGGCCGCCGATCCGCAGTTGGTGGCCGCGCACTGTTTGAAGGGGTTCGCGCAAGTTATTCTCGCCCGCTCGGAGCTTCAGCTTGGGGCGGAGGCGGCGCTGTTGTCGGCAGAACAGGCGCTTCAGGCCAAGGGCGGCGGCTCGGAAGATGAAACCTTGCTGGTGTTCGCCCTGCGCCGCGCCACCGAAGGCAAATTCCACACTGCTGCCGATTTGTTGGAAACGATTACCGACGCGCGCCCGACCGTGTTTCTGCCGCTGAAACTCAGCCACGCGCTGCGCTTCATGGTGGGCGACCTCGCGGGCATGTTGAAATGCACGGAAGCCCTCGCCCCGGCCTATGATCCGGCGCTGGATGGCTACGGCTATTTCCTCGGCTGTCATGCCTTTGGGCTGGAAGAAGCCGGGCGTTATGAGGAGGCCGAGCGCACGGGCCGCGCCGCCACTTTGGCCGAGCCGAAAGACGCTTGGGGCATTCATGCCGTCGCTCATGTGTATGAAATGCGCCACCAACCCGCCGATGGCATTGCTTGGATCAATCAGCAGCGCGCGTCTTGGACCGGCTGCAACAATTTTGCCTATCATCTCGCGTGGCATCAGGGCCTATTTCACCTGGAGCAGGGCGAGGCCGACGTGGCGTTGCACCTCTATGATACCGAAATTCGCGCCCATTCGACCGATGATTTCCGCGACATCACCAACGCCGCCTCCCTGTTGTGGCGCTTGGCCGAACAGGGCACCGCTGTCGGCACGCGCTGGGGAGAGTTGGCGGAGCGGGCACGCCAGCGCAAAACCGATGGCACGTTGATGTTCGCGGCCCTGCATCATCTCTTGTCGTTGCTCGCAACCGGCGATTTTGCCAGCGCGCATGAGTGCGTGGCCATGATCGGCGCGCGGGCAGAAGGCGAGGGCGATCAAGCCCGCGTTGCGGCCCTGGTGGCGCGCGATCTGGCGCAAACCCTGCTGCGGGCGGCGCAAGGGCAGCGTCCGCGCCTCGATTTGCCGGAGCTTGCCGAGCGCCTGCCGCTGCTCGGTGGCAGTCATGCCCAGCGCGATGTATTCATGCGCGCCCTCGCCCAGAGTGCCGCCCGGCAGGGCAATCGCAAGGAAGCCGCAACCCTGCTACGAATGCGCGCGGAGCGGCGGCGGGTAGATCGCTTCGCCGAGCGGATGTTTCAGACCTTGGCGACGGCTCCAGCCCCCGCTACCGTAGCACACGGGCCGTCGCAGTGGCGGCATCACGCCTGAGTTTAGCGAGTTTGCATGACGGCTTCCCCCCTGTCCCCCCGCGCCCTTGCGGGCGTGCGCGTGCTCGATTTATCGCGGATTCTGGCAGGGCCAACCTGCACGCAGTTGCTGGGCGATTTGGGGGCGGAAGTCATCAAGATCGAACGCCCTGGCACCGGCGACGATACCCGCACCTGGGGGCCGCCGTTCGTTCAGAATGCTGGGGGGCAGGAGACGGACCTATCGGCCTATTACCTTTGCGCCAATCGCAATAAGCAGTCAGTTGCTATTGATCTTGCGACAGACGCGGGGGCCGATCTTATCCGGCGCTTGGTGGCGACTGCCGATGTGGTGATCGAAAACTATAAACCGGGGGATCTGGCGCGGCGGGGCCTCGATTATTCGGCGCTGAGGCAGGTGAAACCCGATCTAATCTGGTGCTCCATTTCCGGCTTTGGTCAAACGGGGCCGTATTCCGACCGTATCGGCTATGATTTTCTGGTACAGGCGATGGGCGGAATCATGAGCATTACCGGTCAGCCCGATGCCAAGGGCGGGGAGCCGGTGAAGGTTGGCGTTGGGATTGCCGATGTCGTTTGCGGGCTTTACGCCACGGTTGGCCTGCTGGCGGCGCTTCGGCACCGCGATGCGACGGGCGAGGGGCAGAGTATTGATCTCGCCCTCTATGATTCCCAACTCTCCTGGCTGATTAATGCCGCCACCAATTATCTGGTGTCAGACCGCGTGCCGCAGCGCTTGGGCAATCGCCACCCCAATATCGCCCCTTATCAAACCTATCCGGTGGCCGATGGGTATATTGTGGTGGCTGTGGGCAATGATGAGCAGTTTCGCCGCTTTGTGACCGAGCTTGGGGTGCCGTCGCTGGCCGACGATCCGCGCTTTCGCCGCAACCGCGATCGCATTAGCGCCGTCGATGCCTTGGAAGAAGCCCTACTGCCGGTGCTTGCGGGTGATACCGTGGCGGGGTGGTCGGCGCGCTTGGCGCGCTGCCAAGTCCCCGCAGGGCCGGTGGCCAGCATTGCGGAAGCCCTTGACAACCCCCACACCAAGGCGCGTGAGATGGTGGTGACGCTGGATGGGCCGGGGGATACCGGGCCGGTTCGGTTGCTCGGGAACCCGCTGAAGTTCAGCCGCACGCCCGTGGCCTACGACCGCCCGCCGCCGCATCTCGATCAAGATCGGCACGCGGTAATGACGGAGATGCTGGGCCTCAGTGCGGAAGAGCTTCAGGATTTCACTACGCGCGGGGCCTTTGGGGCCGCCGCCCCTTCGGAGGCTTGATATGCGGATTGCCGATTTGATCGCCCAGACCCTTTCGGCGCACGGCGTTCGCCACGCCTTCGGGATGCCGGGCGGCGAGGTAGTGACGATGCTGGACGCGCTGAACGCCGCCGGAATCGCCTTCACGCTCGCCCGGAACGAAACAGCGGCGGCGATGATGGCGGCGGGGGCTTCGGCAGTCACGGGTGCGCCCGGTCTACTGCTCACCACGCTGGGGCCGGGCCTTGCCAATGCGGTGAACGGGATTGCCGACGCGCAGCAGGAGCAAGTGCCGCTGCTGATTATTTCCGGCATCGTCGAGCACGGCGTGCGTGGGCGCTATACCCATCAAATTCTCGATCATGCTGCCTTGTTGCGCCCGTTGGTAAAAGCGAGCTTCGAGATTGCGGCAGAGGGCGCGGCAGAAACCATTGCCCGTGCGCTCGCGCTGGCTGTGCGTGCGCCAGCGGGGCCAGTGCATATTGATCTGTCGCCCGCACTGGCGGCGCAAGATGCACCCGCTGCGTCCCACCCCGTTAAGCCGCCGGTGCGGCTGCATCCGGTTCCGGCGGGGGATGATCCTATAATGCGCGCGGTGGCCGATAAGATCGCCCATAGCCGCCACCCAATCATCCTGGCGGGGTTCGAGGCAGCACGCTGCGGGGCGGCAGCCGCAATGACGTTGCTGATGGACCAACAGCGCATTCCGGTCATCACGACTTATAAGGCGAAGGGGCTAGTGCCGGAAGATCATCCCCTCAGCTTAGGCGGCGCGGGCCTGTCGCCGAAAGCCGATACGCTGTTGCTGGACCTCATCGCCAAGGCCGATCTGATCCTGACAATCGGCTACGATCCCATCGAAATGCGCGTGGGTTGGTGTGATGCGTTTCCCGCGACCGCCCAAGTGATCGACCTCACAGCATATCCTGCCGATCACGGGATGCACCGCATCGACCAGCAGGTCATCGGGCCACTGCCGGGCACGATTGCGGCACTCAACTGGGCCTTGGGGAAAAGCGCGCCGCCGCCGCGCTGGGCCGCAGGGCAAGTGGGGACGACACGGGCGGCACTGCACACTTTCTTCGCGCCGCCGACAGCGTGGGGGCCGCACGCCGTGTTCGCCGCCTTGCACGCGGCCTTGCCGGAGAGTGCGACCGTGACCGTCGATAGTGGCGCGCATCGCATTCTGTTCAGCCAGATGTGGCAGGCGCAGCGGCCCCTCTCGGTATTGCAGTCGGCGGGGTTTTGTACGATGGGGGCGGCCTTGCCGCTGGCAATTGGCGCGGCGCGCGCAGGCGTGCCGGGTCCGATCATCGCGATTATGGGCGACGGCGGGTTAGAGATGACCTTGGGCGAGCTTGGTACCGTGCGCGATGCCGGGCTGAAGGTGGTCGTGCTGGTTGTGCAAGATGTTAGCCTTGCTTTAATCGCGCTTAAGCAGGCGCAAGCGGGTCTCGCGCCCGCTGGGGTTGCGATGGGGCGCACCGATTATGCCGCCTTGGCGCGGGCGTTCGGCGGCGCGGGCGAGACGGTTGACAGTGTTGAAGCTCTGCGCGCGGCGCTAGGACGGGCAATCGCCGCCGATGGCTTTAGTCTGATTGCGGCGGCGGTCGATGCGAACGCCTATCGTGGTGCCTTCTAGGGTGCTGCCCCTTCTGCTCGCGGGAGTGCTGTTAGCGGCACCCGCGTGGGCAGGGGGGCGGATTACCGCCGAGACGCTTGGGAACTCCCGCTTGGGGCGGGCGTTGCCCTATCAACTCTATGCGCCGGAGGCGGGGACAGGCCGTTTGCCCGTTCTCTATCTCTACCACGGCCTGCGCGGGGACGAGACCGACTGGCCGGGGCCGGGCCGGGTTGCTGAGGTGCTCGATAGTGCCATTGCCGGGGGGGTGATCCCGCCGCTGTTCGCGGTCATGCCCGGCGTCGGTAATAGCTGGTATGTCGATAGCGAAGCGTTCGGGCCAGTCGCCACCACCTTATCTGACGATTTAATTCCGGCCATTGATGCCAAGCTCCCCACGCACGCCTGCCGCACGGGCCGGGCGGTTGCGGGTCTGTCGATGGGCGGGCTTGGCGCGGTTTTGCAGGGGCTGCGTCACCCGGACCGTTACGGCACCATCATCAGCCTGTCGGGTAGTCTGTTCGATCCTGTGCCGCCGAACGCCGATCCATCAGTCTTGGCGCGGTTTCGCATGTTCGGGGCCGTGTTTGGTCAACCGATAGAGCCTGCCCGCTACAATGCCGCCAACCCGTTCCTGGCCTTGGCGGCGTTACCGGCACCCGGCCCGCGCCCCGATCTGTGGTTCGCGGCGGGGGATGATGATTATCCCTCAATTTTGGTTGGCAGTGCCAAGCTGCATATCGAGGTGCAACGCTTGGGGCTGGCGTCCGAGTTCCGGGTGATCGACGGCGGGCATTCCTGGGGCACCTGGCGGCAGGGACTAGCCGACGCGCTTGCGTGGCTTGGTCCGCGCCTGAAAGCTTGCGCGGGTTAAGCCTTCTTAACACCCCACGGGGCCGATTTATACCAGGCCATCAGCCGGGCGATGCCATAGAGCGCCAGAAAGCCGCCGAGGTTGATGAGGACTTGCCCCACCAACCCATCGCCTACGGTCAGAATGATAAGCCCGGCGATATTGGCTGCGATCATGCCGCCGACGAACACCGACAGCCCCTGTTGTCCCAGCCGCTCGAAGGGCCGAAGCACTACCGCGCACGCAATCCCCGGCTTTGCCAGCAACAGCCCGTGCAGCAGATAGGCCGTGGCGAGGAAATGAGCGAGGCGGAAGAGATCGACGTTGGTTTTATCAAGCTGCGCGCCCAAAGCCTGCCACAAAGGCGCATCACCGAGGCCGAAGCCATCCGGTAGAACCCGAAAAATCACGCCGACCGCGATCATTCCCCACGCGAGAATCGTCAAAACCAGCGTGCGCGGCGGCACCGGCAGCCAGCCGCGCTTGAAGCCAAAGCCGAGGAAAAAGATCGCCTGCCACGCAAACGGGTTTAGCAGCCACTGCCGCCCGGTTGCGCTATCGGCAATCGGATCGAGGCCATAGGCGGCATTGGCAAGGTAGAGAGTAAGGGACGCCAGCAGCGGCAACCGCCGATCTAGCTTTTCCAGCAGCATCATGCCCGGCACCATCGCCAGCAGCACGATATAGACCGGCATGATATCAAGCGATGCGGGCACCCAGTGCAGCCAGAACGCTTCGGAAATCGCTTGCGCCGGATGAGCGAGCAGATGTTCGACGCCCAAAGCCCCGACTAAATCGCGGCCCGTCAGCAACCCGCCTTGATAGGCGACGCCGATAATCGCGAAGACTAAGAACAGGTGAGCGACGGTCAGTTGCGCGCAACGGTAAACAATTCGCCCGGTCCCCGTCCAAAACCCATGCCGTAGAAACGTACCACCGAAAGCAATGGCCGAGGCAATGCCGGAGATGAACACGAAGCTATCGGTGGCATCGCTTAGGCCAAAACGGGCGGGGATCAGGCTCCACAGCCAGTTGCTCGGCACATGCGCGATAAAGATGATGAACAGGGCAATGCCGCGCACAACATCCAACCGTGGGTCGCGCGCGCGCGTTGGGATTGCCAAAGGTTTTGTTGCCAGGGATTTTTCTGCCGCAAGAGCCAAGGTTTCAAGCGCGACGGACACGGGACGGACCTCCTTAGCCAGCAGTCGCGGGGCGTTTTGCGCGGAAGAGCGCCCACAAAGCCACGAGATCATCCCGGCGCAGGAAGGCGATGAAGAGACCCAACACCCAAACCGCGCAGGCTTTCTTAAACAGATCGGCCCCGTCGTTATACGGGTCAATGCCCAGTGGGCTGGCGATGTGAAAGAAAATCGCGCCGGTCATAATGCCCGTGGACATTAAGCCGCCGATGGCCTGTGTGCGCGGGTAGAGAACGAGCAACGAGGCGATAAGTTCCAGCGTGCCGGTGCCAATCCGCATAACAGCTTCATAGCCCTCGAACCCAAGCCACTTCGTTAGAATATCGAAAAGATACACACTGCCGGGGTGGCCCGTGAATTTATATTGAAGATACCAGATGAAAACCCAAGCGATAAACAGCGCGGGCGGCCACGGCAGCAGGCGGGTAAGAGTGGGGGACATGGCGGGCCTCTCTTCTCTGGGACACTTAGGCTCAGTTCGCCCTGATCAGGAGAGAAGTTACACCCTATCGCTTCAATCCCTACCTTGACTTAGGCCGCCTGCGCCTTGACACGATAGAGTGCGCGCTGGTCCGTTACGGCGTTGGTAACGCGGCCTCGTCCTTCGGCTCTAGCACCGTTTTATAGGCGATGTGAGTGATGAAGGTGCGGATAATGGCTTCCGAGGCAGGCGTGCTCGTGCGTGAGCAGAGATAGCCATCGGACGAGAAGCGATCCCAGTAGGCGCGGAAGGTCCAGCAGTTTACCGCTTTTCCGTTTTTAGTGAATTTTAACGGAATGGTCCGATAATCTGCGCGGCCATGATCCACGTCGATGTAGGAGCCGAACTCAATATCGTCTTCCTTGAAGTAACGCTTGGTAATATTTTGAATAGTATTCTGGTTCCAATTAACAAAATGTGCCGCTTCGTGAAAACTTACATAGGCTTCATAGCTCTGGTTTTGATAAAAGACACTATGGAAGTAAGATGTACCTCGTCGGTCATCCGTTTCGCCGATAGCTTGGCGCGCCGTTTTGATTGCAGCTTTTCCCCAGCCCTGTAGCTTTAGCTCCAGCGGGGATTCATCTTTATTGATGGGTTTTGCTTCGGACCAAGTTTGCGCTAAAACCGCCGTTGGAACCAAAGCCCCTAGCCCTACTGCGATGACCCAAGCCTTCACCATCTCATCCTCACCGATCCTGAAAATTATTCGGCTTAGATACCATAAGGTGCGCAGAAAGACTACAAGGTTAATTAAATTTTAATTGATTGCCATTGTATTCTAGCCCAAGCCGTTCAGCTTACCTCTAACCTCGTAGGGGTTTTTCGGCCCCCATTTTTCGAGGAAGCTCGCAAGCTCCGGGTCGAGTTTTTCGGGAAGCATGACCACAAGTTTCACGTATTGGTCGCCGTGCGCGCCGTCTTTGCTGGGAATACCTTTGCCGCGCAGGCGTAAGATGCTGCCGGAGTTGGAGCCGCGCGGCACTTTTACGGCAACGCGCCCATCAATCGTCGGCACTGTTACCGAGGCACCGAGAATGGCCTCTTGCAGCGTGACCGGTACTTCTAGGTGAATATCCTTGCCCTTGGCCACGAAGAACGGATGGGCATCAACATGGATTTCGATAAAGGCATCGCCTTCCGGCCCGCCGTTGAAACCGGGTTGGCCTTGGCCGCGCAGGCGCAGCTTATTGGAATCTTCCGTGCCTGGAGGGATATTAACGTCCAGCGAGCGGCCATCGGCAGTGGTTACGCGGCGCTTGCCGCCGTTGGCTGCCGTAACGAAATCTATTGTTAAGCCGTAGGAAACATCGGCCCCTCGGCGTTTACCCGCGCTGCCCGTATTGCCGCGCGTGCGGAACCCATCGAAAATATCATCGGCATCAAAATCGAACCCGCCGTTGCCCTTTTGGCCGAAGCCGCCAAAGCCGCCGAACCCGCCGAAGCCGCCCGCGCCAGCCCCCGCACGCTTGGCGCGGGGGCGCTCGTTGCCGCCCCCATCAATTTCACCCCGGTCGTAGCGCGCGCGCTTCTCCGGGTCCGACAGCAGGTCATGGGCTGCCGAAATATCTTTGAACTTGGTTTCAATCCCCTTATCGCCCGGATTAACGTCCGGGTGAAACTGTTTAGCGAGCTTGCGGTACGCGCTTTTAATCGCATCCGCATCCGCCGTTCGGGACACGCCTAAAACCTCGTACGGATCACGCATGGAAAAAGTTTACCTGTCTTTTGTATATTCTGGCGATTGGAGGCAAGCCCATGCCTTGCATCGGTCGGCGCTCACCCCTATCCCACACACTTCACATATAACGGCGACGCCTCTGGTTCAAGGGAGCGCGGTACACCATACTGGTTCGGCGTCGTCTCTATCTTCGGCGGCGTGCGGCAGAAAGGATAAAAGAATGCTGATTGATCGCCCGGTTTCGGCAGTGGCCCTAACGGTTATGGACGGCCCGTTCACTCAGTTCGGTGCGTGGTTCGCGGAGGCGTCGGCGCGCGAGATCAACGATCCGAACGCGATGGCGCTGGCAACGGTCTCAGCCGAGGGGCGGCCCTCCGCTCGCATTGTGTTGATGAAGGGGTTCGATCCGGCGGGCTTTGTTTTCTACACCAATACGCAGTCGCGCAAAGGCGGCGAGCTGTTGGGGAACCCCTTCTGCGCGCTCACCTTCCACTGGAAGACGCTGGAGCGCCAAGTGCGGATCGAAGGCAAAGCCAGCCTTGTTGGGGCCGAGGAGGCCGATAGCTACTATCACTCCCGCCCGCGCGGCAGCCAGATTGGGGCTTGGGCGTCGGACCAATCGCAGCCTTTGCCGGAACGCCCGCTGTTGGAAGCGCGCGTGGCCGAAGTGGAGGCACGCTACCCGGAGGGCGAAATTCCCCGCCCGCCGCACTGGACCGGCTTTCGCGTTGTGCCCGAGCGCGTGGAATTTTGGCAAGGTATGCCCTATCGGCTGCATGACCGCCTTGTGTACGAACGCGCGGGCGAGGCTTGGTCCACGTTTCGTCTGTTTCCGTGATTGTTAGGCTAATTCTGCGATGACCGAACCCTATTCTCGCTGGCCGCAGCGTGCGACGGAAGCCGCCGTGCTCGTCGCCCTACTGCTTATCGGCTTGAAAAGCTGGGCGTATCTGGCCACGGGCGCAGTCACGATGCTGTCCAGCTTGATTGATTCGACGCTGGATGCCGTCGCCTCTCTGCTAACGCTGGTTGCCGTGCGCGGGGCGCAGCGCCCTGCCGATGAGGAGCACCGCTTCGGGCATGGTAAGCTGGAGCCGCTGGCGGGCTTGGCGCAGGCGGCCTTCATTATGGGATCGGCCAGCTTGCTGTTGATCGAAGCGGTGCAGCGCTTCATTACGCCGCAACCGATAACGCTGCCGAGCATCGGCATTGGTGTATCGCTGGTCGCTATCGTCTTGACGTTGGCGCTGGTGCTATTTCAACGGTGGGTATTGAGCCGCACACCCTCGCTTGCCGTGGAGGGCGACCGCCTCCACTACGTCAGCGATCTTATCACCAACATCATTGTCATGGTCGGCCTGTGGGCGACGGAGCGCCTGGGTTTGCCCTGGCTCGATCCGCTGCTGGGGCTGCTCGTCGGGGCGATTGTCGTCCGCTCTGCCTGGGAGATTGGTCTGCGAGCCTATCAAGTGCTGATGGACCGGGAAGTGTCCGATACCGTGCGCCAGCAGATTATCGCGATTATCCGCAGCGTGCCGGGGGTGGCGGGCGCCCATGACCTCCGCACGCGCGAGGCCGGGCCGGATCTGTTCATTCAGCTTCATTTGGAGTTGCCCGATGCGCTGCCCCTCATTGAAGCTCATCAAATCAGCCATAATGTCGAAGCCGCGCTTCTAGCCGCCTTCCCCCGCGCGCAGATTATTATTCACCAAGACCCGATAGGCGCGGTTCGGCCCGAGTTGCGCGGCACAGCGGCTTAAGGCAGTAGCCCTTACGCCGCCTCTTTCTTCAATGCCAGCACCTGCCACACATCGAGCAACGCCGTTATCAGATGATCTATCATCGCATCGGTATGCAGAGGGCCGGGGGTTATGCGAATGCGCTCCGTGCCGCGAGGAACGGTGGGGTAGTTGATGGGCTGAACGTAAATATCGTGCCGGTCCAGCAGCAGGTCGGTCACTTGCTTGGCAAGGCTGGCATCGCCGATCATGACGGGAACGATGTGGCTTTCGCTGTCCAGCAAGGGCAACCCGACGGCGGTTAGGCGCTGTTTCACCAAAGCCACTCGGTCCCGCTGGCCGTGCCGCTCCCGGTTGCTTTGCATCAGATGATTGATGCTGGCGCGGGCACCGGCGGCAATCACGGGGGGCAGGGCGGTGGTGAAAATAAAGCCGGGGGCATTCGAGCGCACGAAATCCACCATCGCCGCAGATCCGGCAATATAGCCGCCGACCATGCCGAAGGCTTTGCCGAGCGTGCCTTGGATCACATGCAAACGGTGCTCAATCCCGCGTTCTTGCGCCACGCCGCCGCCGCGCGGGCCGTACATGCCGACCGCGTGAACTTCATCAAGGTAGGTAAACGCACCATAGCGTTCGGCCAGATCGCAGAAGGCCGCGATTGGGGCAATATCCCCATCCATGGAATAAACGCTCTCAAAAGCAATCAGCTTAGGGCGTTTTGGGTCCACTTGCCTTAGCTTCGCTTCAAGATCGGCAGGATCATTGTGGCGAAACACGTGCTTTTCAGCGCCAGAATTGCGAATGCCCGCGATCATCGAGTTATGGTTGAGCGCGTCCGAAAAAATGACGCAATTCGGCATCATCTTGCCCAAGGTGGCAAGGCTGGTTTCATTCGCCACATAGCCTGAGGTGAAGACCAACGCCGCCTCCTTCCCATGCAGGGCCGCGAGCGATTGTTCCAGCAGCACATGTTCATGGGTAGTGCCTGCGATATTGCGCGTGCCGCCCGCGCCAGTACCGAGCCGGTCGATCGCCTCGTGCATCGCCGCCCGCACGTGGGGGTGCTGGCCCATGCCAAGATAATCGTTCGAGCACCAGACCGTCACGTCGCGCCGCCCGCTGGGGCAGTGGTACAGCGCTAACGGAAAGCGCCCAGCTTGCCGTTCGAGATCGGCAAAGACGCGGTAACGCCCCTCGCGTTTCAAGGCTGCGACCTGTGCCGCAAAAAAATCTTCATACTGCATGGAACAACCATAGCGCGCCCGCGCTGAAAGGCAAATCCGGCAGTTCACTTCAACGCCAACACAGCAGCCATCCGTTTTGTGCAGAGCAATACCGTGTTTGCCTAGGATCTTGTTTGCCCAGGGGGTCTCAGGCATACTGCTATCAAATGCTGCCCGGTCTATTGGATCGGCCTCGACTGCCGAGCTCTATTCTCTTCATGTGCACGTACAATGCCGTACGCTCGCCTATGGCGATGGCGCTTCTGCGTCAAAGCCACGGGCGAAAGGTGTATGTGGCCTCAGCCGGCGTGCGCGAGGGGCAGGCAGACGGTTTTGTTACTGCCGTGATGGGGGAGTTGGGGGTCGATCTGCGCCGCCACTACCCGACGCTGCTGGAAGATTTAGAAGATACCAACTTCGATCTGATTGTTACCCTATCACCGGAAGCCCATCACCGCGCGTTAGAGCTAACCCGCACGCAGTCGGTCGATGTCGAGTATTGGCCGACCGAAGACCCGTCGGGTGCAGAAGGAAACCGCGAGGAGCGGCTGGCCGCCTACCGCCTCGTGCGCGATAAGCTGGCGGATCGGATTGCGGATCGTTTTTTGTGATCCGTTTTTGTAAGCAGACCCGCCCTGCACAGGTTTTGCTTGACCGCGCGCACCCAAAGCATCACTTAAGAGCACCAAATGCGTCCTCACCCGGATTTCACCGGCTGTTGGGGCGCTTTCTCATTGTCTCGTTCAAGGAAGACTATGGCGAAGGAAGAAGCGATCGAGTTCTCCGGCACGGTGTCGGAACTGCTGCCGAATGCGATGTTTCGCGTGAAGCTGGATAATAATCACGAAGTTCTGGCTCATACCTCGGGCAAGATGCGTAAGAACCGTATTCGCGTTCTGGCGGGCGACCGCGTGAATGTGGAAATGACGCCCTACGACCTTACCAAAGGTCGCATTACGTTCCGCTTCAAATAACGTATTGCTACCGTGATCTCGTTAATATCGTGATTTCGTTGCTATCGTGACCCCCTTAATCCTGGCGTCCGCCTCGCCGAGGCGTCTCGATTTGCTGCGCCAGATCGGGATTGTTCCGGCTGCCGTCGATCCGGCTGATCTCACCGAAACTCCTTACGCCCGCGAATTGCCGCCCCGCCACGCGCTGCGCTTGGCGGAAGAGAAGGCGGCGGCGGTTGCGCCCCGTCATCCCGGCAGTTTTGTGCTGGCCGCTGATACGGTGGTTGCGGTTGGGCGTCGGATTCTGCCGAAAGCGGAAGATGAGGCGACGGCGCTGGCCTGTTTGCGGCTGCTGTCGGGCCGCAGTCACCGGGTTCACGGCGGCATAGGGTTGGCCGGGCCGGAGGGGGTGCGCCGCTCCCGGCTTATCACCACCCGCGTGACTGTCAAACGCCTCACCGAGGCCGATATTGCCGCCTATCTTGCCAGCGGCGAGTGGCACGGCAAGGCGGGGGGCTATGCGATTCAAGGGCTGTTTGCCCGTCATGTAACCGCCATTAGCGGTTCTTACTCCAACATCGTCGGCCTTTCTGTGTCGGATGTTGCCGCGATGCTTGACGGCATAGGGTTTTGCGCCGCGTGATGGAACGGCCTGACGCGGGGATCATTCTCTCCGAAGGGCCGGGCGAAGTGCGCGGCGTTCGGCTGATCGGTGGGCTATGTGCGGCATTCGCCACCGCCCGCATTGGCGATTTGCCATTGGGGACGCCCTGCCGGGGCATTGTGCGTGCGGTTTTGCCCGATGTTGGCGCGTTTATTGATATTGGGACGGGGGCGGAAGCCTTCTTGGGCGGCATAGGGGCTGCTGCCCTGCCGCTTGGCGCGCGCGTGCTGGTGCAGGTGAGCAGGGCTGCCTCGGGCGACAAGCCGATGGGCGTTACCCGGTCGCTGGAGTGGGGGGGAACCCGCCTGTCGTTATCGTGGCTCGAGGGCCGTAGCGGCGAATTATCCATCTCCCGACATCTTCCCGAGACCGAACGCACTCGGTTGCGGCTGCTGTTAGCGGAGATGGTGCCCGCAGAGCGGTTAGGAGCGGGCTATGGCTTAACAGCGCTGCCCGCCGCCGCCGGTGTTTACCGGAAAGCGCTGACGCAAGATTTAGCGGCATTGCTGGCCCAAGCGGATGCGATTAAGCGCGACGGGCCGCCCGGTCCTGCCAATGGCGCGGCCTCGCCCTTGTTGCGGGTTTTGAGCGCGCTTTCCGCCCAATCTGCCGACACGATCCTGTCCCCGCTCACGCTGGCTCCCGAACTTCGGGCGGCGGGCTATGCCGCTCAAACCGCGCCGGCTTTGGCCGATCCGTTCGCGCGCCTAGAGATCGAGGCGGAACTGGCCGAAGCCTGTGCCGCCGAAGTCGAGATGCCTGGCGGCGCGCGCCTGAGCATCGAGCCAACCCGCGCCTTGGTCGCTATTGATATTGATAAAGGCGGCGATCCCCGCGCGCCGGAAGCTCTGGTTACGGCCTGCTTGAGTGAGATTGCCCGCCATCTGCGCCTGCGGAGCTTGGGCGGCTTGATCGTTATAGATCCGCCACGCTTACCAACAGCCGCGCTCAACCGAGCGCTGGAGGTGTTCAAGGCGCGGCTGGCGCGTGATCCTGTGGCAACGGACCTGCTGGGCGCTACGCGCGGCGGCTTGATCGAACTCACTCGGCCCCATCGCGGCCCACCGTTGCGTGATCTGTTGCTAGGGCCAGAAGGGCAAGCGCTGGCTGCCCTGCGCCGCCTTATTTACACGGGAAGCGACGGTCAGCCCGTCCCGGTCCCGGCTGCGGTGTTGGCGTGGCTTGATACCCCGCAAGGCCAAGCGGCACGCGCGGCGGCGGCAGCGCGGTTGGGCCAAGCCCCCCGGTTCAGTTTGGAAGAGAGAGACGCGCGATGACCGTTTTCGAGCCTATCGCTGTGCGCGTGGGCGGCGGCTGCCCAATCTGCAATCGCGCCAGCGCCCCGCGCGTGCGCCCCTTTTGCTCGGAACGCTGCCAACAGCTTGATTTGGGGCGCTGGTTGACCGAATCTTACCGGGTTCCGGGGCAACCGTTGGAAGAGGATGAGGCGGCAGAAGCCTTCAGCCAAACGATGCCGCCGCGCGATGAGGATTAGCTCTCTATAGCGGTGGCAGGAGTGCAAAGATAAAACTCCTAGACAGGCCCCCGGTGGCTCGGCTATACGAGTTTTCGTTCAAACGGCGTTCGTTCAAATGAATGCCCAGATAGCTCAGTTGGTAGAGCATGCGACTGAAAATCGCAGTGTCGCTGGTTCGATCCCGGCTCTGGGCACCACTTTCCCTTAAGTTCTTGACACAGTAGTTTTATTTGATTTTTTGATTTTCAGGCCGGAAAATTGGATCGGTAAAATAGTCGAGAAATCCCCGAAAGCGTGAGGTAGACCGCCCGGCACCTCCGGTCCGCTGATACCTCGGCGCGGTCGAACTCCAGGAAGCCTATCGGCTCGCGGCGGAAGCGCCTCTTGAGCAAGAACGCCATATTCGTTCCATCGGAAGACCCCGCACACGATCAACACCGCCTGACGGCGCTCATGGCGGAATTGGTGGCGAAGGCGGTCGATATCGGCCTTACCCTCACCCAGATGGTGTCCCGCGCCCAACGCAAGCTAGAGCCGCGCGCCTTAACTCTGGCGCGGCTCTATAAGCCGCATCAGGCGTGTTTGACACGCCAAGCGTGTCGGGTGAGGCGGCGGCCAAGGGCGCGGATGCGCCCGGCGATGCGCTTGGCGCGTCAAACGCACCGGGCGGCGAGGGCTAAAAGAAAGCGAGAGCATCGTGAGTCATAATTGACGCACGATGCTCTAAAAGCCGCCATTGAGGCGGCGGCCAAGGGCGCGGATGCGCCCGCCCGGCGAGGGCTAAAAGAAAGCGAGAGCGTTTTGCGTCAACCTTTACGCAAGACGCTCTAGCCGCGCTAGGCTTGGGTCGTAGATGTAATTGGTGATCGTGCCATCTTTGATCCGTTCGACGGCTTCATCAATGACGAACAGCGGAACGAGGAACCATTCCTCTGGAGCAACGAGACGTCCAAACCGGTCGGGAATTTCTATTTCCAGCCGCGCCGAAGCGAAAACACGGTGAATCAGCGCTTCCAGCTTGTTGCGGTGGATGTGGTAGAGGGTATAGCTCGCGACCACCTCGACACTCGCCATGAGAAAGGTGGGCTGGAGGTTCGCCCCGGCGACACGCCGCTCCACACTCTCGGTGGTGACGCCGATTTTGTGAATAAGGTCGCGGTTTTGGGCCACAACCGGATGGTCGGACTTACTGCGTAGAACGTAGACAATGCCGCTTGGCACGTCGCCTTCCGCGCGGACCCCGGCGAAGAGCGGTCCTGCTTCGGGGTCTGAAATTCGGCGTCCCGCCCGATCATCGTTCAAGGCCCGTTGCAGCGAGCGCATGAGCAGGTTGCTCTCTGTGCCGTTATCGAAGATCACCCGCAGGCGCGCCTCGCGCTGCCCGTTCGCATTGGTGAATTCTTCCCCTTTTTCGGCCACATAAGCCTTCTGTCCACCGACGATGAAGAACCGCCCGGTTTCGATTTCCGATTTCAACTCGAAAGGACGGGCGGACCGAAGGCCCGCTTCGAGATCGGCTTGAACCTGCCGAAACAACGGGGCGAAACGGTCGAAGTCCGCGCAGGCGGTGCGGGCCGCGACATCCTCGGCGGCACGCTTTTCGGCGCCGGAGCGAACGTGGCGCAGGGTGGTTACGCTCTCCGCCGCGCCCTTCAGCCCCCCTAATTCCGCCAGAAGTTCATCATCACTGAGCGTATCATCGGAGGAATTCACCTCGGATGCGGTCAGCAAGCCTTGATGATCCAGGGGTTCCAGCAGGGTGCGACAATCGGCTTGAGCGCGAATCCGGTCGAGGCGAACGGCGTAAAGCCGCTCGAAAATATCGCAGTCGTCCCCATACTGCGGCACGCGGCTATGGTCATCGACGAAGCGCTGGATTTCCTCGAATCCGGCGATGATCCGCTCTTCCCGCGCTGTTCGGCCCCCTTGCTTCTGCGGCGCGGCATAGTCGCTCAGTTCGGCGCGCAGATCGTCGAGATCATCCTCACTCATAGCGTCCGTCATCCTTAAAGCGCACGAAGGCGGCGGCCCCTTCTGCCATCAGCCGTTCGTAGGGATTGGCCGATGTCGGTGCGGGCAGGCGTCCACGCTCTTTCTTGAACTGTACAGCGCGCTTTGCCCAGGCTTTAGCATCCTCCGGCGTGATTGACGTGTGCTTGGCGGCGATCACCGCTTCGATCTGAGCGAGGCGCGCGGCATCCATCGCCTTCGAGAGAATGGCATAGGCCGCGCCGAAGGGGTTGATACTGTCGATCAGGTCGATATCCAGATCGCGGACATTCACAAACCGCCGCACACCGTCGATGAAAGCGGTGTTCCCGGTTGCAACCTCGCTATCTTCCTCGCCAAGAGCGGCCCCCTTGGCTTTTTGCGTGAGGGTGAGCGCAGCGATGGCGTGCTGCCGCACCGCTTCCTGATCGGCTTCGTCCAACTCCGGGTAGCGGTCGCGGATAATTTTGCCGAGACGGAGTTGTGTTAGCTCTACCGGAACCAATTCTTCATCGAACAGGCCGCGTTCCAACGAAGGTTTATCCTGCACGAAGGCCGCGATCACCTCGTTCAGATCCTCGCGGCAAATCCGTTGTGCCGCCTCGCTCTTGGGTTCAGCAAGCCCCTTGATTTCGATCTGATAGGTTCCGCTTTCCTCGTTGAACCCAATATTACAGCGGTGGGGATCATACCCCTCGTCGCCATAGTCGAACCCCGGCGTGGGGCCGTTGTCGGCGCGCTTGGGGGTAAACTCGCAGCGGGGGTTGATGACTTGCTCCATCAACAGGCTGGCGGCGATGGCTTTCAGCATGTCGTTGACCGCTTCCACCACCGCCTGTTCGGTGGCATCCGGCTCGGCGATGAGATTGGTAAACTTCGTCCGGGGCTTTCCCGGCGCATCGCGCGTTGCGCGGCCAATAATCTGCACGATTTCCGTCAGGCTAGAGCGGTAGCCGATGGTTAGCGCGTGTTCGCACCAGATCCAATCGAAGCCTTCCTTCGCCATGCCAAGGGCGATGATGATATCCACATGGTCGCGGTTGTGCTTCTGCGCCGGGTCTTTTAGAGCCGCCAGAACCCGCGCCCGGCGCGGGGGGTCGCTATCATCCACCAGATCGGCGATCCGCAGCACGCGGCCCGCCGGGGTTTTAACGCAGTAGAAGCCGGTCGCGGGATCGGTGCCTTCCCATGTTCCCAAAGCGTGCAGAATATGCTCCACCTCGCGGATCTTATCCTTCGTGCTTTCGCGGGAATTGACGCTGGGGATGTGGAGGATCGTCTTCCGGTCCGGGTCCAGAACCGCCAGAATTTCATCGGTATAGGAACCCGCATAAAAGAAATAGCCGATATCGAGCGCCTTCAGATGCTCGTACCCGTTCAATTGCTGGTAGTACGTATAGGTGATGGTATCGAATTTTGCCTCATCCTGCGGGGTCAGCACGGCCACGGCATCGCCCCGGAAGTAAGAACCGGTCATGGCCACAAGGTGAATCTTGTCGCGGGCGATGAAGCCCCCCAAGTGCGCGCCGAGCTTGTTATCGGGATTGGCGGAAACATGGTGGAATTCATCCACGGCGATCAGCCGACCATCGAAGGCGTCAAGGCCGAAGCGATCCACGGCAAAGCGGAAGCTGGCGTGGGTGCAGACCAATATGCGGTCCTCACTCGCCAAAAAAGCCCCCACTGCATTCACCTTGCCGCCATCGGTGCCGGGGGCGTTGCAGAGGTTCCACTTGGGTACCACGGTCCAATCCGCCCAAAACCCGTACTCGGTAAGGGGTTCATCGGCAAAGCTCGCGCCGATGGATTGTTCGGGCACAACGATAATCGCCTGCTTCAGCCCCTGATGGTGCAGCTTATCGAGAGCAATGAACATCAAGGCGCGGCTTTTACCCGAGGCCGGGGGCGATTTAATCAGCAGATATTGCTCGCCCCGCCGACCATAGGCTTGCTCCTGCATGGGGCGCATCCCAAGTTCGTTGGCCTTGGTCGAACGCCCGGTGCGGGCGTAGGAAACCGAAACGGTGGGAATTGCGCCCTTATCGGCCAAACCGGTCATGGCTCATCATCCTTCGTTAATTCACGCTCGATTTGTTCAATGCTAGGCAGGCTGGTTTCAAATTCGGCAGGCAGGGATTGAGCTAGCTTATATTCGGCAATCCCCATCGGCTGGGATTTGTCGCCCAACGCATATTCCGCCACCACTTTGTTTCGGCTTTTGCAGAGGAGCAGACCGATGGTGGGGCTATCGTGTTCGGCTTTCATTTGGCGATCTACCGCCGTCAGGTAGAAGCCCAATTGGCCTAGATGCTCAGGCTTGAACGGGCCACCCTTGAGTTCGATCACCACATAACAGCGCAGCTTGAGGTGATAGAAAAGCAGGCCGATGAAAAAATCTTCACCCCCTACCTCTAGCAGCACTTGCCGCCCGACAAAGGCGAAGCCCGCGCCGAGTTTCAGCAGAAAGTCGGTCACATGCCGCACCAGCGCGGTTTCGATCTCACGCTCCTGCGCTTCTTCTGTCAGGCCGAGAAAATCGAAGCGGTAGGGGTCTTTCAAAGACTCGCGCGCCAAATCGGAATAAGGTTTGGGCAAGCGCGCGTCAAAATTGGTAGTCGCGGTGCCCGTGCGCTCCAGCAGGCGGGTCTCGATATGGATATTCAGAACATTGCGCGACCAGCCATGGGCCAGGGCGCTTTGGGCGTAGGCCAAGCGTTGCAGCGGGTCTTTTAGGCGGGTCAACAACACGAGGTTATGGCCCCAAGGCAATTGTCCAACAGCCTGTTGGACAGTGTCAGCATCCGGCCAAGCTTGGGCAAATGCGCGCATGTACATCAGATTCGCGCGGGAAAACCCCTTCATCTCCGGGAAGGCCGACCGCAAATCCTGCGCCAGCCGCTCAATAACCTTGGCACCCCACCCCTGGTCCGCCTGCCGCGTCAGAATATCCCGCCCGATGTGCCAGTACAGCAACACCAACTCGCGGTTAACCGCCAAAGTGGCCCGCTGCTGGGCCGTATGAATGCGGGTTTTAAGATCGGCCAGCCAGTCGGCATAGCCCGCAGGGGGCAGGGTGAGGCTGACGGGGCTATCGCTCACGCGCTCCCACCTCGGCGGGATTTCGGCGCAGATTTTACGCTGCCTGCCGCCGCCGCCATTTTCGTATAGAGATCGAACAGTTTTTCCAGCCGTTCGGTATCATTCTTGAACCGCCGCCCGATGTAGATGCGCTCCTGTTTTGGCCGCACGCCCAATTCGGTAGCCCTGGCTAGATAATCGTTGTGGGCGTCGGAAACCGAAATCATGAGCACAACCTGGGTCATTGCTTCTTTGTGCCTTTCGCCAGTGTCTTAGCACGGCCCACTGCCTCGATAAAATGTCGTTCCACCGCGCTCGGTTCTTCGATTGCGCGGCGATGCCAGCGGTCGAATTCCTGCCCGCTTTTCAGCGTCGCCACTTCGGCGGAAACACGCCCAGCGTGCTTCAATACCTCGCGGTCGCTCAGGCGCAGAAAGTCATCAAGTTTACCGATCCAGTCGCGCATGGTCATCGGCTTGCGGTTCATCGCCTGCACCTCAGCAAATTCTAAATACGCCGTGACAATACGGTTCAGCGTCTCAAGCTCTTCCCCGGTCAGATAATTCTTAGCGATAACGGCATCAGCTTTACGCGGTGGTCCGCCTTTCGGTTGGGCAGCCCAAGCGGTCAACCCCATGTAATCCTTGTTCGCATCCGCGCGCTCAACCACAATCTCGGCAGCAGTATGGCCATGCGCGGCCCAGTGCATTTTGTTCTGCACGGTTTGAAAAAACAGATTTGAGGTTTCCGCCTTCGGATCGTAATCCACGCTTGTGGTGTAAACGTCGAGTATTTTCTTGTAGAAGAGCTTTTCTGAAGATCGGATGTCGCGGATTCGCGCCAACAGTTCCTCGAAATAATCGGCTTCCGGGTCTTTCAAGCGGGCGTCATCCATGACAAAACCCTTGACCAGATACTCGGACAGAGTGGCGGCGGCCCAACGCCGGAATTGCGCGCCACGCGGGCTGCGAACGCGAAAGCCGACGGCAAGGATCATGGGCAGACTATAATGTGCCACCTGCCGTTCAATCGTCCGCTGTCCTTCGGTTTGAACTCTTGAGTAAAGCTCAATAGTTGCCGGGGGCTGTTCGCCCTCAGCGATTATCCCTTTGATATGCTTATTTATATTGGAAACACTCGTCTGAAAAAGCTCGGCCATCTCCGCCTGCGTTAGCCAAACGGAGCCCTTGTGCGCGCGCAGTTGAAGGACGGCAGAACCGTCTTCGGTAGTGTACAGAATGATCTCGCCCGCCATCAGACGCTCACCCTGCCCGCCGCTTTCGGTCGGCGCGGTTTCGCCGTGCCCGCCCCGACGGTCATTTTCGTATAGAGTTCAAACAGTTTTTCCAGCCGTTCGGTATCATTCTTGAACCGCCGCCCGATGTAGATGCGCTCCAGCACCTCATCGTTCCGGTCATGGGCCGCGCGCAGGTTTTCGGGCATGGCCTCGGGATCATAGAGATCGGCAATGGTGGCGGGAAAATGCGCCTCCCGCGCCAACAGGATATCCTCGGCGCAGCGGGTGAGATCGGCCTTGTTATTCTCGGTAAGGCTGGGGACTGGGAAGGTGTTATATCCTAACGTGTTTGAGTATCTATAGTCTGTCCTCAAACGAACGCAAACGTTAGCGATCCATTGTTGATGGAGTCTACTAGCCAAAACACCTAACAACCAAATTGGAGCGTTGTAAACAGCAGCCGCAGTATCGGCAATAATACTATCCTCATTAAGAAATCCACAGGGAAGATAAGGTCTGTTTTCTGAGGAGACCCGTGGAACTATAAGAGACGTCCCATCACGGTGCGGAGCATACACGAAGCGGTGAGGGGATCGCGCCCCTTCGTTGGACTGCTTTCCTTTACTTGATGATCTAACTTCGAAAACTCGATCAATGCGATTTCTTATCTCTGGAATCGTAAAAGCTTCATCCCGACTTTGTTCCTCAATCCAGAGGCAATGACGAAATGTAGACCTAATAAACTCAAATGATCCTACATATTTTTTTAAGAATTTCTCAGCCCCTCGATGAGATGAGCATAATTCCTTAACATCCTTAATCTCTTCAAATATAAGATGCCCGCCATCCGATGGTTTATTACCATAATCCATCTTGGGGAGACCATTTAAGGCGACCGCAGATTTTGAGATTATAATATTCGACATATCGAGAAGATACGGGCCAATATTTTTCGCTAATTTTATCGAATTGTCATCAAATATTTTTCGATCAAGGGGAGGTGTTTTCGACACGCCGACCACAACGCACGTCACACCAGCATTAAGTTTTGCTAGATTATTCCAAGTAAATGGTCTGTATGCAAAAGATATTTTAATTTCACGTTTTAAGATATGTGGCCATAACATTGAAACTTGAATGCCTTGGCAGATAGTTTTTGTGGCAACAAATGCGACCTCTCCTCGCTGTAATTCTATAAATCGAGCCGCCTTCATGAACCATGCTGCTACATAGTCCAAATCTTTATAGCTCTTTGTTTCTATTGAAAAGATGGCATCCATGTCCGCTTGTTGCTCGACGTTTCGCCATTGGCTCCCTAAATAAGGCGGATTCCCGCAAATATACGTCTCTCCCCCCTCGTTCTCAAACTCGGCCTCTGATTGATCCTGCGGTGCGTCGAAGAGCGTGTCGCCGCGCACCTTCACATTTTTCCCCTCCGGCGGGCAGACGGTCAGCCAATCGAGCCGCAGCGCATTTCCGCAGACGATCCAGTTTTCGGCATCCAGCGGCAGGAATTCCACCAGGGCGAGTTGTTCGCCCCGGTACAGCACA
>JAAFIC010000119.1 GCA_013298565.1 Alphaproteobacteria bacterium | reverse complement strand
GTCAAGCAATAATCCGCATTATCCGCAAAGTACGGAAAACTACCCCTCGCTGAACAGGGCCGCGAACAGCGCCGCTGCTTCCGGCCCATCCCAGGGCGCATCCCCTTCTAAACGCCCGATTTCTCGGCCTTTGGCGTCGATGATAATGCTTGTCGGTAGGCCGCGTAAGGTAAAAGCGCGGCCAGCAGCCCCGCCCTTATCGTTGCGTAGGGGGAGGGACGATAGGCCATGCTGGGCATAAAATTCCTGCACTTTGGCAAGTCCTGCCCGGTCCAGGCTAATTGGCAGAACGATAGCGGCGTGGCCTTCGGCCTGCCAGCGTTGGGACACCCTGAGCAACGCGGGCATTTCCTTGACGCACGGGATGCACCAGGTGGCCCAGAAGTTCAGCAGCACGAAGCGCCCAAGATGATCGGACAGGCGGCGTTCGGCCCCGGTTTCATCAAGGCTCACCACGTCCGGCACGGCGACACGGCTGGCGGCATCGGGGGCGGAGAGTTTCAATTTTGCCATAGGGCCGGTCAGGGGAAGCGTGGGGGATGCGGTTGCTGTTGCAAGCGGGGCGAACATAGTGACAATGGCTGACCCAATCGTTGCTCGCAGCACGCCCCGCCGCGTGACGGGCGGCAGTGTGTTATTTTCAGGACTGGATGGAACCCTAGGCATGGCCGACTCTTCCTCTTCTTCTCCCGCCGCCGCCAACAAACTGTGGGGGGGCCGTTTCGATGCTGGCCCTGCGGCGATTATGGAGCGGATTAACGCCTCTATTGGCTTCGACAAAACCCTATATCGGCAAGATATCGCTGGTTCCAAGGCCCATTGTGCGATGTTGGTGAAACAGGGGATCATTCCAGCCGCCGATGGCGACGCTATTCTGGCGGGGCTAGACCGGGTTTTGGCCGAAATTGAAGCCGGGCAGTTCGAGTTTCGCGTGGACCGGGAAGATATTCATATGAATATCGAAGCGCGGTTGGCGGACCTCATCGGTCCTGCGGCGGGGCGGCTGCACACGGCCCGGTCCCGCAACGATCAAGTGGCGACCGATTTTCGCCTGTGGCTGCGCGACGCTATCGACCAACTCGATCTGGACCTGAAAGCCCTGCAAGCGGCCCTGATTGCGCGGGCGGAAGAGCATTCCGGCACGATTTTGCCCGGCATGACCCATCTGCAAGCCGCCCAACCCGTCACGCTGGGGCATCATTTGCTGGCCTATGTGGAAATGCTGGGGCGGGATCGCGGGCGCTTTGCCGATGGGCGCAAACGCCTGAACGAAAACCCGCTCGGTTCGGCAGCGCTGGCGGGCACGCCCTATCCGATTGACCGGGATTATACCTCCCAACTTCTCGGGTTTGATCGGCCTACGGCCAACTCGCTCGATGCGGTGTCGGATCGCGATTTCGCGCTGGAGTTTCTGGCGAGCGCCGCCATTCTTGGGATGCACCTCTCCCGCCTTGCCGAAGAAATTGTGCTGTGGTGTTCGGATCGTTTCCGCTTCATCCGCCTGTCGGATGCGTTTTCGACCGGCTCCTCAATCATGCCGCAAAAGCGCAACCCGGATGCGGCTGAGTTGGTGCGCGCGAAGGTTGGGCGGACGTTGGGCAATTTCACGGCGCTGATGATGGTGATGAAGGGCCTGCCGCTGGCCTATTCCAAAGATATGCAGGACGATAAGGAGCCAGTGTTCGAGGCGGTGGAAACCCTGTCGCTGTCGCTGGCGGCCATGACCGGGATGATCGGCGATATGCAGGTGCAGAAGGCTGCCATGCAGCAAGCGACGCTCGGTGGCTTTCTAACTGCGACTGACCTTGCCGATTATCTGGTGATGCAGCTCGGCGTGCCGTTCCGCGAAGCCCATCACATTACCGGCAAGGCGGTCGCGCTGGCAGAAGCGCGCAGTGTGCGGCTGGACGCGTTGGAGCTTGCCGATTTCCAAGACCTGCACTCTGGCATTCGTCAGGATGTTTACAGCGTGCTCACGGTTGAAGGCTCGGCAGCGGCGCGCCAGAGCTTCGGCGGGACGGCACCAAGCCGAGTGGCGGCAGCGGTAGCCCAAGCGAAGGCGCGCTTTCTATGAGCCGCGCCCTCAAATTCACCCTTCTGCTCGCCGTTTTGGCTCCGCTGGCGCTCAGTGCCTGCGGCAAAAAAGCCGAGCCGTTACCGCCTGCGGGCACCGATTCGCAATACCCTAGAAAGTACCCGACGCAATGAGCGGCTTTTCCTATATCTCCGGCACCCTTCACGCCGACCAAGTTCCGCTGACCGCGATTGCCGAGGCGGTGGGCACCCCCACCTACGTTTATTCTGGCAGCACGATCCGCGCGACCTACCGCGATTTCGCCGAAGCTTTCGCCGATAGCGACGCGCTGATTTGTTATGCGGTGAAGGCCAATTCCAATCTGGCGGTGTTGGGCCTGTTGGCGCGGGAAGGCGCGGGGGCGGATGCCGTTTCCATCGGCGAAGTGAAGCGCGCGGTGGCGGCGGGCGTGGTTCCGAAAAAGATCGTCTTCGCCGGGGTCGCTAAGAGCGCGGCGGAAATCGAGGAAGCGCTGACCATCGGCATTCTTCAGTTCAACGTGGAAAGCGTGCCGGAATTAGAGCGAATTTCCGCCCTAGCCGCCGCGCGCGGGCAGGTGGCCGATATTGCCATTCGGGTGAACCCGGATGTGGATGCGGGTACGCACGCCAAAATCACGACCGGCAAGAAGGGCAATAAGTTCGGCATTGATCTCGATCAAGCCATGAGCGTTTATGCCCATGCTGCAACGCTCCCTGGGGTTCGCGCGGCGGCGGTGGCGATGCATATTGGCAGCCAGATCACCACGGTTGCCCCCTTCGAGGCGGCGCTGACCCGACTGGTGGCGCTGGCGGAAGCGTTGATTGCGGCGGGCCACCCGATCACTCGGCTGGACTGCGGCGGCGGCGTTGGCATTCCCTATAACGGCGAGGCGCCTATTGATATTACGGCCTATGCCGACATGGTGAAGCGGGTTACGGCGGGGTTCAAGGGCACGCTGATGTTCGAGCCGGGGCGCTATCTGGTTGGCAATGCCGGGTTGCTGCTCACCAAGATCGAATATGTCAAACAAGGCTCCGACCGGCGGTTCTATATTCTCGACGCCGGGATGAACGATCTCATTCGCCCGGCGATGTACGAGGCGTGGCACGATATTATTTCCGTGCGGGAGTCGGCGGAAACCCTGGCCCCGGTCGATATTGTCGGGCCGATTTGCGAGAGTTCCTGCATTTTTGCCAAAGATCGGCCCATGCCCCCCTTGGGGAACGGCGATTTTCTCGCTATCTTATCGGCAGGTGCCTATAGCGCCGCGATGGCATCGAGCTACAATACGCGCGCCTTGCCTGCCGAAGTGTTGGTGGAAGGGGATCAGTTCGCTGTGATTAAAGCCCGCCGTTCCTTGGATGATCTTTTTGCCGACGAAAGCCCGACCCCGGTTTTCGCACCCGTCGGCGTTTGATGATGCAGACGCCCGCTTCCTTGCGTTGGGCACGGGGGCGGGCAACTCTTGTGCTTGGCTGGGAAACCGCGTGGACGGTGCTGCTGCCGTTGCTGGGACTCGCGCTGATCTTCGTTGCCCTCGCCTGGACGGGCGCGGTGGCGGCGCTGCCCGGTTGGGCGCATCTTACGGGGCTTATTCTCTTTGCGGCGGTGAGCCTTGCCGTTGGTTG
>JAAFIC010000118.1 GCA_013298565.1 Alphaproteobacteria bacterium | reverse complement strand
ACGCTCCCGTCGTTTGTAATGTCACCACTACCGGGGCGCTGCCGCGATTGCGCCAGAACCAGCCATGATTGCCCGTGAAGGCAGCTTCAAGAATCCCCTTCTGTCCGGGAACACTGCGCCCCTTTTCGTAGCTGATCGATTGGCCGCTGGCATCGCCGTGCGTGTCGAAGTTTACGGTGCCGCCAGTGACGGTCCAGGCGAAGCTGGTTTTCGCACCCTTATCCATCGTCAGCTTCACTTCGGCCCCTTCACCGGGTTTCAAGGTCACTTTCATCTCGTCGGAGCGATTGGGGGTTTGCGCGGCTGCTGACTTGATGCCGAATTCAGCAATGAGGCGCAAGAGTAGTCCTGGCGCTTCTGGAGTGGGGAGGGGGAGGCTAGTTTGCTTATCCGCCTCGGCTTCCTTCGCGAGTTGGCTCTTAATGGTACCCATTTCAGTAAGACCCAGCGCTCGGCCAACTCCGGTTGGATCAATGGCGTATTCGGCGGGCAGTACAACCGTTATCAGCAAGATGATCGCCGTAACAATGGCAATGAGAGTGGAGCGCAGAAGTTGCTTCGTGGTCGGCAGTTCAGCGCGGGTAGGAATGTCGGTGTTATACATGGTTAATTTTCCTCGAAAAACGGATTAGAGCTTTTTTCGTTCACATTCGTTCACGATAAAGGCTCTAATATTTTGTTTTGTTTAGCAAATGCGTCGTCGCGGGTGATTTCACCCGCTCGGGATTTGCCCTAGGACACAGCAAAACCGACAAGCTGATAGCCGATCAGCACGAAACCTGCGGCCATCATGACGGTATTGGCGGTATAGGCATGTCGCCAGAAACTCGTGGTGCGCCGCCAAAAGCTCATGACAATCAAGATGGCGGCAAGCGCCAGCATCTGCCCTAGTTCAACCCCGACGTTGAACGCCAGCAGGTTGGGCAGCAACCCATCGGGCGAAATTTCATACTCGATGATTTTGGTGGATAGCCCCAGGCCGTGAAACAACCCGAAAACCAGCGTTGCGATCTTGGTATTGGGCTGAAAGCCCAGCCAGCGCTGAAAAGCCCCCATGTTATCGAGTGCTTTGTACACAACCGATAAGCCAATGATCGCGTCGATGATGTAACCATTGATGCCGATATTGAGATAGACACCAAGCAGCATTGTCGTCGAATGCCCTAAAGCAAAAAGACTGACATAAATGCCGATGTGTTTCAGCCGATAGAGGAAAAATATCACCCCAAAGAGGAAGAGCAGATGATCGTAGCCCGTCATCATATGCTTCGCTCCGAGATAAACGAAGGAAATCAGGTTTACACCCGTGATTTCCTGAATAAAACCCTTATCGCCCGTGGTAACACCGTGAGCGGAAGCAGCCCCTGAGGCGATTAACAAGCACAAGAGCGATAGTAAAGTGAGGGCGAGTGACGAGCTGGTTGCGCGATGCAACCCAAGTTCGGCTCGCCCTATCAAAGTCAGGCGTCCGTTCATAGGAAAAAAATCCTTTACGCGAGTTCGTAAATCGCTGCGGAAGCAGCCGAGAATCACGAGTGCAGGATTACTCTAGGGGGTCTATCCAAGTGGAAAGGCTGACTTGTTAGCCGGAAATCGGTAATCCCCAGTCGATGAGCCTGGGGCGGAAAAGGGATCGTCGGCAATCGGCTAACAAGCGCCCCGGTCGCGTCATGGGAGTGATCGACGAACCCGTGCTTATGTGCCAAACTGCCATGCGGCTCTCCGTCGGTCTCGTGGTCATGGCTATGGTTGTGGGCAGACCCGTCAAGCGCGGCGTGCTGCTCAAGCATCGCTCCATAGCGCAATAGGGGGTCATGTGCTTCGACGCGACCGAGCGACGAGAGCACTACGGCCAGAGCCATTAGAATAGCTCCTGCTTCGCGAAACCTCGAAAGTGAACGCCAGATCGCCATTCCGCTTAAAAACCGTCCTGCCTCAATTCACGCCGCAGCACCGCGACCATTCCGCCTCATGTCCTATAAGAATGGCGGAATTGTGTCACGAGGCACTTGCAACATCCTCTCCAGGGGGATAGGAATTTTATTGTGAATGAGACGCATCGGCATACAACCCATTCCGATATTATCAAACGGCTAAAGCGCGCCGAGGGCCATCTTCGGAGCGTGACCGAGATGATTGAGGCGGGACGTGGTTGTCTTGAGGTCGCCCAGCAACTCCACGCTGTAGAGAAAGCCATTGGGCAGGCCAAGAAAACCCTGATCCAGGATCATCTGGACCATTGCCTTGAAGATATTGTCGGCCCCTTGTCACATAAAAAGCGGCAGACTGTCGATGAGTTCAAAGAAATTACGAAATACCTGTGAGGTAGGGATGATTTTTTTGATTATTTTATCCAAGAAATCTAAAATAATTTTTTTTATTTATTTTCAATATTATTCTGCTTGAGTGAGAGTACAGACTGATGCTTGACGTACTAGCGAACCGGACTTATCGGCATCTCTTTCTCGCGCAAGTAATTGCCCTGATTGGTACCGGGCTTGCTACCGTCGCACTCGGGCTTCTGGCCTATGATCTGGCGGGGGCAAATGCTGGGGCCGTTCTGGGTACGGCTCTTGCCATTAAAATGATCGCGTATGTTGGGGTTGCGCCCGTGGCGGCGGCTTTCGCGGAAAGGTTGCCTCGGCGCGCGATGCTGGTTTGCCTCGATCTCGTCCGCGCGGGGGTTGCCCTGCTACTGCCCTTCGTGACCGAAATTTGGCAGGTCTATCTGTTAATTTTCGTGCTGCAATCGGCTGCGGCGGGGTTTACCCCGGCTTTCCAAGCAACGATTCCTGATATTTTGACGGACGAGAAGGACTATACGAAGGCCCTGTCGCTCTCGCGTCTAGCCTATGATCTCGAAAACCTAGTTAGCCCGATACTGGCGGCGGCACTCCTTACGGTTATTAGCTTTCATTTATTGTTCGCAGGTACGGTCGTCGGTTTTCTTGTTTCGGCGGCACTGGTTGTCTCTGTCGCCCTACCTAGTCCGAAGCCGAGTGCGCCGCGTGGTATTTATGAGCGGACAACAAAGGGGTTTCGCCTCTATTTGGCAACGCCGCGCCTGCGCGGATTGCTGGCGCTCAATCTGGCGATTGCCGCCGCCAGCGCGATGGTGATCGTCAATACCGTTGTGATTGTGCAAGCGGGCTTTGGCCTGGGGCAGACGGCAACGGCTTTGGCGCTCGCGGCGTTCGGGGCGGGATCGATGCTGGCAGCGCTCCTGTTGCCGCGTGTATTGGAAGCTCTGCCAGACCGAACGGTTATGCTGAGTGGTGCCAGCCTATTGATCGTCGGGCTGTTTCTTGGAACATTCGTTTCGCAATACGCGCTGATGCTGCCGCTCTGGTTTGGCCTCGGTATGGGCTACGCCATCGCACAAACTCCCGCAGGTCGTTTGCTCCGCCGCTCCGCGCATCCTGAGGACCGCCCTGCGCTTTTCGCCGCACAGTTTGCCCTGTCGCATGGATGCTGGCTGATGACTTATCCGATTGCCGGATGGTTGGGCGCGCGGGCGGGTATTCCCATCACCTTCTTCGCCTTGGCAGGGGTGGCGACGATTGCAGCCCTTCTGGCGCTCACGTTGTGGCCACGCCATGATCCTAAAGAAATCGAGCATTTTCATCCGGGACTCATAGGGGATGACCCACATCTTGCGGGCGCTGTTCCGGTGGGGGGGAGCTATCGGCACCGTCATGCCTTCGTAATCGATAGCCATCACCCGGAATGGCCCCGTTAGGCTTGAGGCGGCAGTATCCCGATGTCCGATAGTCTGGCCTATGCGGGTTTGTTTCTGACGGCTTTCATCGCGGCAA
>JAAFIC010000117.1 GCA_013298565.1 Alphaproteobacteria bacterium | reverse complement strand
GGGCGACCTCGCATTATCGCATTTTGCCGCCGTGTGTAAATCTTGCCTGCGCTCATCCGATTGCCTGGGGCGTATGGGCGGGGAGGAGTTTGCGGCCCTGTTGCCGGAAACCGATATGGAAGAGGCGCATGTGGTCGCCGAACGGCTGCGGCGCAGCATTGCCGCTGCCAAGATCATACTCGACGACGACCAAAGCATTACGGTAACGATCAGCATTGGCGTTGCGGAATGCCACGGTTATCAGCAACCAGAAGCCATTCTGGCCGCAGCCGACCGCGCGCTGTATCAGGCCAAGAACAGCGGTCGCAACCGCGTGGTCCGCGCTGCGCCGCCGGGCAATTTTTAAGCAAATCTTAATGGTTTCGGATTGATAATCGGTTAAATTCTTTTTCGAGTTCAACCATCGCCGGAGATTACAATGCTAAAAACGCTTCTTTTGAGTGGCGCGCTTGCCCTCGCCATGACCGGGGCAGCCCTGGCTCAATCGGCTTTGGTCGGCACCTATAAGGTCACGGGCACCAATACCGATGGCTCCGTGTACGACGAAGGCTCGCTAACGATTTCGCAAGAGCCTTCAGGGGCCTATCTGGTGAAATGGGACGGCGGCGAGTACATCGGCATCGGCCAAGTCTCGGGCACGACCTTTGCCGTCGCCTCGGTGGTCGATCAGCGCAATTCGATCATGCTCATGACGGTCAGTTCCGATGGCAGCGTGAAGGGTCAGTGGTGGCGGCGTGGCGATGCGGGCACTAAAGGCACGGAAGTGTGGACAAAGAAATAAGCAGATAAAAAAAGGCCCCGGTTTCGGGGCCTTTCGTTTTTGATCCAGCCTGATTATCGGCCAATACCCTCAATAAATTTTGAAATTTTTCTGGTCGTGATATTCGTTTGATCGACCCGCCCGGCATTTTCAAACAGCCGCTTAGATAGGGGCTTCTAAGACACAAATGTCGGAGTAAACTCGCACCCTTGCGCCTTTGATTTTGGAAGAACCCGATGACGCCCGCCGAATTTGTGATGAAGTACCAGCAGACTGCGCTAACCGAGCGGGCTTTGGCGCAGTCGCACTTCAACGATCTCTGTGCGATGCTGGAGGAGCCTACCCCAACAGCGGCGGACCCGAAGGGCGACTGGTACGCCTTCGAGCGTGGCACAACTAAAACCGACGGGCGGCGCGGATGGGCCGATGTCTGGAAAAAGGGCCATTTCGCGTGGGAATATAAAAGCCCTGGCTCGGATCTAAAGGCTGCCCTCAGCCAATTACAGCAATATGCGCTGGCACTTGAAAACCCGCCGCTGCTGATCGTGTGCAATATCGACACGATCCATATTCGGACCAATTGGACCAATAGCCCAAGCAAATCCTACGATATTGCGCTGAACGATATTAAAAACGACCCCGAGAAGCGTAAGTGGCTGAAATGGGCCTTATCGGATCCGGAGCGCTTACGTCCAGGGGGGCTTACTCGGCAGGGCATTACCGAAAAAGCCGCCAAAGATTTCTCAGAACTCGCCGAAAGGTTACGGGGACGGGGGCACGAACCCCAGGCCGTCAGCCATTTTCTGAATAGGCTGATTTTTTGCATGTTCGCTGAATATGCCGATCTGCTGCCGACGAAAATGTTTCAGCGGGTTTTGGGGCTCAGTCTCAATCAAGCGCATCTCTTCGAGAACTTCGCCCAAACCCTGTTCGCAGGAATGAGAACCGGCGGCTGGATTGGCTTGGAGCAAGTCGCCTGGTTCAACGGCGGCCTGTTCGACCACGATAGCGCTCTGCCCTTGGAGCGTGATGATATTCTCCTTCTGCAACGGGTCGCGGATTTGGATTGGTCGGCTATTGACGCCTCCATCATGGGTACTTTGTTCGAGCGCGGGCTGGATAAAGACAAACGCGGTCAACTCGGCGCGCATTATACCGACCGCGATAAGATCATGTTGATTATCGAGCCGGTCATTCAACGCCCGTGGCGGGCGGCTTGGACGGAAGCGAAAGCCCAGATCGCCGCGCTGATGGAAAAGGCTGCCAACAGCCCTACGCCAAAAACCCGTGCGACACTCTCCGCAAAAGCCCAAGCCCTGTACGTAGATTTCCTGGTGCGGCTTCGGCGTTTCCGCGTGCTCGACCCTGCCTGCGGGTCGGGCAATTTCCTCTATCTCGCCCTGCATACGCTGAAAGATTTGGAGAATATCGCCGGGGCCGAGGCGGAGGCTTTAGGGCTCGCGCGGCAACTCGTTATCGGTGTGGGGCCGGATGCCATGCACGGGATTGAGATCAACCCGTATGCTGCCGAACTTGCCCGCACCTCCCTGTGGATCGGTGATATTCAATGGTTGCAGCGCAATGGCTATGGAGTGCCGAAAAATCCCGTGCTGAAGCCCCTCGACGCGATCGAATGCCGTGACGCGTTACTGACCCCCGAAGGCACCCCTGCCAACTGGCCCGACGCCGACGTAATCATCGGTAATCCGCCGTTTAAAGGCAATAAGAAGATGAAAAAGGAATTAGGGGAAGATTATACTGTGCGCGTCCGTGCCGCCTATACTGGTGCCGTGCCCGGAGGGGCTGATTTTGTCTGCTTCTGGTTCGCCAAAGCCGATCAGCAGATGCGCGCAGGCCGCGCCGGACGGGTTGGGCTGGTCAGTACGAACTCGATTCGCGGTGGCGCGAACCGCAAACTCCTCGCAGCGATCACCGACCACCACCAAATCACCGACGCCTGGAGCGACGAGCCTTGGACCCAGGACGGGGCCGCCGTGCGCGTCTCGATTGTCTGCTTCGCGCCGAAGGCCGAGGGGCAAACGGTGCAGGTCGATGGGCAGCCGGTCGCCGAGGTGTTTGCCGATTTGACGGCGGGGGGGGTGAATTTAACGTCTGCCGTGGCGTTGGCGGAAAATGTACCATCCGCATTTAGTGGGATCACAAAGAAAGGAACATTTGAGGTTCCCGGTGAAATTGCGAGAAAATGGTTAAACTCTCCCACAAATCCGAATGGTCAAAAAAACTTAGATGTTATTTTTCGCTGGATTAATGGCGACGATATTGTTGATCGCCCACGAGATTATTGGATAGTAAATTTCAGTAAATTGCCTGAATTGGAGGCATCATATTATGAGCTTCCATTTGATTATTTAACTATAAACGTCAAGCCCTTTCGCTTGCTTAGCGCGAGTAAATCTGAGAAAAATTATTGGTGGCGTCTCGCAAGAGGGGCAAGTGCAATGTTTAAGTCCATATCGAAACTAAGCCGTTACATAGTCACATTAGAAACATCAAAGCATAAAATTTTCACTTATGTCGATTCCAGGATAATGCCGGATAAAAATCTGGTCGTAATTTCGCGCGATGACGATACTACTCTTGGAGTTTTAAGCAGCAAATACCATGAATTATGGTCGCTAAGGGTTGGGTCTTCATTGGAAGATCGACCCAGATACACGCTTACCACTACGTTCTATACCTTCCCCTTCCCCGACGGCCTCACCCCAAACCTTCCCGCCGCCACCTACGCCGATGATCCGCGCGCGAAAGATATTGCGGCGGCGGCGCGGCGGTTGGATGAGTTGCGCCAAGCGTGGCTGAATCCGCCCGATTTGGTGGAGATTGTGCCGGAAGTAGTGCCGGGTTACCCGGATCGGATTCTGCCGAAGTCCGACGAGGCAGCGGCAATTTTGAAAAAGCGGACGCTGACCAATCTCTATAACGCCCGCCCGGCGTGGCTGGCCTCGGCCCACGCCGGGCTCGATGCCGCCGTTGCCGCCGCCTATGGTTGGCCCGCCGATATAACCACGGAGGAGGCGCTGGCGCGGCTGTTCGTCCTCAACCAAGCCCGCGCGCCGAAAACCTAATCCTTTCGGATGGTTGTTGGCAGGTTCGGCGATTTACGCCGCTGCCGGTTACGCCCCTGCCGGGGCGAGCGGTTTTGCCCGGTCGATGCGCGCGC
>JAAFIC010000116.1 GCA_013298565.1 Alphaproteobacteria bacterium | reverse complement strand
TGACCAACGTGGGGCACGGTAAGTCAAAAGATAATCTTCGCCACCAACCGGAACGCCCTCCCTTTGCATACCATGCCTTACCCATAGATTCTTGTTGATCCTCAACGCTTAGGCTACGCCAATTTGATCCAGGCGGGACTTTTGCTAAAAATGATTTTTTTCTCGGAGAGAAATCCATCATGACCTCTCCAGGATCAACTAGTTCGCCAATAGCGTTGCCAAGGGTTCTCCAGGGTAGCAACGCTTCGGCTTGGCCGAACAGGCTGGTAGATTGAGTGGCGCACTGGTCGGGGCTACCATGCGTTGGGTCTGGAAAATCTACCTGTACGTTGTAACGATTGCCAATAAATATGGCGCGCTCGCGAAGTTGCGGCGCACCATAATTCACAGCGTTTACTTCAAAGCAATCCATATGATAACTGGGATCGACACGTTGTAGATCGTTGGCAAACAATCGTATGACGGAGCCGGGTTGTTCATCGTCGGTTAGGGGAGAGCCACCTTTTTCAGGTCGGTCGGCCAGTTTTCGGTGCCTTAATCCGGCTGAAATCAGACCTCTAACATTCTCAATCACAAAAAACTTGGGTTTCATAACCTCGATAAAACGGAGAAAATCCCATAGGAGATATCCACGGGGATCTTGCACAGTCCCGCGTTTGCCGACCGTGCTAAAGGATTGACACGGGGGGCCGCCCACTAATACGTCAAGATCGCCTGGATCCAGGCCGACTTTATCTAAAATATCCCAGGGATCAACATTACGAATGTCGTTTTCTATTACAATAAGATCATCAGGCAGCGTACCAGCAGCGACATTCTCTCTTATTGTTGTACAGATGGATCGTTCTTTTTCAACGGCTACTTTCAGACGAAAACGACCGGTCTGGCTCATACCAGCTTCCAACCCCATAGCACCCGAAAATAACGAAATAACAGATAGTTGCTGCATGGATATCCTGGACCGATCCTATTTTTGTTGTTGCTGCCGTCGATGAAAGCATACGAATGCCAAGGCCGGAAGCACGTATAGGTTGAATTGATAATCACTGCTCTGCACCGCTAATTCTCAATCGAAATAAGTAAAAATGCTCTCATTCTAAAATATCAGGCGGATTTTGAAATTATTTCAAATTTTGGCCTAAACTCCTTTTATAAACAATAGCTTAGATAGGAGTCTGGCGGATGGGGTGAGATTCGAACTCACGGAAGGCTCACACCTTCGGCGGTTTTCAAGACCGCTGCCTTAAACCACTCGGCCACCCATCCATTATGCGGACCCTAATCAAAACGCCCCTCCTCCGTCAAGAGGGCACCCCGCGAAGCGCCGCCCCTACCCCACCAAATCCGCCAACTGCTGCATCACCTGGTTCACGCCCTGGAGCCGCTCCGCCGTGGTATCCCAGGCGCGGATGACGACGAGTTTATGGTCTGGGCGGAGTTTCACCGTTCCGGCTTGTTTTTGCAGATAGCGGATGAGGGCGTCTGGGTTTTTGAAGCTCTTGTTGCGGAAGGAGATCACCACGCCTTTCGGCCCGGCGTCGATTTTCTCCACGCCTGCTTGGCGGCAGAGGGATTTGATGGCGATGATTTTGAGGAACCCGTCGGCATCTGGGGGGAGTGGTCCGAAGCGGTCGATCATTTCGGCAGCGAAACTATCTATTTCGCTGCGGTCGGCTAGCACGGCGGCCCTTCGGTAGAGGTCCAGGCGCACGCCCAAGTCGGCCACATAGGTTTCGGGGATGCGGACGGGGATACCGACGGCGATTTGCGGGGACCAGGCTTCAGCCGCCCCCCCCTCGCCCGCAAAGCCACCGGCGCGGGCGGCGTCCACGGCTTCTTGCAGCATATGTTGATAAAGCTCGATGCCGACTTCGCGGATATGGCCGGACTGCTCGTCGCCCAACAGGTTGCCTGCGCCGCGAATATCGAGATCGTGGCTGGCGAGTTGGAAGCCCGCGCCGAGTTTATCGAGCGTTTGCATCACTTCCAGGCGTTTTTGCGCGCTTTCGGTGGGTGCCTTGCCGACGGGCAGCGTGAGATAGGCGTAAGCGCGCAGTTTGGAGCGGCCAATGCGCCCGCGCAACTGATAGAGCTGGGAGAGGCCGAACAGGTCTGCCCGATGCACGATCATGGTGTTCGCCGAGGGAATGTCGAGGCCGCTTTCGACGATATTGGTGGATAGCAGCACATCGTACTTACCATCGCAGAAGGCGTTCATCACGTCTTCAAGCTGGGTTGCCGCCATGCGCCCGTGGGCCGTGGTGAAGGTTACTTCTGGCACCAGCGCGCGCAGGCGTTCCGCCAACATATCAAGGTCTTCCAGGCGCGGGCTAACGTAAAAACTCTGCCCGCCCCGGAAGTGTTCGCGCAAGATTGCCTCGCGCACCACCATCGGATCATAGGGCAGTACGGCAGTGCGAACGGCCAAGCGGTCCACCGGCGGGGTGGCGATGATCGAAAGATCGCGCACCCCCGTCAGCGCCAGTTGCAAGGTGCGCGGGATTGGCGTGGCGGTAAGGGTTAGCACATGAACGTCCGACTTTAGCTCCTTCAGCCGCTCCTTCTGGCTCACGCCGAAATGTTGCTCTTCATCAACGATCAACAGGCCGAGCCGCTTAAACTCGATACTTTTTGCCAGCACCGCGTGCGTGCCAACGATAATATCGACCGTGCCGTCTTTCACCCCGGCCTTAGTGAGCGCGGCTTGCTTGGGCGGCACGAGGCGCGAGAGCGTCTCAACCCGCACGGGGAAGCCTTTGAAACGATTGCTGAAATTATGATAATGCTGGCGGGCCAGCAGCGTCGTCGGCACCACCACCGCAACTTGCTCCCCAGAGAGGGCGGCAACGAAGGCCGCGCGCAAGGCAACTTCGGTTTTGCCGAAGCCGACATCGCCGCAAATTAACCGATCCATCGGTTTTCCGGCGGCAAGATCGGAGATTGTATCCTCGATAGCGCGCAACTGATCGTCGGTTTCGGCGTAGGGGAAGCGCGCGCAGAACTCGTCGTACAGCCCCTCGGCAGGGGTGAGCACTGCGCCCTCGCGCAACGCCCGCTGGGCAGCAATGGCGATGAGTTTGGCGGCAATATCGCGGATACGGGCCTTAACTTTGGCTTTGCGCGCCTGCCACGCCGCCCCGCCCAGCCTATCCAGCGTCGCGCCTGCATCTTCCGAGCCGAAGCGGGAGAGCGTGTCGATATTCTCCACCGGAACGTACAGCTTATCGCCGCCGAGGTAGGAAATGCACAGGCAATCATGGGGCGCGCCGCCCGCTGTAATCGTCTCCAGCCCCTCGTAGCGACCAATACCGTGATCGACATGAACGACAAGATCGCCCGTGCCGAGGGTACCCGCATCGGTAATGAAATCAGCGGCTTTCTTGCGTTTCTGAGTGCGGATCAGTCGGTCGCCAAGAATATCGGCTTCTGTAATCAGCGCGAAATCGGGGGCGAGAAAACCGCGCGGCTGGGCGAGAGTGACCAGCACCACTTTATCCGCTGGCAGGGCGAAGGCGGCAGGGCCAGAGTCCGCCGTCTCTAACGCAGGCATGCCGTGGTCGCGCATCAGCCCGAACAGCCGATCCCGCGCGCCAGGCGATTGCGCCGCCACGAACACGCGGCGCTTTTGCGCGCGCAGCGCCACGACATGCTCGCGCACTGTATCGAACAACGAGCCATCGGGGCGCATCCGGGCTTCGGCGAACTCGTGGCCGGGGCGCGTGCCGGTATCGGCGCGGTTAGCCGCATCCTCCGGCGCGGCACCGATATGGAAGATAGCGTGGGGCCGGGCTTCCAGGCTCAGGCGAAAATCGCGGTCGGTGAGGTACAGCAGATCGGCGGGCAGCGGGTGATAGGGGGCGCCCTCTTTACGCGCCGAATTGGCTAAATCCTTGCGGGCTTGGAAGAATTCGCGGATTTGATCGAAGCGGGACTGGATCGACTCTTCGGCCTGCGGATCCAGCGTAATCGCCGCCGTGGGTAGG
>JAAFIC010000115.1 GCA_013298565.1 Alphaproteobacteria bacterium | reverse complement strand
CCCTATATCAAACACGGCAAAGCCTATACCTCCCTGCCGAAGGGGGAGGATGTTCTGAGCATCGGCCTCAACCGGGCGGTCGTCGTGCTGGCGGAAGCGGCAGAGCGCGCGAAGAACCGCGCCGTGAAAGACCCCGGCAAGCCGCTCGGCCCGCATCCTGGTGGGATTGGCGATATCGCCTTGCACGATGGCAAATACGGCCCCTATGTGGAAGTTAACGGCGTGCGCCAGACCGTGCCGAAAAATATCGACCCGTCCACGCTGACCGCCGATCAAGCAGCAGCCCTGCTCGCCCCCAAACTGCTCGAAGCCGAGAAAAGCAGTAAAAGCAAAGCCAAGCCCAAAGCGAAAGCCGCGACGGCGAGCAAGGCGAAGGCTTCAACCAAAACTGCTGCGGCGAAAGCGCCTGCCAAGGCCAAGGCCGCACCGAAGAAAACCACTAAGGCCGCAACCGCCGATGACGGCGATGCGCCTGTGAAAACGACTGCTAGAACGACACCAACCCGCGCGCGCCGGACCAAACCCGCGCCTGTGGCCGAGTAGGATATTGTGATCCCCCATCCCCCCAAGAAAAAAATCGCGGCGCCCTTCCCGACGCGCGAGCAAGTGCTTGAGTTTCTGAAAGAAAACCCCGACGCGGGCCGCCGCCAAATCGCCCGCGCCTTCAACATCGTGGGCGACGAGCGCATTCAGCTTAAAATTCTGCTGAAACAGATGGACCGCGATGGCCAAATCGAAGGCGGCTTGAGCCGTACCGAGTCGCTCGCGGCGGTGGCCGTCATTCAAGTGCGCTCGCTCACCTTGGATGGGGAGCCGATTGCCGAACCCGTGGGTTGGAGCCGCAACGAGCCGCCACCTAAGATCTTCATTGCTGACAATGGGAAGATTGGCGCGGTCGGTCTGGGAGATCGGCTGCTGGCAAAGCTAGAACGCGAAGGGCGCGATTATCTCGCCTTCCCCATTCGTCGCCTCACCTTCAGCCCGCAAACTGTCGTCGGCGTGTTCGAGAAAACCCCCACGGGCGGCTTCATCAAACCCGCCGATAAGCGCGACCGCGAGGAATATCGCGTTGCCCGCGCTGATGTGGGCGACGCGCGCTCTGGTGAGTTGGTGAAAGCCGAGCTTATCCCGCAACGCGGCACCGGCGAGAAGCGCGTACAGATAACGGAGCGCTTGGGCATTTTCGGTGAGCCGCGCACCTTTAGCATGGCTGCGATTGCCGCTGCCGATATTCCGCTGGAGCAACCCGAAGACGCGCAACAAGAGGCCGAAGCTGCGACGGCGGAAACCTTGGGCGACCGGGCGGACCTGCGCGCTATTCCGCTCGTTACGATCGACGGTAGCGACGCGCGCGACTTTGACGATGCGGTGTTTGCCGAACCCGATACCGATGCGGACAATCAGGGCGGCTGGCACCTGTTGGTCGCCATTGCCGACGTGTCGCACTATGTGCTGCCCGGCTCGGCGCTCGATATTTCGGCACGGGATCGCGGTAACTCGGTCTATTTCCCGGATCGCGTCGTGCCGATGCTCCCCGAAGCTCTGTCGAACGACCTGTGCTCGCTGCGTCCGAACGAGGATCGCGCTTGCTTGGCCGTGCATATCTGGATCGACGCCAAGGGCCGCAAACTCTCTCACCGCTTCGTGCGCGGGTTGATGTGCTCCACAGCGCGGCTAACCTACGAGCAAGTTCAGGCCGCGATGGATGGGCACCTGGAAGACCTAACGGCGCCGTTGCTGGTGCCGATTATTCAACCGCTTTACGGCGCGTTCAAGGCGTTGCTGGCGGCGCGGAACGAGCGCGGAACGCTCGATCTCGATATTCCTGAGCGGGTTGTGTCGGTCGATCAAGAAACCGGTGCGGTTCTCAGTATCGCTCCCCGCGCGCGGCTGGAGAGCCATAAGCTCATTGAAGAGTTTATGGTGCTGGCGAATGTGTGCGCGGCGGAAAGCCTGGAACAGGCCCAGCAGCCGTGCGTCTATCGCATTCACGATCAGCCTTCGATAGAAAAGCTAACCGCCCTGCGCGACTTCCTCAAAACTCTGGAACTGCCGCTGGCCAAGGGCCAAGTGCTGATGCCGAAGCATTTTTCGGCCCTGCTCGATAAGGCCGCCAACACGCTTTATACGCAAATGGTGAGCCAGATGGTGCTCCGCAGTCAGGCGCAAGCCTGCTACAGCGTGGAGAATATCGGCCATTTCGGCCTTGCCTTGCGCCGCTACGCGCATTTCACCTCCCCCATCCGCCGGTATGCCGATCTGCTGGTGCATCGCGCCCTTATTCGCGGGCTGCATCTGCCGGGCCGGGGCGCTTTGCCCGAGGGGCAGGACGCGGAAGCCTTAGAAAAAATCTGTGGCCATATCATTCTCACAGAACGCCGCGCCGCCGCCGCCGAACGGGAAGTGCAAGACCGCTACACCGCAGCCTTCCTAGCCGGGCGGCAGGGCGAAATCTTTCCAGGGCGGATCACCGGCGTTACCCGTTTCGGACTGTTCGTGCAGTTGCAAGAAACCGGGGCCGATGGGCTTATTCCCATCCGCACACTGCCGTCCGACTTTTATCATCACGATGAAAAGGCTCACGCCCTTATCGGCGACCGCAATCATCGGGTTTTCCGCTTGGGCGAAACCCTCTCGGTGCAACTGGTTGAGGCCGATTTGGTGACGGGCGGCGTGGTGCTGGCGCTTGTTGAAGGCGAGGGCATCGCGGACGGCCAACCCGTTCCGCCTAGCCCGTTGCGGAAGCCCGCGCGCGGCGGCAAACCGACACTCAAACCCGCTGGTGCCCGCCCGGCACGCCGGGGTGGTGCGCCGGAAACGCGGAAGCAGCGGCGTACTTAATCTGCTATAACGGCAGAATAATTGACGGAGCTAATGAGAATGAGCGAACAGTTCGGCCTTCGTATCGACCAAGAACAGCGCTCTTCTGTCTCGGCCATGCTGAGGGGCGCGCAGCGCTGCTGCCCAAACTGCGGCGAGCGGCGCTTGTTTAGCAGTTTCCTGAAAATCGCCCCTAGCTGCACTCACTGCGGGGTAGTGTTTTCGGATTATCGCGCCGATGATGGCCCGGCCTACTTTACGATCTTCCTCGTCGCACACATTATCATTCCGGCGATGTTGGTGATGGAGCAGGCTTATTCGCCGCCGAACTGGGTTCATATGGCCCTATGGCTGCCCTTAACCACTCTCCTGAGCCTTGCCTTCTTGCCGCTGATTAAAGGGGCCGTGGTAGGATTGCAGTGGGCTTTAGATGTTAAGAGTGATGACCAAAAATAATTGGTCTGTAAAAGCAAAGGCCCCGCTGCTCTCTAAAGCGGGCATCAGTCGAGCGGTGTGGATTGGGATGACGATGGTACTTCGGGGAACGGCACAGCTTGTGCTGGGATTGGCCCTCCTGATGATCGGGGGCTGCGGGGTTTCGGCCACAGAGACTGCGCCGGCGGCTGTCGTCAATGACCGCATTCCGGCGCGCACGATGGAAGAGGTGCTAACCTTCGTTTACAAGGGCGTGAGCGGTAATTATATTGATCGCACGACGCTGAAACCTTTGGTAATTGCCGGGCTGAACGGCCTGTCGCGGCTCGACCCTAAAATCGCCGTGCAAGATCAAGGCAGCAGCCTGCGCTTGACTTATGACGGCAAACCTATCGCCCAGCTTGATCCCCCCAGCAATACCGAAAGCCCGAGTGGCTGGAGCCGCGTCGTGGCGACGGGGGCGGCATTGGCCGAATCCGCTTCCCCAGCCCTACGCGGTATGGAAACCGACGATATTTTAAGCGCGCTGCTCAACCCCGCCCTGAGCACGCTCGATCCCTATACGCGCTACTTAACGCCCACCCAAGCATTAGAGGAACAGGCTTCCCGGCGTGGGTTCGGGGGCGTTGGCGTAACCCTAGATACCGAGCAAATCGGCATCATCCGGTCGGTGCTGGAAGACACTCCCGCCGCCCGCGCCGGGCTGGAAGCGGGCGACCGCCTATTAACCGTGGAAGACCGGCCCGTCCAATCGCTTACGCTAACGCAGTTGTTCGCACTGTTGCGCGGCGATATTGGCTCCCCCGTAACGCTGGCGGTACAGCGCGGTG
>JAAFIC010000114.1 GCA_013298565.1 Alphaproteobacteria bacterium | reverse complement strand
GCGGTAGTGCCGATACATGCGCTCGAACATAAACGGGCGCAGCGCTGTATCCGCTGCTTGCAGCCGGGGGCTAAAAGCCACAAGCGGCTGCCCGAGCGCGCGCACGGCATCGGCAGACTCAGGGCGGAACTGGGCGATTCGCGCACGGGTTTCGGCCAGAAGGTCCGTTACCATCAGATTGATCAGCCGTCGCACGCCCTCATGGGTCAGGCGGATTGGCTCTAGGGTTGGATGCTCGCGGAGCAACTGCTCGAATACGGGGCCAACCACGGGCAGCGGCAGTAAATCTTGCGGCGTGAAGGAACCCGCGCGCAAACCATCGTCGATGTCATGGTTATTATAGGCAATATCATCGGCCAGCGCCGCCACTTGCGCTTCGGCAGAAGCGTAGGTTTCCAGCCGTAAGCTCCAGGTTGCCTGAAACCCGGCAATCGTCGGTGGCGGGTTGGCAAGAGGGCCATTGTGCTTCACCACGCCCTCCAGGGTTTCCCACGACAGATTCAAGCCATTGAACGCCACATAGCGCCGCTCCAGCAGCGTTAGCGCTCGGAAGGTTTGGTCGTTATGGTCGAACCCACCGAAGGGCTGCATCACCTCATTCAGCGCCTCCTCCCCCGCGTGCCCAAAACAGGTATGGCCAACGTCATGGGCGAGCGCGAGGGCTTCTGCCAAATCCTCATCCAACCCCAAGGCCCGCGCAATCGAACGCGCGATTTGCGCTACTTCCAGCGAATGGGTTAGGCGCGTGCGGTAGTGGTCGCCCTCGTGAAAAACGAACACCTGGGTTTTATACTGAAGCCGCCGAAACGCAGTCGAATGCACAATGCGGTCGCGGTCGCGCTGAAACACCGACCGCTCGCCAGACCCCTCCTCGGGAAACAACCTCCCCCGGCTCTGCTGCGGATCGCAGGCAAAGGGCGCCCGAAGGCTAGGGTGGTGGCTGGGACGGGCGGCAGAAAAACTCATGGGGCGCACCCTACCCGCCCAACTATGGCGATTCAATGGAGGAGCTATGTTTGTATCGGAAATTGACGTTCGCCCCCAGGCTCCTTACATAGGAACAGTGTTAGCCTAAGGAGTGTGATGCGATGGCCGAACTTGAGACGCAAACCTTGGCCCAAGTGGCGCTGTCAGACAGCGCCGCCAAACGTATTGCTGTGATTCTGAAGACCGAAGCGCCGGGATCACGCCTCCGCGTTAGTATTTCCGGCGGCGGCTGCTCGGGCTTTCAATACGGCTTCACCTTCGATGCCGCAACGCAAGCCGACGATAAAATCATCGCCAAAGACGGCGCGGAAGTGGTGATCGACGAAACCTCGCTGGGGCTGATGCAGGGCGCGGTGATTGATTTCGTTGAAGACCTTGCCGGAGCGGCTTTTCAGATCAAGAATCCGCAGGCAGCGGCAAGTTGCGGCTGCGGGAATTCGTTTTCGCCGGTATAATCCTGGCCATGAAAATTGCCACCTGGAACGTCAACTCCCTCAAAGTCCGCCTGCCGCACCTGCTGCGCTATCTGGAGGCCGAGACCGCCCCCGATATTCTGCTGCTGCAAGAGCTAAAATGCCAGACCGACGATGTGCCGCGCGCCGAGATCGAAGCGCTGGGGTATAATGTCGAGGCCGTCGGGCAGAAGACCTATAACGGCGTTGCTATTATCTCGAAACACCCGATTTCAGTGGTGCTGCGGCATTTGCCCGGCGATGACACCGACGCGCAGGCGCGCTACTTAGAGGCGGATATTGCGGGCTTGCGCGTGGCGGCACTGTATCTGCCGAACGGCAATCCGGTCGAAACCGAAAAATACCCTTATAAGCTCGGCTGGATGGCCCGGCTGTTAGACCGCGCCGCGACGCTGATTGCCGAAGACCGGCCCTTCCTGTTGGGCGGCGACTACAACATCTGCCCAACTGACGCCGATCTCTACGATCCCGTCGGTTGGCGCGACGATGCCCTCGTGCGCCCGGAAAGCCGTGCCGCCTTCCGCCGCCTGCTCAACCTGGGGCTGACAGAAGCCTTCCACGCCCTGCACCCGCACGCCGCCCATGTTTACAGCTTCTGGGATTACCAAGCCGGGGCCTGGCAGCGCGACAATGGCCTGCGGATCGACCATCTCCTGCTCTCGCCCGCTCTCGCCGACCGGCTGGAAGCCTGCGAGATTGATAAGGAGCCGCGCGGCTGGGAACGCGCGTCGGACCATACCCCCGTTTGGTGCCGATTGCGGGAAGCCGCCTAAATTAGTTTCCAAAGGGCAAGCCCTTTGGTGGGGTTTCAGGGGCAAAGCCCCTGATCTTTTCACGCCTTCGACGGCTTCAGTCGCACACCCTCCCGCAGCCAGCGATAGGGTAAATCAGTGGGATCGGCAGTGACGAGGCCGGGGGCGACCGTGACCAGGATTTCCCCAGCGATGGGCTGGAAGTCGGCGCGGAAGTGAACCGAACTTTTCAGCACCAGGACCGGGCAGGTTTTCGGATCGACGCCGAGATGCGTGAAGATAGCTTGAGTTGAGGGCTGCTGGCGAGCGGAGCCGATGGCGACGTGCACGCCGCTCACATCCAGCAATGCCATTGGGCCGAGGGACATCGTGCCGCCCTCCCACATTGGCCCGGTGCCGGGGAAAGTGCCGGAGCCGAGGCGGAGAACGCGGGCTTTCGTTGGCAACGGCGTGTCGCCAGGTGTGCCGGTGCCGCCGAGGGCAATGTCGATTTCCGCACCCTCGCCCGCCGCGTGGGCGATTTCAGCGGCCTTCGGATCGTGCAGCAACCCCAGCGTTACCCCCTTAAGGTTCCGCGCCAAAATCGCCCGTAGCAGGCCAGTGGTATCGCCGGAACCGCCGCCGCCGGGGTTATCTTGCGTGTCGGCGAGGATGATGGGGCCGCTCAAACCGCCCTTCGCCAATAAGCGTTCGGTTTCATCCAGCGCCGCGTCAATCGACCATAGCCCGGCCTCGGCATAAGCGCTTTCGGCGTCCAGCAGGGCTGCGAACAAAAGGTCCGCCGCTGCATCGGCTTCGGCTTGCGTGGGGGCGTAGGCCAGAATTGTGGCGCCAGTTTCGGGTGAGTCCGACAGGGCAAAGCCAGGGCTAAACGAGAGGTCCGCACCGGTTTCGGCTTCGATCTGCTCTAGCAGCCGATAAAGCCCCGCCGTGGGTTCGGCGAAACTGCATTGCGCCGTTACCGGAATAAGATAGGGGCAGGCGCGCAAGGCTTTACCGCCCCAGCCGCGCGCTTCCAGCAGGCGCTTGGCCGCGCGCGCGCCGGTTTCCAGCATATCGACGTGGGGATAGGTACGGAACGCCGTGAGGAAATCCGCCTGTTCCACCATCAGCCTCGTTACATTGGCGTGCAGATCGAGGCTGCCAACCAGCAGCGCGTTTGGCCCGATCACCGCGCGCACTCGGCGCAGCAATTCGCCCTCACCGTCCGGGAAATGCTCCGTCACCATCGCGCCGTGCAGATCGAGGAACACGGCGTCGATCTGGCCTTGCGTGATGAGATCGTTAATCAGTTGCGCCGAAATCCGCTCGAACGCATCACTCGTGACCGGGCCGGACGGGCTGGCGACGGTCCAGAGCAGGGGAATGAGGGACGCCCGGCGTTTCAGCGCCTCCCGCATGAACCCGGCGATGGGCAGCATTCGTTCCATTACCGTATCGAACAGGGCATCGCCTCGGCACAGCCCCGGCCAGCCTTTCGCCGCGACAAAATCTGCATAAGTCGCCCGGCTGGGCGCGAAGCTGTTGGTTTCATGCTGGAAACCACCAATGGCGATACGCATGGGGCTACAGCGCCGCCAGCCGCGACAGTGCCGTGTCCAGCCGGGCAATCAGCCCTTGGAACTCCACCAGTCGCTCGCGATTTTCCTCGATCACTGCTGGGTCGGCTTTGGCGATGAAGTCGGCATTGCCGAGTTTCTTTTCGATCTTGCCTAACTCCTGCTCGGCCTTGGTCTTTTCCTTGGTCAGGCGGGTGCGTTCGACCGTGGGGTCGATAGCGCCTGCCAGATCGAGCGCCAGCGTGGCCGTGCCTTCGACGATCTGGACCGAGGTGGCGGTCGCCGCCCCCGTCCCCAGGCCCGAGACGCGCGCAAGGCGCTGGATGACG
>JAAFIC010000113.1 GCA_013298565.1 Alphaproteobacteria bacterium | reverse complement strand
CGATAGCCGAGGGTTTTTCGATCTTCGAGAGAATACCCGCCCGCCCGCCGATGAGCTTGCGTGCTTCGGCCACATCTTGCGGGCGCTGCACGAAGGAGAGCGCAATCCAATCGACGCCTAATTCCAGCGCGAAGGATAGATCGTTGCGATCTTTCTGTGTCAGGGCGGCCATGTCGATCACCGCGTGGGGCACGTTCACACCCTTGCGGTTGGATAAAGCGCCGCCGGTAATCACCTCGGTCTCGGCGAAATCGGTACCGGATTTGGTGATCCGCAGGCGAACCTTACCGTCGTCCAGCAACAGATCTTGACCCAGCCCAATAGCGGCGAAAATCTCGGGGTGGGGCATTCCAACGCGGGTTTGCGTGCCGGGGGTTAGGTCCAGATCAAGCCGGAAAGCCTGGCCTGCCGTAAGCTCAATCTTACCGTCAGCGAAGGTCGCAATCCGCAGCTTCGGCCCTTGCAGGTCGCCGAGAATACCGATGGGTCGTCCCAATTCTGCTGCAACCGCGCGCACAGTGCGATACCGCTCGGCGTGATCTTCGTGGCTGCCGTGGCTGAAGTTCAGACGAAAAACATCTGCTCCGGCTGTAATCAGCGCGGCAATCCGCTCCGGGCTTGAGCTGGACGGCCCCAAGGTCGCTACAATCCGGGTACAGCCTTCACGACGCATTCTTTTTTCCCCCACGTGTTTTATCGCGATACTCTCAGGGGAAACTAATAATTTATCAAGGAAAATCAATATATTACACTGTAGTGAGCGCATTGCTCACTACAGTTTTCCGCCCATCAGGCTACCTCACCGCTTCGGGACCAGAACTTCCCGCTTGCCGACATGGTTTGCGCCACTAACCACACCTTCCGCCTCCATCCGCTCGACCAAACGCGCCGCCCGGTTGTAGCCGATTTGTAGATGACGCTGAATGAAACTAGTGGATGCTTTACGCTCGCGCGCGACCAAGGCCACGGCTTGATCGTACAGCCCATCGCCGTCGCTCTCGCCATCGCCGCTGCTAGCCGAAGCCGCCGCCTCATCCTCTTCCAAAACGGCATCGACATAGGCGGGTTCGCCCTGCCCGCGCAGGAACTGAGCGATTTGCTCTACTTCCGAGTCGGACACGAACGGCCCATGCACGCGGGTAATCCGCCCGCCGCCCGCCATATACAGCATATCGCCCTGGCCCAGCAGTTGTTCGGCCCCAGATTCGCCAAGGATCGTGCGGCTATCAATCTTGCTGGTCACTTGGAAACTGATGCGCGTGGGGAAATTCGCCTTAATCGTGCCGGTGATGACATCGACCGAAGGCCGCTGCGTTGCCATGATTAAGTGAATGCCTGCTGCCCGCGCCATTTGCGCGAGGCGCTGAATCGTGGCTTCAATCTCTTTCCCCGCCACCAACATCAAATCGGCCATCTCATCAACGACGATAACGATGTAGGGGAGCGGATCGAGGTTGAGCGCTTGGTCTTCAAACAACGGCGTGCCAGTCACGTCATCGAAACCTACCTGAACGCGGCGGCAGCGCGACGCGCCACTATCGGTAAGCTCGGCGCAGCGAGTGTTATAGCCTTCGATATTTCGCACGCCGAGCTTCGCCATCGCCCGGTAGCGGTTTTCCATCTCGCGCACGGCCCATTTCAGCGCCACGACGGCCTTCTTCGGGTCGGTGACAACGGGGGTTAGCAGGTGCGGAATGCCGTCATAAACCGATAGCTCCAGCATCTTCGGGTCAATCATAATCAGGCGGCACTGTTCAGGCGTTAGCCGATACAGCAGCGACAGGATCATGGCATTAATGCCAACCGATTTACCCGAGCCAGTCGTGCCCGCGATCAGCAGATGCGGCATTTTGGCAAGATCGGTCACAACAGTTGTGCCGCCAATATCCTTCCCCAGCACCAAAGGCAGGCGGCGCGTGGGATCGGCGAAATCGGGGTGGGTCAGCACATCGCGGAAGAACACAGTTTCGCGCCGGGCGTTCGGCACTTCAATCCCAATGACAGTGCGGCCCGGCACGGTAGCGATACGGACAGCAATCGCGGCCATTGAGCGGGCAATGTCTTCAGCCAACCCGATAACGCGCGCCGATTTTGTGCCTGGTGCGGGATCGAGTTCGTACATCGTGACCACAGGGCCGGGGCGCGTATTAACGATCTCACCGCGCACGCCAAAATCTTCCAAGACCGATTCGAGCAGCCGCGCGTTTTGCTCTAGGGCGGCGGGCGATGGCATCGCCGTTTCCGCTGGCGGCTCCAGCAGCACATTAATCGGCGGCAGCGCATAATCGCCCGACGGCTCTGGCAGACCCGGATAGGCGGTAGGCCGGAAGCCGCCCGCTTTTCCGTCGATCTTCGTAGCGTTGCGCTTGTGCGTGACGGTTTCGGTCGAAGGTTTCGGGGCTACCATCGGCGGGGTTGTAACCGTTGCCGCCTGAGAAGCGGTGACGAACGCAAGCGCATCGGCATTAACCGGCGCATCGGGCGCAATGGCAGCGCGCGGGGCATCTGCCGTGGTCACAGGACGCCCGAAGCGCGGCTCGGCCCGTTCAGCCTGAGACTCCGGCCCGGTTTTCAAGAACGGATTAACCGGCTTGGCACCGCCCTTGCGGTTCAACAACCCGCCAAGACCGGACGCAATCGGCGGCACCTTCACGGAAATCGACGGCATCTCAAAGCTGGGACGCGACGGAAGGTGAAGGCCCTGCGCGCGGGCGCGGACTTGGTGCAGTTGTTTGCGAAACTCGCGCCACTCGCGCGCGCCGAATCCCAAAGCCCAAATCGCGAGGAACCCCGTGAAAGCCGCTGCGATCAGCCCGATCGTGGAGCGGCTGGCCCCGCCAATCATTGGCCCTAAAGCAACAATCGGTTTGAACGCCAACTCGCCAATCACGCCGCCCGGCCCAGCGGGCAAACCATAGGCAAACCCGTGCGGCAAAGCCCCCGCCGCAAGCGCCGCGCAAATCAGCGTTGGCGGCAGCAGCGAAACGCGCAGCCACATTTTCGTTAAACCATGATCGGCAAACAAGCGCCAACCCCAGGCTGCCAGAATGCCAATCAACCCAAGATGGGCAAGCCCGAGGGTTTGCAAGCCAATATCGCTGACCGTTGCCCCAAACGGGCCGAGCAGGTTTCGCACCGGCCCGCCGGTCGCTTTGAGCGGTGAAGGGTCTGCCGGATAATAGCTGAGGTAGGCAAGGAACAGTGCCGCCGCAAGCAGCAGCAGCAGCAGACCGCTGGTTTCTTCCACCCGGCGCACGATGAACTTATCGGCCCCAACCGGCAGGAGGGCGGCTCGGCCCTTGCCACTGGCGAAATCGGTCATGGGTTTTGCCCCTCTTGGCGGTGAAGACAGTCAGCAAGGCGCCCTAACGCAACTTCGGTAACATCCGGCGGATGGACTAAGGCCACGCGAATATAGGAATGGCCGGGATTATGACCATCCGCCTGATCGCGTGCGAGGTAGCGGCCCGGTAGAACCTTAAGCCCCGCGTGCTGCCACAGCGCCCGCGTGGCCGCTTCGCCATTCCCCACGTTCAGCCACAGAAAAAACCCGCCCGGCGGGGTGAAGCGACCCCAGCGGTTGCCAATAATCCGCTCAGCAGCCGCAAAATTAGCGCGATATGCAGCGCGCACGGCCTCCACATGGGCCTCGTCGCGCCACAGGGCGGCAGCGGCGGCCTGGATTGGCAGCGGCATTCCCGCCCCGCCATACTCCATAACGCGCGTCAGGGCCGCAATCAGCGCGGCATCGCCCGCAACGAAGCCTGAGCGTAACCCCGGCAGGCTGGAGCGTTTGGACAACGAGTGGAACACCAGTAGATGATCGAGCGAACCGGTTTCGCGCGCCACGTCAAGCCCGCCCGGTGGCGGCGTATCGGCATAAATCTCGGCATAGCACTCGTCCAGCGCCAGAACGAAATCATACTGCCGCGCCAGGGCCAGCAGGCGGCGCAGATAAGGCAGCGGCGCAACAGTGCCTTGGGGATTGGCGGGAGTGCAGAGGTAGAAGATAGCCGTGCGCGCCAAAAGCTCCGGCGTAAGCGCGTCGAGATCGGGCAGAAAGCCGCTGGCTTCCGTGGCATCGACGAATACCGGCTCCGCCCCGCCCAAGACCGCTGCGCCCGCATAGACCTGATAGAAAGGGTTCGGCATCACCACCGCAGGCGTTTGGCCGTTCTTCTGCGTTGGAATTGCTGTGAGACCCAACAAAAACAGCGCTTCCCGCGTGCCGGGGGCCGGAACCACATGGCGGTCTGGGTCGATAAACCCGTTCGGCAAACAGTAGCGGCGCGACAACCACTCAGCCACCGCCTGCCGCCAATCGGGCGCACCGGCGGCGGGGGGATATTTGGTGAAACCCGCTTGGGTTTCGGTGAGGAAAGACATCATCAGCGCGGGCGCGGGAAGCTGCGGCTCGCCGATAGAGAGCAGCAGCGGCGCACAATCGCTCGGCGGGGCAAGGTCCGCCAGCAGCGCGTTCAAGC
>JAAFIC010000112.1 GCA_013298565.1 Alphaproteobacteria bacterium | reverse complement strand
CCGCGCGCCCGGCAACACGTCGCTCCCCCTGCGGGAGCGTGGATCGAAACGTGATGCAAGTGGCTGACGGGAAAATCGGCGTCTGGTCGCTCCCCCTGCGGGAGCGTGGATCGAAACAGAACGCTGTCATCAGCGCCAGAGGCTTGGCCGGTCGCTCCCCCTGCGGGAGCGTGGATCGAAACATCGTTTGAAGAAACTCAGCATACTGCCCTAACTGTCGCTCCCCCTGCGGGAGCGTGGATCGAAACAACCAGGACCAGACCCGCGCCATGCGGGCCGGGGGTCGCTCCCCCTGCGGGAGCGTGGATCGAAACTCCGACATGCTAGAGGGCGGGTTTCAAAGCCCTGTCGCTCCCCCTGCGGGAGCGTGGATCGAAACGAGGCATTAACTGAAACCGTGCGGTTCTGTGCGTGTCGCTCCCCCTGCGGGAGCGTGGATCGAAACCAGCCTATCAACCCGCATTCGGCGTTGGAATTGGTCGCTCCCCCTGCGGGAGCGTGGATCGAAACCCCGTTTTTCGGCGCGGCGGAGGATTCCGGCGCGTCGCTCCCCCTGCGGGAGCGTGGATCGAAACCCGGCAATCCGGCCCTCTTCCCGCGCCGCAGCAAGTCGCTCCCCCTGCGGGAGCGTGGATCGAAACTCCCCATCGTTTGGGGCGAGCGAGCCGAAGTTAAGGTCGCTCCCCCTGCGGGAGCGTGGATCGAAACACCGGAGGCTGCGACCACCCGGGCGCGGCTGGTGTCGCTCCCCCTGCGGGAGCGTGGATCGAAACTGGCGGTGGCGGTGGCGGTGGCGGTGGCGGCACGTCGCTCCCCCTGCGGGAGCGTGGATCGAAACACCATTGAGCAGATCGAAGCGAGCTACGAAATTAGTCGCTCCCCCTGCGGGAGCGTGGATCGAAACTCGAGCGAAGGCCGTGAAGGCCACTGTGATGGCTTGTCGCTCCCCCTGCGGGAGCGTGGATCGAAACATTCAGCGATCGGTACTCAACCTTGCGGTCGGCATGTCGCTCCCCCTGCGGGAGCGTGGATCGAAACGCCGCAGCCTCCTCATCCCGCTCAATCTCCCCCCGTCGCTCCCCCTGCGGGAGCGTGGATCGAAACCGGTGAAGGTTGAAGCCACCAACGAGAGAGGGTTAGTCGCTCCCCCTGCGGGAGCGTGGATCGAAACGCCCTCATCGCAGCCGTGACGATTTTGCCTCCATGTCGCTCCCCCTGCGGGAGCGTGGATCGAAACGCCTGCACAAAGCCCAGGCTTTGGGTTTCCATGAGTCGCTCCCCCTGCGGGAGCGTGGATCGAAACGGTGCAACCCGCGCCGTTTTATGCGGACCCTGAAGTCGCTCCCCCTGCGGGAGCGTGGATCGAAACCCGTTACCGCAATTTCGGCGGAACGGGTGCAAGAGTCGCTCCCCCTGCGGGAGCGTGGATCGAAACACGGGTGCGGGTCAATTCGGCAGCAGCCGAAACGGTCGCTCCCCCTGCGGGAGCGTGGATCGAAACGTCTGACGGGAACGATTACGGATTTTAGGCTGAGTCGCTCCCCCTGCGGGAGCGTGGATCGAAACCGCGTGAGTGCGCGGTTTTTTGGCGCGAATCAAGGTCGCTCCCCCTGCGGGAGCGTGGATCGAAACGCAAACTTCGGATCGAAGCCCGGTAACAGGGTTGGGTCGCTCCCCCTGCGGGAGCGTGGATCGAAACGATCCGGCAGAAAACGCCGTGGAGCAACTGGCCAGTCGCTCCCCCTGCGGGAGCGTGGATCGAAACTGGTCGATGCCCCCATCGGCACTACCTTGGCGCGTCGCTCCCCCTGCGGGAGCGTGGATCGAAACGGGAAACTCCCGCCCCTTGCCGCCCCCTGCCACCGGTCGCTCCCCCTGCGGGAGCGTGGATCGAAACTCGGCACATTCCGATCCGCTTGGGATGCTGCGAGTCGCTCCCCCTGCGGGAGCGTGGATCGAAACCAACCCTCCGCAAGAGCCTTGGTTTCGGGGTTGTCGCTCCCCCTGCGGGAGCGTGGATCGAAACCAGAGGGCTTGCGCTCGCTCCTCGTGTCGAGCACGTCGCTCCCCCTGCGGGAGCGTGGATCGAAACTGTCCCAGTTGTCCCACCTGTCCCAGCTAAATAGTCGCTCCCCCTGCGGGAGCGTGGATCGAAACCTTGCTGTATCCGTAACCGCTGGCGCATCCTCGCGTCGCTCCCCCTGCGGGAGCGTGGATCGAAACAATAACAAAGAACGGGCCAGCGGCCCACGGGAGTCGCTCCCCCTGCGGGAGCGTGGATCGAAACACCAGCTACCGCCACTACTGCGAGGTGAGCGACGTCGCTCCCCCTGCGGGAGCGTGGATCGAAACGAGCGTGTCCCCGGCCGCAATGAACCTGTGTTGTGTCGCTCCCCCTGCGGGAGCGTGGATCGAAACACAGCGCCGGACGGTAAACCCGCCGCGATGCTCGTCGCTCCCCCTGCGGGAGCGTGGATCGAAACAACGCGGCAACATGGCAACTCAAGCCGTGCTGCGTCGCTCCCCCTGCGGGAGCGTGGATCGAAACTGGAATTTATCTGTGTTGGGGCGTTCAGGGTAAGTCGCTCCCCCTGCGGGAGCGTGGATCGAAACTGCGGCGGTACCCGTTGCCATTTGCGGACGCCCAGTCGCTCCCCCTGCGGGAGCGTGGATCGAAACCGGGACATGAATACTTGAACCTTTTATTGTGGATGTCGCTCCCCCTGCGGGAGCGTGGATCGAAACATCATCACCCCAGTTGAACTTATGGCCTGACAGCGTCGCTCCCCCTGCGGGAGCGTGGATCGAAACCGAATCCCGCGCGGTTGCGATTTAGCCATGATCGTCGCTCCCCCTGCGGGAGCGTGGATCGAAACCGCACCGCAAGACACGTAGCCGCGCCCATTGGCGTCGCTCCCCCTGCGGGAGCGTGGATCGAAACTGGCGAAATTATTATTCGGGAGGCTAAATCTATCGTCGCTCCCCCTGCGGGAGCGTGGATCGAAACGAGTTGTTTTTGCCCCCGCGACCAAAGGCGCTACGTCGCTCCCCCTGCGGGAGCGTGGATCGAAACATCGCGTTCGTCATCTCGCGCATCCTCGTTATCGTCGCTCCCCCTGCGGGAGCGTGGATCGAAACTAGAATATTATAAATCAGCAAGCCATTTTATCCGAGTCGCTCCCCCTGCGGGAGCGTGGATCGAAACGCGCCCGCGACCTCATCGGCGAGACCCCCCAAAGGTCGCTCCCCCTGCGGGAGCGTGGATCGAAACCGGCCCGCGCTGGACGCGGCAGGATTTCGACCGGTCGCTCCCCCTGCGGGAGCGTGGATCGAAACGGCGAAGGCACTCGCGACAAACCCATTGTCGGCGGGTCGCTCCCCCTGCGGGAGCGTGGATCGAAACACCATCATCTGAAGCCGCCTCCGGGCGGCTTTTGTCGCTCCCCCTGCGGGAGCGTGGATCGAAACCAGTTCGACACGATTTCAGCAGCAACCAGTATCGTCGCTCCCCCTGCGGGAGCGTGGATCGAAACCAGCGCTTTGCCGTATGCCCCAACGCCGTCAGGCCGTCGCTCCCCCTGCGGGAGCGTGGATCGAAACCCGAAGTTGGGAATATGGCTCGCAGACGTTAGCGGTCGCTCCCCCTGCGGGAGCGTGGATCGAAACGAGAAGCGCAAGAATGGCAGCGTAAGGCCGCAGAGGTCGCTCCCCCTGCGGGAGCGTGGATCGAAACCGGGCCATAGACTCGGTACATTATAACTCTGACGTCGCTCCCCCTGCGGGAGCGTGGATCGAAACATCGCTGGGATCAACACGCTTAAATGCGCCCAAGTCGCTCCCCCTGCGGGAGCGTGGATCGAAACTTGAAGTTAAGGCGGAAGCGCGTGCTCTAGCAGTCGTCGTCGCTCCCCCTGCGGGAGCGTGGATCGAAACTATATAAGGAAGGACACCATGATGATCGTAGCGAGTCGCTCCCCCTGCGGGAGCGTGGATCGAAACCCTATAAACCCTTTCTTCTGAGCACTTAACATTTGTCGCTCCCCCTGCGGGAGCGTGGATCGAAACCCGCCCGCAACCCATCGGCATCCGTGGGTTGAGGTCGCTCCCCCTGCGGGAGCGTGGATCGAAACACGGGGTAGGCGACAAAGAGGGCGGAAAATACTAGTCGCTCCCCCTGCGGGAGCGTGGATCGAAACGCAACCTGGGGGCGCTAGAGGCGGCAGGACAGCAGGTCGCTCCCCCTGCGGGAGCGTGGATCGAAACTGATTGTACCCAGATGCAACGGCATTATCGAAGCGTCGCTCCCCCTGCGGGAGCGTGGATCGAAACCAAGCCCATCCGAAATAGCGCCGCGCGTGAAAGAGTCGCTCCCCCTGCGGGAGCGTGGATCGAAACTCTTCTGCCTTTGCCGCAGCAATGTCGGCTGCCACGTCGCTCCCCCTGCGGGAGCGTGGATCGAAACTCCCGTTGCCGCGTCTTGATGAGCCTATATGGCCCGTCGCTCC
>JAAFIC010000111.1 GCA_013298565.1 Alphaproteobacteria bacterium | reverse complement strand
CGGCCCAAACGGCGCTGCTGGTATTTTGGCGGTCGATGAGCTGGGGCAGCATTCGGCCATCGGCGTGGGCGGCTGAGGTTACAGCCGCGGCACGGATGAAGCCGAACCGCCGGTCGATACTGATATGGGTTTTATAGCCGAACACCGGCACAGCGATCAGCGGAAGCGGTGTGCCATCCTGCCGGAAGCGCTGTTTTCCGCCAATCTTCAGCGTCCAGCGCGCCTCCGTATCCTTCTGGGCGGCTTTCGCCGGTTGGTCCGGCCAGATTTCCGGGGCGGTTTTGCCCGCCTTGATCGCCTGCTGTTCGCCTTCGGTGTTGCGCTGTTTGGGTGCCGGGACCAGCGAGGCATCGATGATCTGCCCTGCCATCGGGATATAGCCCTTCTTCTGCAACTGCCAGTCGAAGGCCTTCATCACCCGCGTCAGCGTGCCCGTTTCTATCAGCCGATTACGAAAATGCCGGATGGTGTTCTCGTCCGGCGTACGATCTCCCAGCGAAAACCCCAGAAACCGCAGCCAACTCAGCCGATCCCGGATCATAAACTCCGTCCGCGCATCCGAGAGATTATGCTGTGCTTGCAAGATCAAGATCTTGAACATCGCCACCGGATCAAACGGTGGCCGCCCGCCCTTGCTGCCGTCGCCATAGCCAAGCCCCTCGACAAGCCAGCCTCGGAAATACTCGAAATCAACCGTCCGCTCCAAAACCTCAAGCGGATCGCCGTGCGCGCTCAAGGCTTTAAGATGATCGTTCAGACTGAAAAGCGATTGAGGGTCCATCGGCAGGCTCCAAGCAGCGACGCCCTCAGTGAATCACAGCCCCGCTCAATGAGCGAGGGTTTTTGCGGGTGTCCAGCTGGCGAACGCCAGCCCATTCTAGGAATGAAACTCACTGACCGGATTGTTGGGATGGGGGTACTCACATCCGCTTGCTGAAGAAACTATCGCCAGTAATCCCGGCTTTATCAAAGAATGCTCGGTTTCTGATTTTCGCATCCTCAAGCAGTGCGTCCCATCCGATTAGCTCAATTGAACCCGCAAAACCGCTGTTAGGTCTATAAATTCGCCCTCGTCCATCCACTGTACGTTGCCATGAAAAGGTCCATTCATCGAGCTTTCCAACAATGTCTGCTACGATGAAGCAATAGAAGATGGTGTTGCTATCGAGCTTGATCGGCCTTCCTTTCACATCTGAAAGTCCGCCTGTGAGAAGTCGCCGCACATAGCGCTCCACTTGATGCTGTGGATTTTCATCATCGCGATAGCTAGTCCTGCCGGGCCTTTTGAACTCGACCAACAAGACGTTTGAGGGCGCTTCGCTTTGTCGGAGTCCATGAACATGATCGAATATCAGAACATCTGGGCGCTCTTGGCTATCGCTTGCCTCTGCAAGCTTCGTAAAGTCCACGTCTGAACTGAAATACTGTGCAAAGGTAAGTCGCTCGTCGATAATCCAGAGATCATGAGATGAGGCGGGTTCAACCCGCCGACCCTCAGCGACTGTATTAACCTTAACCGGGCATATGAAGGAATGCAGGATGTCCTCGCGCTGATAGGCACTGTCACGGGTGTCATCACGGACCTTTTCCAAGAGGATATCCATGAAGTCGAGCACCACCTTCCGGCGCACCACGTACTCCGCCAAGCTCCGTTGTTCTGCATCTTCAAGCGCTTGACCGGCGTCTGCAATTGCAGACGCAAATGTGTTCGCATCAGCGGTGGTATCCTTCAGCCGTTCCAAAACTCCTCGGATTTTCTCCGCCTGGCGCATGTCTCGCCTGAAGCGCTCGCGGGCGAGATGCCCGTAGATAGCATCTTCATTTAACTCTCCAGTTGGGACCTTCTTTTGCAGTTCCTCAGTGTTCCCGAATGCAACGGAAGGATAAGTTGCCGTAATATTCTCGATTTTTTGGCGCTGATCTCCCCGGAGTCCAGTCAGCGGCTCTTCAAGGAAAACTTCAATCCTCTCAAAACAAACCTCATTGATGATTTTTTCAATGACGCTGTTTTCGAAAGTGAATGCTGTACGCTCTTGATTGACATTCTGGTCCAGATATTCGCCGGTGATGATTGCATGGAATACTCTGTCATTATTATCGCCGAACTGTCGTAGACCAAGCTTGCTGTCGATACATTGAGAATGGACAGTGCGATCATGAGCAATGAAATGGACGAAATGCAGCCCCTTGAGATCAGCACTGGCAACCTTGTCGCACTCCATAAGCGTGAGGTTCAATGTCCCATAATTCTGAGTTTCGACGGCGACTTCGGGAGCGCGTCGCAGAACGATACCATTGATGGCATCTGGGAATTCCCGACTGTCGTCCCCCACTATGACTGTCAAACGCGGGCAGCGACCGCCAATGAACGTCGGCAGGAAATGAGACGTGATGTGTTGGAAAATATAGCTTTCTCTGCCCGGAAATTTGTCCTGATAGGCATTATTGCGCAGGCTAGTGAACCGCACATGGAATGACGACGTTGACACGCCGTTGGCATCTTCAAGCAGGTGATCCTGAATCTGATCGGAGACGGTCAAAACAAAACGAAATTTACGTCGCTTGAATGTGCCTGAATCCTGGAAGACGCTGTTGATCTCGATCTTTTCAAAACAATCGAGCCAGAGAAGCCTTCCCACACCCTTGCCACCGATCTTGATCTTATTGTCAGTATCAGTCGTCGTAAAAGCCTCCCAGTTTTTGGCATCCAATCCAGCACCGTTGTCCTCCACAGTGGCCCAAACATCCCCCTTCTTGCGAGCGGTAGAAACGGTGACGATAACACGCCCATCGGCTGAAACAGTTTCGTTGAATTTCGCTTGCGTAGAATGTATGGCGTTACTGACTGCTTCGAATAGTGGTTGAAGCGCAGAGGTAACGTTTGTTGGTTTTGGTAATCTCTCTACCCGCTTAACAATGTCTTGACGCAAGGATGTCATTATTTAAACTCTCCACCGCGCTTGTATAACCAGTGCAATGTTATGCGGCAATAACTATTATAAGGTTGCCATATTAGGTTGTGAACCTCATTCTCGCTAGCCGCTAAAATATGTGGTGTGCTCGTATGAGCGGCAGGTAGATGGCTAAGTTTCTTGGCGCAGCATCACCATTCAGGCCGTGCGCGCTGTCTTGCTTGGTAAACCCGGCAACTGGGCGGTCCCAGTTTTTTAAACGGCCTCTGGTTACATTTCATGCTCCTATGTCGCTTCTTAATAAAGCATATTTCTCCATGAATTAGGTATCCTGCCTCACGAGAATTCCAAAAATCATTTTTATACTAACGTTATGCGAGGCTATCCTGACATCTATGGTTTGAGCAGTGGCGCTCGCGCGGATACCGCAGGCGAACGCCACTGGATTACTCATCACTCTTGCTTACGGGCCTCCGCTATTGCAGCGAGCAGGGTGACTGCCGCAGCCAAGATTTCCGTGTGGAAGCCCATCTGTGTAGTCAAATGAAGCGTTGCGGCAAGCACGGCCAGCCATTTAGAGTTAATCATTGTAACGATCTTCCATCTATTAGAGGATCGTCGTCCGGACGACATTCAGTGCGCCCATTCAAACTAACGAATGCAGCCCGTGCTGATTTGCGGAATGCATGCATGATATATGCGGAGTAAATGCGGAAATGGGGGACGAGACCTTTGGACAGGCACTGGGAAAGCTGATACTTCAGAAGCGGCGGGCCCTTGGTCTTACCCAGATTCAGCTTTCTGAAGAAGCGTACAATACCGGCAAGAAAGTTCGGCGGATTAGCGAACTGGAAAGCGGTCTCGTGGCCAATCCGCACTTGAAAACCATTGATCCAATTATCGTCGCGTTGAAAATTTCAGAGGCAGAGATTGAGGCCTGCGCGATTCAAGCTGGCTCGCGGCGAGACGGGGATTTGGATCGGGCATATAGAGAAGCCCGAAACTTAATTGATGCTGTGGCTCGTCAATTTGAGCATGCTCAGCCCGATGCTAGCCTTGCTGAACTCGATGATTTTCTGCGTGCTAAGGCGACAGAGTGGGCGGCGCTACGTCATCGTATTGGAGAAATAGAAGCTTCCAACGCAGATCTCATCCAGCTAAAGGCCGACGCAGCGTTAGCGTTGGCAGATGGTCGGTTTGATCGTGTCGATGAACTGTTGGCGAAAGCGGAGGATCAATACCAGCACGAGCGGACATTAATCGAGGTAAGAAAGCATGCGGACCTTCGTATTACCCGCGGCTACAACAGCTTACTTCGGGGGAAACCTGAAGAAGCCTTGAGTTTTTATCAATCAGCTGCAGATTTTTTTAAACCATTCGATCAGCTTGAAATGGTTAATCTTGTTCAGAGACTTGCTGGTAGCGTCTATCACCTGTCTATGTACTCTCTTCAACCAAGCTTCTTTGTGTCTTCTGAACTTCTTTCCAGCATTATTGAGATCCATTATGTTAAAACCAACCCGAAATTATTGGCAGATATCTCCTATCGATTAAGTTTAATCTACCGAAATGATTATGAAACGACCCGATCACCCGTGAAAACGGATCTTTTAGATAAAGCTGTTGCTTATTCGCGAATTTCTGTTGCTTATAAAGCGACTGACGCAGAAGCTGGACACCCGCAATAACCGTGTGATTTTGCTGTTTATTCGGGCTTTTGGGGCGTTATCGCTGGTTTAGGCGTATTTTTTGGGTGATTTTTCGCCTTTTTCACCCCGACTTTGAGTGTTTCCC